>JBIIZY010000033.1:0-20557 GCA_044346035.1 Rhodoferax sp. | reverse complement strand
GTGATCGGCGATGAACCACTTTATGCGGCTGGCCATATCTTCCAGTGGGCCTGCCGACCTGCAACAGCTTGCATCGAGTGAACTCCTTGATGGGGATGCTTGGTTCCCCGAACGCACGTTGTGGATGACAGGCTACGTTCGTGCGCCAAGCGACGGCGCCTGGCACGGAGACGCCATAGATGGTTTTCCCGCCAAACTGGCCTGCGGTTCGTGCTGGGAGCACTGCGTCTGCTGCGCGAATTCGTTCCGTCGGGAGCTTCTGACTGAGACTATCGATGTGCATATACGGTCCTTGAGACGCCATTATTCCTGAGACCATGCGAAGCACATGGCGTCTGGACTTCCGACATCTCGTACCGTTGCATAGACCGAAACCTTGGATGGCCCAAATCGCTTACACGTAAGTCAAAGACCGGACTACCTCGTCGCCACTACAAGGCATGCGACACCAGCTTGAAGTCCGGGTCGTCCGCATACGGCTTGACGGTGAAACCCAGCGCGCGCATGAGTTTGAGCATTGGCGTATTGCCGGTGAGCACCAAGCCCTCAATTTCAGACAGGCCCTTCTCGCGGGCCACTTCCATGATGTTTTCCATCAGCCGAGAGCCCAAACCTTGGCCATTGAAGTCGTCCGCCACCACCAGTGCAAACTCGCAGCTGGCGCGGTCGGGGTTGGTAACGTAGCGCGACACGCCCACAATGCGCTCGGTCTCTTCGATGCTGCCCTGTGCGTCTGACACGCGCTCCTTGACCACCGCGACCAGCGCCATCTCGCGGTCGTAATCAATCAGGGTGAAACGCGCCAGCAAGAGCGGCGGCAGCTCGGCCATGGACGAGACAAACCGGAAATAGCGGCTTTGCGGCGAGAGCTCGCGCACCAGCCGCTTGAGCATCTGGGCGTCGTCTGGGTGGATGGGGCGGATGGTGTACTCACCGCCACCACGCAAGGGCAACACCTGCTCGTAGCGCGCCGGGTAGGGCAGGATGGAGAGGTGGTTGTAGTGACTGGCCGACCCACTGCTGGCCTGCGGCGCGCTGTCAATCACGATGCGCGCATCCACGGCCACCGCGCCGCCGTCGTCAATGATGATGGGGTTGATGTCCATCTCGCGCAGCTGGGGCAGCTCGCACACCATTTCCGAGACGCGCAGCAGGATCTGCTCCAAGGCCTCGAAATTCACCGGGCTGGCACCACGCCAGGCGCCCAGGGTTTCGGCCACACGCGAGCGGTCGATTAAGCGGCGCGCCAAAAACTGATTCAAGGGTGGCAGCTCCATCGCACGGTCGTTGAACAGTTCGATCATGGCGCCGCCAGCACCAAACACGATCACCGGGCCGAACGGCTCGTCAGTGACCAGCCCCACATAAATCTCGCGGCCACGGCGGGCGTGGGCCATCTTCTGCACGGTAACGCCGTTGATGGCCGCCTCGGGCTGCAATCGCTTGACCCGCTCCACCATGTCGTTGTAGTTGTCGCGTGCACTGGCGGCATTCATGATGTTGAGGGCCACACCCATCACATCACTCTTGTGGCTGATATCGGGTGAGGCAATCTTGAGCGCCACCGGAAAGCCCAGCTGCGCAGCCACCATCATGGCCTCGTTGGCGCTGCGCGCCAATATGGTGTTGGTCACCGGGATGTGGAAGCAAGACAGCAAGGTCTTGCTCTCCATCTCGGTCAGCACCTTGCGCCGCTCTGCCAAGACCGTCTCGATGACCAGGCGTGCGCCCTCGATGTCGGGCTTGGCCAGGGCACTCAGGGGCGGCGGCGTCTGCTGCAGCAAGCGCTGGTTTTGGTAGAAGGTGGCGATGTTGCCAAAGGCCCCGACTGCGGCCTCTGGGGTGCGAAACGTGGGGATGGCCGCTTGGTTAAACACCGCGCGCGCGCCAGCCACGGTGGCGTCACCCATCCAGCAGGTCAGCAAGGGCTTGACCATGGTCGTCTTGACCTGGGCCACGGCATTCGCTACAGCAGTGGCCGGTGTGCCGGACTTGGGAGAAAACAACACCAACACACCGTCCACCGCACGGTCTTTGTCGGCGGCTTCTGTGGCGGCGCGGTAGTGCTCGGCGGTGGCGTCCTCGGACAGGTCGACCAAGTCCGCGCAAACCGCCAGGGCCGACAGCTGCGTCTTGAGTCGCTCCGCCACCTCGGGGGAGAGCCGCCCCAGTTGCAAGCCGATGTGGTTGAGCGCATCGGCTGCCAACACGCCGGGACCACCGCCGTTGGTGATAACGGCCAGCCGCTGGCCGACGGGCCGGTAGCTTGAAGCCAGGCACTTGGCAGCAGAAAAAAGCTCTACAAACGAGCCCACCCGCACCGCGCCGGCGCGGCGCAAGACAGCGTCGAACACATCGTCACTGCCCACGATGGCACCGCTGTGGGTCTGTGCCGCTGCATTGCCTGCGGGCTTGCGTCCAGCTTTGAGCACGATCACCGGCTTGGCGTTGGCGGCGCTGCGCAGTGCACTCATGAACTGGCGGGCGTTGGCGATTCCCTCCAGGTACACCAGGATGCTTTGGGTGCTGCCGTCATGGGCCAGGTAGTCCAGCACCTGCGCAATATCCACCGCCGTGTTGGCGCCCAGCGACACCACCTTAGAGAAACCCACGGCGTTGCTGTGGGCCCAGTCCAGCATGGCGGTGGTCAGCGCGCCCGACTGCGACACCAAAGCCAAAGTGCCTTTGGCGGCCAGCGGCCCCAGCGTGCTGGCATTGAGCCCCATCAACGGGTTTTGCAAGCCCATGGAGTTGGGACCCAGTAACAAAACGTTCTCGCGCTTGGCTATCTTTTTGAGCTGTGCGGCTTGCTCAGCACCGATGCCACTGGACACCAGCAGCGCGCAGCGGCAGGCCATGCGGCCGGCAATCTCCAGCGCGTCTGCTAACTCGTGCGGGGCCAAAGCAATGATGGCCAAGTCGGCGCGGCTCTGCGCCAGATCGGCCAGGGTACCGGTGGTGTGAATGTCAAGAAACGCCAGCGTGCCCAGGAAGTTTTGCGCCTTCAACGCCGCGACGACCTGGCGTGCCTGCACGCTGCGGCCCTTGGGGTCATCGGTACTGCCGGCAAATACCACGATTGACTGCGGCGAGAACAAGGGGGTCAGGTAGTGTTTGTCCATGGTGCTCTTTGGTGTAGCGCCTGCCTTAACTTACGGGCACGCACAGGGACGATGCATGCATCATTCCGGTGCGACCTGCAAGGCCTCCAAGAAGCGCGAAACCATGTTGTAAGCAGCAATCACGCCTGCCAGCTCGACCTGGCTTTGCGGCGTGGGCAAGGCCGCCCGGATCTGGGCGAAGCAGGCATCGCTGACCTGCACCTGGCGGGTCATGGCAATCGTCAACGCCAAGGTGGCGCGCTCGGCTGCGTCAAAAAGCGCGGCGTCTTGGGCGGCCGCATCGACGTCGGCCAGCCGATCCAGCTGCGCCTGGGTGCCTCCCGCTTGCAGCAACTCCGGCGCATGCTGGACCCACTCGTAGTGCGCGCGGTTGAGTACTGCCACGGCGCAAATCGCCAGCTCGCGCAGCTTGGGGTCCAAGGACAGGCTGGTTCGTACCGCTCCCATGAAGCTGTTCCAGCCCAGGGCGTAGGCCGGGCTATTGAGCAGCATACGGTCCAAGTTAAGCAGCGTGCCGCCACGGCGCTTGCGGATCGCCTCAACCAGATCATGCGGAGCCAGTTGTTCATCGGGTATGCGGGGGATGCGGGGAGCGTTGGGGTGGGTCGGGGGCATGGCGTGGGCTCGGGTGAAGGTGGAGCAAGTGTGCTCCAACGCAGATTCTGTCAGCACGCGCTTTAAGGCATCCGCCCGGCTACCGTATGTGCCCACAAAGCAAGCACTCCTGCACCCCATGTCGATGGGTTTTAGGTGAAAACATCTAAGTTGCTGCAACGCAACAAAAAGTACTTGCCAAGCACTATCAAGGCGCTAAGATCGCGTCTATGCTGCACTGCAACATATCAGTATCCGCGGTGCACCAGGTAGTTTTTTCAACCCTTAGGAGCATTGCATGACCACACTGAACATCGACAACATTCTGGCCGCCAACAAAGCCGCACTGGCCGAGGCCCAAACCATCGCTGCCACCGCACTGGCGGGCTTTGAAAAGCTGGTGGAACTCAACGTCGCAGCCACCAAGTCGGTGGTGCTGGACTCCAGCGCCGACCTGATGTCGGTGTTTGCAGCCAAGACCCCGGCTGACGCCATGGCCGTGCAAGCTGCATGGGTCAAGCCCCTGGCAGAGCGCTCGGTGGCCTACAGCCGCTCGGTGTACGCGATTGCCAGCGAAACTGGCGCCGCCTTGACCGAAGTGGTGGAAGCAAAAACCGCACAGAGCCAAAAAGCCATGGTTTCCACCTTGGACGAAATGGCCAAGAACGCGCCTGCTGGCAGCGAGTCGGTGGTGGCGGTAATAAAGACTGCCGTAGCCGCTGGGCAGCAAGCCGTTGAATCCGCCAAAACCGCCAGCAAAAAGGCCGTCGAACTGGCCGAAAAGCAAGCTGCCACGGTGGTGGACACCGCTTTGAACTCGGTCAAAGCACCCGCACGCCGCAAGTAATCGCGCTCCATGCCGGCGCGCCCCTAGACCGGGCGCGTCGGCAAGCCTTTGGGGCCATCGCATAATTCCGCCACTGCGCAGGCACCTGCGCCGCACTGGAATACCCTCAATGAGCGATACCACTACCCCTACCCCCACAGCAGCCCCCGCATTGCCCGACCGCTTGTCGGTGGACCCGCGAAGTCCGCACCACGTGGCCGCGGTGTTCGAGCACGAAATTGGCATCCGCCTCAACGGCAAGGATCGCAACGATGTAGAGGAGTACTGCATCAGCGAAGGCTGGATCAAGGTACCCGCAGGCAAAACACGGGACCGCAAAGGGCAACCCCTGCTGATCAAAATCAAGGGCGCTGTCGAAGCCTTCTACCGCTGACCTAGGCCGCCTGGGGTCTGGCGCTATGGACGCGGCACACACCATTCGAGACGCGATTGCGCGGGTGGCGGCGCTACGCGCTCAAGCGCAGAGTTCGCCCGCCCTGGGCGAGGCACTGCGTGCAGTGAAGCGGCTGCAAGCGCAGCGATTTGCAGGCACCTACGCCGACCTGCTGGACCAAAGCCCTTACGGTGCGGCGACCCAGTTTTTTCTGAGCGAGTTGTATGGCGCGCACGACTTTGCCGAGCGCGACGCACAGTTCGCCCGCATTGCGGACGCGTTGCAAACCCTGTTCCCCAAGCAGGTGGTCGCCACCGCCACCACGCTGGCCCAGTTGCATGTGCTGACCGAAGAGTTGGACTCTGCGCTGGCCCACGCCTGGATGGCGCCGACGCTGGAGTCCGACACGCCCCAGGCCCTGCGCTACGTGCGCGCGTGGCGCCAGATCGCAGCCACTGCACAGCGGGCCAGCCAATTGCAAATGGTGTTGCACACCGGCAAAGAACTGGAGCGTCTGACCCGCTTGCCCGGCCTGCGGCTGATGCTCAAACTCATGCGCAAACCGGCGCTGGCCTCGGGCTTGGGCAACTTGCAACGTTTTCTGGAATCGGGCTTCGATACCTTTGCCGACTTGGCCCAGCAACCCGATGGCGTTGCCACGTTTCTAGCCTGGGTGCAGCAGCGCGAAACCGGGTGGATTGACTGGCTTGACGGTGCCGAGGAAGACGCCTGTGCATCCCGGCTAGCGGCTTGCCTGGCGCAGAAAGCACCCCCAGGCAGCGCGTGATGTCACCTCAATCGAAGATGTCGCTCAACCAAGACTTGGGCTTGCGGTAGCCGTAGGGACTGCGCCGCTTGAAATCCGAGTCCTCAAAGTCGGGGTGGCGCGTAGGGTGCGGGTAGTGCTGCTGGGGTGGCTGCTGCGCCGGGGGAGGCGCCGCGGCGCGCTGTGGTGCGGCCTGCGTGCCGCGCTCGATGATTTTGTCAAGCTCACCGCGGTCCAGCCACACACCACGGCACTGGGGGCAGTAGTCAATCTCAATTCCCTGGCGGTCGGTCATTACCAAGGTTGCATCCGGACAAGTGGGGCATTTCATGGGGGCACTCCTGTAAATGCGGCCCATGGTAGATGCGCGATGCGGGGCACTCCACCTGGGGGCTGCAAGAGCCTTTTTGCCGGTGGGGATTCAGGCAGTAGGCCGTGGGTGCCGTACTGCGGTGGTTACGCGCCGCGCAAGTGCGCCCGGGCACGTGAAACGGGGCTACGCGCCCAAAGGCGCTGGCGGCGCTACCAGAAGGTCGTGTGGCTGCGCCAGCATGGCCTCCAAACGCTCCAGCATGCGCCCGACATGCACCCCATCCACCAACGCATGGTGCACCTCTACCGACAGCGGCAGCATCCACCGGTCGCCATCCTGCGACAGCTTGCCAAAGGAGATCTTGGGGATCGCGGTGGGCGCCGTCGTACGCTGCGGATGGCTCAAGGCGGTGAACCGGACCCAGGGCAAGGTACTGAAGTGCACCACATTGGTTTCCGCCTGGGTCGGGCTGAACCCAGTGCGCGGGTCCTGCGCCTGCGCAATGCCGGCTGCGGCGTGTAGGGCAAACACCTCCCAGGCTTCATGCAAGACCAGGTCGGCAAACGCAAAGCTGTCATCCGAGCGTAAGACCGTGGTGCTGCCGTGCACGGTGTCGTGGACGACCACGTCGTCGCCTTGCAGGCGGTGGCGAAACTCCTCTACGCTGTTGAGGGCACGCAGGGTCAGGTAGTGGTAGGCAAGAAAAAACCGCTTGTCGGCCCGGGCTGCCAAGAAGGCCTTGAGCGCCGTGACATCGAGCTCGGTGCAGAGGTTGAAGTACGGCTGCTCAAAAGCCCGGAAATGCAGAAAGGTGGCACGCCGGTGCCAGCCGCTTTGGTCAAGGATACGCATAGCCCCGGATGGTACGGTCTGCCCACCGGTGCACGTCGGCACACCGGTGTGCACCCCACAGGGCACTGCCGGTTACGCCGGATGCACAGCCGTGTCAGGTCACGCCGACGGCAGCAACGACTAGGCCGCGAGGCTGTCCACGATGGTGTTAAAAGTTTTGCTCGGGCGCATGATGGTCTGCACCTTGTCTGGGTCAGGCAGGTAGTAGCCACCGATGTCCACCGGATGGCCCTGCACCGCTGCCAGCTCGTCGGCAATTTGCTTCTCGCTCTCGGTCAATGCCCTGGCCACGGGGGCGAACCGCGCTGCCAACTCGGCGTCTTGGGTCTGCGCTGCGAGCTCTTGGGCCCAGTACATAGCAAGGTAGAACTGGCTGCCGCGGTTGTCCAACTGCCCGGTCTTGGGCGAGGGGTTCTTGTTGTTGTCAAGGAGTTTGCCGGTAGCGGCGTCCAAGGTGCGTGCCAGCACCTTGGCCTTCTCGTTGGCGGTTTTGATGCCTAGGTCTTCCAGGCTCACCGCGAGCGCCAAAAACTCGCCCAGCGAGTCCCAGCGCAAATGGTTCTCTTCGACCAGCTGCTGCACATGCTTGGGAGCAGAGCCGCCAGCACCAGTTTCGTACATGCCACCGCCCGCCATCAGGGGCACGATGGACAACATCTTGGCGCTGGTGCCCAATTCCATGATGGGGAACAGGTCGGTCAGGTAGTCGCGCAGGATGTTGCCAGTGGCGCTGATGGTGTCCAGACCGCGGATGACGCGCTCCAAGCTGTAGCGCATGGCACGCACCTGGCTCATGATCTGGATGTCCAGACCTGCGGTGTTGTGCTCGTGCAGGTACATCTTCACCTTGGTGATGAGCTGCGCCTCGTGCGGGCGGTACTGGTCGAGCCAGAACACCACGGGCATGCCGGAGTTGCGCGCGCGGGTGACTGCCAGCTTGACCCAGTCGCGGATAGCGGCGTCCTTGCACTGGCACATGCGCCAAATGTCGCCCTGCTCCACGTTCTGGCTTAGCAGCACCTCACCGGTGTTGATGTCGGTGATGTTGGCCACGCCGTCTTCGCTGATCTCAAACGTCTTGTCGTGCGAGCCGTATTCTTCGGCCTGCTGCGCCATCAGGCCCACGTTGGGCACGGTGCCCATGGTGCGCGGGTCGAAGGCGCCGTGCCACTTGCAGAAGTTGATGATTTCTTGGTAGATGCGGGCAAAGGTGGACTCCGGCATCACCGCCTTGACATCCTTAAGACGCCCGTCAGCGCCCCACATCTTGCCGCCATTGCGAATCATCGCGGGCATGGAGGCGTCCACGATCACGTCATTGGGCGAATGGAAATTGGTGATGCCTTTGGCGGAGTCCACCATCGCCAGTTCGGGGCGCCCTTCGTGGCAGGCGTGCAGATCACGCTTGATTTCGTCTTGCTTGGATTGCGGCAGGTTGGCGATCTTGTTGTACAGATCGGCCATGCCGTTGTTGACGTTAACGCCCAGTTCCTCAAACAGCTTGGCGTGCTTGGCAAACGCGTCCTTGTAAAAAATCTTGACGCAGTGACCAAACACAATCGGGTGCGATACCTTCATCATGGTGGCCTTGACGTGCAGAGAGAACATTACGCCCGTCTTGTGCGCGTCTTCAATCTCCTTCTCATAAAACTCCAGCAAAGCGCGCTTGCTCATGAACATGCTGTCAATCACCTCGCGGTCGAGCAGCGACACCTTGGGCTTGAGCACCATGGTCTTGCCCGACTTGGTGATCAGCTCCATGCGCACATCACGCGGCTTGTCCAGTGTCATGGACTTTTCACCGTGGTAGAAGTCGCCGCTGTGCATGTGTGATACGTGCGAGCGCGAGGCCTGGCTCCACTCGGCCATGGCATGCGGGTTCTTGCGTGCGTACTCCTTGACGGCCTTGGGCGCGCGGCGGTCTGAGTTGCCCTCGCGCAGCACCGGGTTGACGGCGCTGCCAATGCAGCGTGAGTAGCGGGCGCGAATGGCCTTTTCTTCGTCGGTCTTGGGGGACTCGGGGTAGTCAGGCACCGCATAGCCCTTGCTTTGCAATTCCTTGATGCAGGCCGTCAACTGCCCCACGGAAGCGCTGATATTGGGCAGCTTGATGATGTTGGTGGACGGCAGCAAGGTCAGCCGCCCCAGTTCTGCAAGGTAATCCGGCACACGCTGGTGCTCTTGCAAGTGGTCCGAAAATTCGCCCAGAATGCGCGCCGCAACCGAGATATCGGCCTGCGTAACCTCGATGCCCGCAGGCGCGGCAAACGCACGCACGATGGGCAGGAACGAAGCAGTGGCCAGATAAGGCGCTTCGTCGGTCAGGGTGTAGATGATTTTGGATTTATCGGCCGGCATGGCAGGGCTCCTGCAAAGGTTCGAAAAGTTGAATGGGAATGCGTTTACTGTATTCGATCAAAGCATGCGAAACGCCACCACCGCCATCAATGTCGGGGGGGTGGCGGCGATCAACAAACCAAGGGGGTGAATGGCCTCGTCCTCGAAGCTGCCTTTCAAAATCGCAAAGCCTGCCGGGTTGGGCGCGTTGGCAATGACGGTCAGGCCACCGCCGGTTACCGCACCGGCCACCAGCGCGTACTTGAACTCGTCGCTCAAGCCCTCCACGAGCGATCCCAGGTAGGTCAACGCGGCGTTGTCGGTGATCGCCGTCAACGCGGTCGCGCCGTAGTACACGGTAGAGGCGTCCATGCCGCGCAGCAGCGGCTCCAGCCACCATTGCTGCTGGCCACCCAGCACCACCAGACCCGCCAGGAAAAACGCCACCAGCAAGCCCTCGCGCAGCAACAAACGCTGGTCTTGGAACTTGGGGTAGGCCTGGGCAAATCCGATGAAGAACAGCAGCAAACCCATAAAGGCCGCAGGGTGGTGCGCAAATGCGACGACGCCCGCCAAGAACAGCACATGCACCGCCATCACCCAGGCGGGCATGGAGGCGGCGTTCGAGGCCACCTGTTTTGGCAGCGCGCGCAATTCGCTTCGAAACAGCAAGGTGACCACGAAAGCGTTCACAAAGACCGCAATGGCCGCCCGCCAGCCGAAATGGGTCAGCATGAACCAGCTGTCCCAGTTCCACTTGGCAGCAACCATCAGCACCGGCGGCGCAGCAAAGGAGGTCAGGGTGCCGCCAATTGAAATATTGACAAACAGCACGCCCAAGGTGGCGTACTTCAAACGCGTGGACACGCCGACACCATAAATGCGATCTCGCAACATGAGTGCGGCCAGCGTCATGGCCGCCGGTTCGGTGATGAGTGAGCCCATCAAGGGCAGAAACGACAGCGCAACAAAGTAAAAGCCCATGCCGCCCTTTACCGGCAGCGCATCGGCCACCAAGTTCACGAACTTGCCCGCCAAGGTGAGCACCGCACGGCTGCCGGCCACCACCACGATGGCAAAAACAAACATCGGTTCCGTGAAGTTGCGCGAATTGAGGTAGGCGGCAGCCTCGGTGGTACCCAGGATGGCCACCATGGAGACCATCAGCACCATGGCCCAAAAGCCGAACACCACCTCCACTTCGCCCAACAGATGCCACAAGCCAGAGTGGTTGGGTCGGTGGTGGGCCAACCATTCAAAGAACTTGGTCGAGAAGGTGTGTACCAGGGCAATGCCGAACAAAATGGCGCCCACCAACTGGATCGTGGTCATGAAAGTACTTTCGTTAAGGTCAAGGCGGGGCCAATTCTATGCAGGGAATTTCGCGGCTTGATCAACGCGATGTTGGGCGCTTTTTTGGCCGCCAAGTTGGCCGCTGACCTGGACGCCAAATTGGCCGTCAACTTGGACGCCAATGCGGAGCATTGCGCGTGCGCCAAGGCCAGCTAGCAGCGTCGGCCGCGCTGCGCCGCCGCCACACGCCACAGCGCAAGGCAGGACACACTGCCCAGCACCACCGACAACCACAGCGCGCCTGCGCCCCAGTGCGCCACAGCCCATCCGAAAAGCCATGGTGCCAGGGCCTGCGCCAGCCGCGCGGGCACCATCAACACGCCTTGCCTTTCCCCGTAGGCGTTCGGACCAAACAAGGCCAGGGGCAAGGTTCCCTTGGCAATCGTGAGCACGCCATTGCCTGCGCCATGCAGCAGCGCAAATGCCAGCGCAGCCGGCGCTCCCATAAGTGCCAGCGCAGCCGCACCCACCGGGTGCAAGCTGGCGGCCAGGCGCGCGCTGTGCAGCGGATGCACATGGCGCAGCAGGCCAAACTCCAACAGGCGCCCGGCCACCTGCGCCGGGCCCATGAGCGCGCCGGCCACCAAGGCCGTGGCCAGGTCCACACCGCTGCGGCTCAGTAGCGTGGGCAGGTGCGCCGCCATGGCGGTGCTGATGAACCACGTGATGGCAAACACCAAGGCAAGCAGCCCTGCGGTGCTGCGACATACCGCCGGCTGCTCGGATGCCGCAGGCGGCACGAACGATGGCGTGCAAGCGCAAGCAGCTGCGGCCGAAGATGCAGATGCAGCTGCGGCGGCAGATGTAAAAGCTGATGCCGTTGCTACTACCGCCGACGTAGTGGCGCCACGCAAAGGATCTAACGCTTTGGGCCGCGCCGAACGCGCGTCGCGCTGGGGCAACCACAAGTTCAGGGGCAGGCCAAGCACCAGGTGCAAACCGGCCCAGACCCAGCAGGTGCCGCGCCAGCCAATCCATGCCTCCAGCGCCGCCGAAACAGGCCACCCCACGGTGCTCGCGAAGCCCGCGATCAAGGTGATGCCGGTGATCATGCGGCGCGCGTCGCTGCGGTACAGGCACACCAGGCTGGCAAACGCAGCCTCGTACAAGCCGCCAGCCATGCCAATGCCCACCACAGCCCAGCCCAGAAACAACCCAACGCTGCCCTGCGCCGAACCAATGAGCGCCAGGCCCAACGCAAACACCAGGTTGCTTGCCGCCAGCACCGGCCTGCCGCCCCAGGTATCGATCGCCCGTCCCGCCCGTGGCCCCAGCACCGCCGAAATCACCAACGCCACCGAAAACGCGGCAAACACGGTAGCCACCTCCAGCCCCAGGTCGCGGGCCATCGCGCTGGCGAGCATGGCAGGGAGGTAGTAGCTCGACGCCCACGCCAGGGTTTGCGCGCTGCCCAACGTGAGCACCGTGGCAGTGGGATGGCTCAGGCGCATGCTGCCTTAGGCGGGCGGGTCGGACTGCCCAGCCGGTGGCGCCCAGGCATTGACCAGCGCCACCAGCGACAACATGACTGGTACCTCCACCAGCACCCCGACCACCGTGGCCAAGGCGGCACCGGATTGCAGCCCGAACAAGGAAATCGCCACGGCAACGGCCAGTTCAAAGAAGTTGGAAGTGCCAATCAGACTGGCAGGCCCTGCCACGTTGTGGGGCAGGCGCAACCACTTGGCACCCCACCACGTAAGGAAAAAAATGCCGTACGACTGCAGTACCAAGGGCACCGCGACCATCAATATCACCAACGGCTGCTCCACCATGGTTTTGGCCTGAAACCCAAACAGCAGAACCACGGTGGCAATCAACCCCACCACCGACCATGGCTTGAACCACGCCACCCACTGGGCAACCGCGCGACTGGACTTGCGCTGCAACGCGCTGCGCGTCAGCACACCGGCAACCAACGGCAAAACCACATACAAAACGGTGGACAAGAGCAGGGTCTGCCACGGCACTTCAATGCTGCTCACACCCAACAAAAACGCCGCGATGGGAGCGAAGGCGACCACCATCACAAGGTCGTTGACAGACACCTGAACCAAGGTGAAGTTGGCATCGCCTTTGACCAGTTGACTCCAGACAAACACCATGGCGGTGCAGGGTGCAACACCCAACAAAATCATGCCAGCGATGTACTCATTGGCGGTTTGCGGATCCACCCACGGCGCAAACACGTACTTAAAAAACAAAACGCCCAAAGCCGCCATGGTGAACGGCTTGATGAGCCAATTGACCACCAGCGTCAGGGCCAGACCGCGCGGGCGCTTGCCAACGTCGCGCACGGCGGCCCAGTCAATCTGAATCATCATGGGGAAAATCATCACCCAGATGAACACCGCGACGACCAAATTCACATGGGCATATTCCAGCGCCGCAATCAGCCCAAACGCACCTGGCAGCAGCAGCCCTGCACCAACACCTGCGGCGATGCCAAGGGCAATCCAAAGCGAGAGGTAGCGTTCAAACAATCCCATGGCGAGGCCGGTTCATTCGGCTTGCACTTTACCGATGGCCTCAAGCTCCCTGAGAAGCGATAGTTTTTCGAGCTTGTCGATGGGCAAGTTCAGAAACAGGGCAATGCGCCGCTGCAACACGATGAACGCGTCGGCAAACGCCCGATCCACCTGCTCTACGCTGCCAACAGTTGCCGCTGGATCTGGCACGCCCCAGTGCGCTGACATGGGCTGTCCGGGCCACACGGGGCAGACTTCGCCTGCAGCCTTGTCGCACACAGTGAGTACGAAGTCCATGTGCGGCGCGTCGGTGGTGGCAAATTCATCCCAGTTCTTGCTGCGCAGATCGGCGGTGCGCAAACGGTTGCGCTCCAGCAACGCCAGCGCCTTCGGATGCACATGACCCACCGGATGGCTGCCGGCGCTGTACGCCCTGAAACGGCCGCCACCGAGTTGGTTGAGCAAGGACTCGGCCATGATGCTGCGCGCCGAGTTGCCCGTGCAGATAAACAGAACGTTCATAAACGCTTTTTCCATGTGAAAACTCCTGGGGTATGTGGGGTTGAAAAAGAAAGGGTTCGCGAAAAAGACACAGCTCGGCTCAACAGTGCTCGCACGCGGTTGCGCGCGGGGCGAGTTCGCAGGACCCACCGGCACAACAGTTCTGCGTGAGGTAGGCCAGTACGTCGTTCATGGTGGCGAAGGCGGCGCGGTAAATCAGGTTGCGGCCATCGCGCTGCTGGGTGATGAGCCCCGCGTGCGTCAACTCTTTGAGGTGAAACGACAGGCCCGTGCCAGGCAGGCCCAGCGATTGCGACAGCTGCCCGGGGGTCAACCCACCGGCGCCTGCGACCACCAGCTCCCTGAAAATTTGCAAACGCGATTGCTGGGCCAAGGCACCCAGTGCCTTCACTACATCGAGTTCGGTCATGGGGCAATCCTCTCCAAAGGTTTTGCGGTGGGCAAGGCCAAGGTACACAACCAACACAGGACCAACATGCAGGCCGACCCCACCAAGGCGTACAGCAAGCCGCCCCATTGGTACAGCAAGCCCGACAGCAAGGTGCCCATGAAGCGCCCCACCGCATTGGCAGCGTAGTAAAAGCCGACGTCTTCAGCCGCCTTCTCGGAGCCCGCATAGGCCAGCACCAGGTAGGAGTGCACCGATGAATTCACCGCAAACGCAAAGCCAAACACCGCCAAACCACCCACCACCACCCACTCCATGTTGGACACTTGCAGCGCAACGGCCGTGGCCAGGGCCATGGTGACCACCGCGAGCAAGCCTGACCACAGCCGCGCAGCAGGCACCTCGGTGCTGAGCCCATCGGAGCTGCGGCGCACCAAATGCGGCGCCGCCGCCTGCACCGCGCCATAGCCAATCGTCCACAGCGCCAAAAAGCCACCCACCATCGGCCGCGACCAGCCGGAGGCGTACAAAAACACCGGCACGCCCACGACAAACCACACATCGCGTGCGCCAAACAGCACCACGCGCGCCGCGGCCAGCAGGTTGATGCCTTGGTTCTTGGCAAACAGTTCTTTTGCCGACTTGGAGGCCCGGCTTTTGCCCATCAAGCGCGGCACATACAGCAGCACGCCCCCCAGCACCAAAGCCAGCATCGCAGCCATGGCCCACAGCGCGCGCTGAAAACCCAGCACCTCCAGCAACACGCCGCCCAAAAAAAAGCCGATGCCCTTCATCGCGTTTTTGCTGCCGGTAAACCATGCCACCCACTTGAACAGCTGCCCCGAGGCGTCGCCCGCCGTGAGCTTGATGGCCGATTTGCTGGCCGTCTTGGTTAAGTCCTTTGCCACACCGCACACGCCTTGCGCCACCACCACCCACGCCAAGGCAGTGGCTGCGGTCCAATCGGGCGAGAGCGCCGACAACAGCAGAAAACCAGAAATCTGGGTAGCCAATCCGACTGCCAGCATGCGCGCAATACCGTAGCGCGTGGCCAGCCAGCCGCCCACCAAGTTGGCCACGATGCCAGCCGCCTCGTACAGCAAGAACAGAAACGCCAAGGCAAACGGTGAGTAACCCAGCTTGTAAAAGTGCAGCAGCACCAGCATGCGCAAAGCGCCGTCGGTCAGGGTAAAACCCCAGTACGCGCTGGTGACGATGGCGTAGTTGCGCACCCCCCCAGCGGAGGGAGCCGGCGTGATTGCGCCGCCCATCTCAGAGACCCTGCGCGTCCATGTGGCAGGCCAGGTCCACCATGCGGCAGGCGTACGCCATCTCGTTGTCGTACCAGGCGTAGACCTTGAGCATGGTGCCGTCGGTGACCATGGTGGAGAGCGCATCGACGATGGAACTGCGGGTGTCGCGGGCGTAATCCGCACTCACCAGGGGGCGCGCCTCATAACCCAAGATGCCGGCCAGCGGCCCCGCAGCGGCTGCGGCGAACAGGGCATTGACTTCCTCGGCGGTGGTTTCGCGCTGGAGCTCGAACACACAGTCCGTTAGCGAGGCATTGAGCACTGGTGCGCGTACCGCGTGGCCATTGAGTTTGCCTTTGAGTTCGGGGTAGATCAGCGCAATCGCAGTGGCGCTGCCGGTGGTGGTGGGCGCCAGGCTTTCCATAGCACTGCGGGCGCGGCGCAAGTCTTTGTGCGGCGCGTCCACCACCACGTTGGTGTTGGTGGGGTTGTGGATGGTAGTGATCTGTCCGTGGCGTATACCCAGGTTCTCATGTACCACCTTGACCACCGGTGCCAGGCAGTTGGTGGTGCACGACGCGGCGGTCACGATACGGTGCTGCGCGGGGTCATACAGGGTGTGGTTGACGCCGACCACAATGTTGAGCACGTTACCGGTCTTCACTGGTGCCGCCACGATGACGCGCTTGGCGCCACGGTCCAGGTGGCCTTGCAAGGTCTCGGGGGTTAGAAATTTGCCGGTGCATTCCAGCACCACATCCACGCCCAGGTCGCCCCAAACAATCTCATCGGGCTTGGTGTGGGCACTGAAGGTCAGGCGCTTGTCACCAATGACCACAGCGCCCTCGCCGTCGGCGCGAA
This sequence comes from Rhodoferax sp., assembly GCA_044346035.1. Taxonomy (GTDB): domain Bacteria; phylum Pseudomonadota; class Gammaproteobacteria; order Burkholderiales; family Burkholderiaceae_C; genus Allorhodoferax. Next base: position 4,508 of record JBIIZY010000033.1, on the reverse strand, counting down.
TGTTTTCGCGCCAGGGGCCCTGCACCGAGTCAAACGCCAGCAAATGGGCCGCCGCTGCCGCGCCGCCTTTGATTTCGTTAAGGTGCACCACCTGCAAGCGGTTGCCTGCGCGCGGATCGTCCGCTTGGCGCTCTGCCGCACCCAAGGCCGCACGCAAAGCCAAACGGCCAATGCGGCCCATGCCATTGATTCCCACCCGCATGCTGCACCCCAATTCAATAGTTAAACAGTAATTGAAATGTGACACAGAAAAATGACAAGTAAATGACGTGAGCCCCCACCCTGCCACCCTGCCACCCTGCCACCCTGCCACCCTGCCACCCTGCCACCTTGCCCCGCCGCCCCATCCCGCCCTGCCGCAGACATGCCGATCCGCCAACGGGACCACCTTGCCGGACCTGCTTTGCCCCATGCCACGCCGCACAGGCGGCGTGGCATACCAAGTGCGATTGGAGCGGGGGAATGGTGCTCAGCGCAGATTGCCCTTCGCGAAGGCCTCAAACACGCCCTCTTTGCCAAAGGCTTCAAAGAAGCCAGCCGACGCCGGGTTCTTGTAGTTGCCCAGAAGGCTGGTGATCATGGGCGTGACCGCCATCACTTCAATGCCAGCTTTTTGCAGCAAGTCGCGCGAGTTCTGGGCTGCGGTCTTGGTACAGGCCGCCGAGATGTCGAGCAGCGCCACCACCGAGAAGCCGCTGGCCTGGGCCGAAAGCGCCGGCGGCACCAGGCAGACATCGGTGGTCAGGCCGCCCATCAACAGGTTGATCCTGCCGGTGGCACGCACTGCGGCGCGAAATGCGGTGTCGTCCCAGGCGTTGATCACGCCGGTGCGCTGGATGCGGGCTGCGTACTCGTCGGGCAGGATGTCTTGAAACTCGGGTAGCAAGGGACCCTGGGCCTCGGTCTCCAAGCTGCTGGTAAGCACCACTGGCATGCCCGCACTCTTGGCAAAGCGGGCAATCACCCGCGTCCACATCTTGAGCTGCTCCTGCTCGTGGGGGCCGGCCAGCTCGCCGGCCCAGCCGATGGTGCCGACCTGGTGGTCCACCAAGACCAAAGCGGTGTTGTCAGTTTTAAACAGGGTGTGGTTGGTAATGCGCAAGGGAAAACTCCTAAGGAAATAGAAATGGGAGACGCGAAAGGTGCCGAAGCGGCGCGACTGTTTCACCAGCCCGCCGCAATCACGCGGCACACCATCCGCGAACCGACATTTGCGCAAGCCCGCAACCGAAACCGCCAGATCAGCGGCCTATCAGCCCCTGTTGCGCCAGCGAAGCGCCAATTGCGCGAATGCGCGCATGCCCCTGGCGCAAGGCCTCTGCGCTGGTGTGCACCGAGCTGGCACCCAATACCAGCGTGTGCGGATGCGGGCGCGCCGAGCCGATCAGCACGCGGGCCGGGGCGTCGGCCGTGGCGATCTCGATATCGCCCGCCTGGCTGAGCACCCACAGGTCCTGCGAGCCGCTGGCTCCGCCCAGCGACGCATGGCCCTCGAACACGAACGCCCAGGCCACGGTGTGGTCTGTCGGCGGGGTGTAGCGCCAGCGGGCGTGCGCCTCCAAATCGAGTACGAAATAGTGCATATCCTGGTGCGACTCGATGGGGCTACGCAGCGGCGTGTCCCCGGCCTGCAATTGCCCCAGCAACAAGGTCAAGCGACCGCCTTCGATGGCGGCAGTGGGCACGGCATCGGGCGGCACGTACTGCCCAAAAGATGCACCCTCCTCCACCCCCGGCGGCATGGCGACCCACAACTGAAAACCGGTCGCCAGCCCCTCGGTCTCAAAGCTGCCTTGGTGCCATGCACCGCCACCAGCGTTCATCCACTCAAGCCCCCCGGCCTTGAGCACACCGCGCTGCCCGGTGGTGTCTTGGTAGCGCACATCGCAGTCCGGCTGCCAAGTCAGCGTGGCAATGCCCGAATGCGGGTGCATGCCAAAGCCAAAACCGGGCTGCACCGGCGCATGAAAAAAATCGAGGAGAACAAAGGGCTTGAGCGCTTGGCCCAAACCGGTGGGCTCCAGCAGCCGCCATATGGGCCCGTGCTGCACGCCCCGGTGTGTGCTCAGTACCGTGCGCAGTGGTGTCATTGTGGTTCCTTAGCTTGAAGCCAGCCACGCAGTGCGTGGTTGAGCGCGGGCAAGCAGTACGACAGTGCAGTACACATTACCGCCACCATCAGCGCAGTACGCAACCAGCCGGGAAGCCATGCCAGATGGGGTGCAACCCCGTAGGTCAAAAAAGACAACAAGGGGTACACCACCACAAAGGTGAGGACGATACTTTTCCAACGGGGTGCGGGTTGCTGTGGCATGGGAGCTTCCTTAGGTGACGCGCATTGCGCTGGGCCGCGAATCGCACGGATTGTGGTCAGCTATTGCCTTGCCAGCTTGCCAAATGTCCGCCAAAGCCGCGCCCCAACTTACGCTGGCGAACTGGCGCCCCCCTGCCATGCAGGACAATGGCGCCGTGAAAAATCCGCGCCCCGAACCAGCACCCCCAGCCCTACACGACACAGCGCCCCAGCCTACTGATCTGGCTGCGCTGGCGGACCACACGCCCATGATGCAGCAGTACCTGCGCCTCAAGGCGGACCACCCGGACACGCTGCTGTTCTACCGCATGGGCGATTTTTACGAGATGTTTTATGCCGATGCCGAGAAGGCGGCGCGCTTGCTGGACATCACGCTGACGCAGCGCGGCCAGTCGGCGGGGCAGCCGGTGGTGATGGCGGGTGTGCCGTTTCACGCGGTGGAGGGCTACCTGGCCAAGCTGATTCGCTGCGGTGAGTCGGTAGCGATTTGCGAGCAGGTCGGCGAGGTTGGCGGTAAAGGGCCGGTGGAACGCAAGGTGGTGCGGGTGGTGACGCCGGGCACCTTGACGGACGCCGAGCTGCTCAATGAAAAAAGCGAGTCCATGCTGATGGCGGTGCACCAAGGGCCACGCAACCGCTGCGGCCTGGCCTGGTTGTCGGTAACACAGGGCGTGGTGTTTTTAGCGGAGTGCGCACCCGACGAGGTAGCGGATTGGGTCTCGCGCATTGCTCCCAGCGAGTTGGCCTACAGCGCCGAAGTCACCCCGACGTTCGAAGACCGCATCAAGCGTTTGCGACATGGCAGCGCGGTGTTTTTGACGGCGCGGCCTGCATGGCAGTTTGACAGCGCTTTGGGCCAGCGCAAGCTGCAAGACGCCTTGCAGGCCGCCAGCCTGGCGCCCTGGAACGCGCAAGAAATGCCGCTGGCCCACGCGGCCAGCGCCGCCCTGCTGGGCTACGCCGAACACACGCAAGGCCGTGCGCTTACGCACATCAGCAGCGTGCAGGTGCAACGCAACGACACGCACATCGACCTGCCGTCCACCACGCGGCGCAACCTGGAGCTGACGCAGACGCTGCGCGGCGAGGATGCACCCACGCTGTTTTCGCTGCTGGACGTGTGCATGACCGGCATGGGCAGCCGTACGCTCAAGCGTTGGCTGCTCGAGCCGCAGCGCGAGCGCAGCCAGGCGCGCGCCCGACTAGCGGCCATCGCCGCGCTGCGCCCCAAGCTGTGGCAGACGCTGCGCGGCGCACTCAAGGGCAGTGCGGATGTGGAGCGCATCACAGCCCGGCTGGCGTTGCGGCAGGTGCGGCCGCGGGAGTTGGTGGCGCTGTTGCAAACGCTGCACAAAACCGAGGGGCTGGCGCAGATGCTGGGGACGGCGACCGCCTCTGGTTTGTTCGGGGATGCATTTGCGGATGCTGCGGGAGAGCGGGAGAGCTTGGCCAGCGCTCCGGGCGATGGGGGCGGGAGTTCTGCTCCGTGTCCCCCGCCTGCTGCGCGGGCTGCGGATAGTTTGCTAGCGCAGATTGCGGCGGGGCTGGTGCCGCCGGCCGAATGTGCTGCGCTGCTACTCGCGGCCATTGACGCGGAGCCTGCGGCGCTGGTGCGCGATGGCGGTGTGATTGCCAGCGGGTTTGATGCCGAGCTGGACGAGCTGCGCGCAATACAGACCAACTGCGACGCCTTTTTGCTAGACCTGGAAGTGCGTGAGAAGGCCCGCACCGGCATCGCCAACCTGCGGGTGCAGTTCAACCGCGTACACGGTTTCTACATTGAGGTCAGCTCCAGCCAGGCCGACAAGGTGCCCAGCGACTACCGCCGCCGCCAAACCCTGAAGAACGCCGAGCGTTTCATCACACCGGAACTCAAGGCCTTTGAGGACAAGGCCCTGAGTGCGCAAGAGCGCGCGCTGGCCCGCGAGAAGTGGCTGTATGAGCAGGTGTTAGACCAACTGCAAGCATTTGTTACGCCGCTCACCCGCACCGCGCAGTCGCTCGCTGCGTTGGATGCCTTGTGCGCCTTGGCCGAGCGCTCGCTCACCTTGGGCTGGTGCGCGCCGCAGTTTGTGGAGCATGCGTGCATCGAGATTGAAGCGGGCCGCCATCCGGTGGTCGAGGCGCGACTGGCCGAACTCTCGGGCCAAAGCGGCCCCGGTGGCAGCCGCAACTTCATCGCCAACAGCAGCCA
>JBIIZY010000032.1:0-20582 GCA_044346035.1 Rhodoferax sp. | reverse complement strand
TCTCAAACAAGACATCCGACTTGGTGGGAGCGGCCATCATCAGAGTGCTCAAGCCCTTCAAAGCGAGGGTTAAAACGCTGACCTACGACAACGGCAAAGAGTTTTGTGGGCATGTCGAAATTGACCAGGCGTTGGGTAGTGTGGGGTACTTTGCCAGGCCGTTTGCTAGATGGGAGCGCGGCTCCAATGAGAACTTCAACGGGCTGCTGCGGCAATATGTTCCCAAGAAGCGGGCGATGGCAAGCATCACTGAGGAGGAAATTAGAATGATCGAAAACAGGTTGAATAACCGACCCCGTAAGCGACTGGGATTCAAGACGCCCGCAGAGGTGTTTCACCAATCGCTATCCCGTATTGCACTTCGTGCTTGAATCCGCCATTTAATTCATACGATCATCACGTTTCAAAATAAAAACATTTATGAGGCATCCGGCATGAAATCTTTATGCAAATACTTTTACGCAATTAGGTCCATATTAATACCGGGCATTTTTTTAATTTTTCCATCGTTGGGTTGGGGGCATATACCGCAAGCGTACCAGTTGCTGGACGACGCTACCGGTAAACCACTGATTGTTTTGCCAAGTGGTGAACCGGAGCTATTTTTCATGGTGGGCAGTCGCTTGCTGTTTGTTGGCTACAACACCGATGCGCGGATAGAACAGGATGATCCTCCGAAGGGTCAAAAATTCCCATGGGCAGACGTTGGAACGCGCTTTAAGTTGCGAAATGAAAACCGTTGGATTCGGGTTGAGGGTTGGTGTTGCGATGATTATAGTGAGCGCAAGCAACAGAGCACACCCGCTTGGAAGGACCTTCACACCAAACTGTACAGTTCGGCTGATTACGATCGTTTTGGTGACCAGTGGGTGCACGAGTTTGCTGGGTCGCCAGAGGCGACATCTTGTATGCCATTTGCCACCATGCCAACATTTGTTATTGACCCTCAAACTCAAAAGCCGAAGTGGATCAAGTACTTTGCAGTGGCCCGTCCGGGTAGGGACAATAACTTTAAGCAGTGCCCACGTGAAACGTGGAGTATCAATTCGAATGCGACTGTTGGCAGTTCGATAGATTCAAAAAGTGTATTGGTAGCTGCCGATGATGCCAATACATCAACTGCTCTTTTGCGCGTTAGCGTAGAAACAGGGGACATTCTTGCGCCCCTCACGACTGACCACAAGGCAATAGATTTTGAAGACGTAGAGCGCTTTAAGGGAGCGTTTTTACATGTGAACAAATGCCCTGCCTTTACAGCCAGTGAGATGGCGCGAAAAGACCGCTATAAAACAACCAGCGCCGGTCGCTGCATGATTCAACGCCGCATACGCTATGAAGAAAGTGTTATGCGCCACTTTTTGGGTGAGCCTAAACCCCGGTTAGAAAACTAAAATCTGTGGGCGATTCAAACACGAAGCGCAACACAGGATAACGGTCAGTTAGATCCGGCAATCAGAGCGTACTTTGGTGGATAAATGCTGATACCCAGTTTATTCCTGTGATTGTGACCTGCCCCCAATCCCCATACCAGCCTAAGTTCCAGAAGTCCGCGCACCGCGTCCCCCTACAACCGCGCCAACCGCTCCAACGCCGTCTGCAAGGTCGCATCCTGCTTGGCAAAGCAAAAGCGCACCACGCCTTGGTCAAAACCGCCGCCATAAAACGCCGACAGCGGAATAGCCGCCACGCCAATTTCCGTGGTCAGCCATTTGCAAAAGTCGGCTTCGCCCAAGTTGCTGACCGCAGAAATATCTACGCACTGAAAGTAGCTGCCTTCGCTGGGCAGCAGTTTGAAGCGGGTGTGTTGCAGGCCGCTGCGAAACAGGTCGCGCTTGCGTTGGTAAAAGCCGCCTAGTTCCAGGTAAGGCGCGGGGTTGGCCAGGTAATTGGCCAGCGCGTGTTGCACCGGGGTGTTGACGGTGAACACATTGAACTGGTGCACCTTGCGGAACTCGGCGGTCAGCGCTGCCGGGGCGGCCACGGTGCCGACTTTCCAGCCGGTGACGTGGAAGGTTTTGCCAAAGCTCGACACGATGAACGCGCGCTCTGCCAAGCCCTCAAAGCGCGCCGCGCTTTCGTGTTGCGCGCCGTCAAACACCATGTGCTCGTAGACCTCGTCGCTGATCAGCAGCACCTGGGTGGGCGCCAGCAGGTCGCTTAGGGCCTGCATGTCGGCGCGGCTCCACAAGGTGGCACTGGGGTTGTGCGGGCTGTTGATAACGATGGCGCGGGTGCGGGGCGACAGAGCGGCTGCAATCTTGGCGAAGTCGGGCCTAAAGCTGCCGGGTGTGAGTGGAACCCGCACCGCCACGCCACCGGCCAGCTCAATGTTGGGCACGTAGCTGTCGTAGCAGGGCTCTAGCACGATGACCTCGTCGCCCGGGTGCACCACCGCCAGCAGCGCCGTCAAGATGGCCTGCGTGGCCCCGGCGGTGATGGTGATTTCGGTGTCTGGGTGGTAGCTGCGGGCGTGCAGCGCCTCAATCTTGCTGGAGACGGCTTGGCGCAGCGCGGGCACGCCGGGCATGGGCGGGTACTGGTTGTGCCCGTGTTGCATGGCCTGAGTGACGTGATCGACCAGCGCCGGGTCGCAGGCAAAGTCTGGAAAGCCCTGGCCCAGATTCACCGCTTGGTGCTGGGCTGCCAGGCCGGACATGACGGTGAAGATGGTGGTGCCCACCTGGGGCAGGCGGGATTCGATGTGCGGTGTGGTCATGGTTCGTTGTCCGGGGCACTGCCTGCCATGGCAGCGGTGATGCGTTTGCGGCTGAGGTTTTTGCTCAGCAGCTCGGCAAAGGTGTAGACAAAGTTGCGCAGGTAGGCGCTGCGCTTGAATGCGACTCGCGCCACATTGGTGCCAAACAGGTGACCGGCAGGGCGCGCTACCAAGCCACCTTTGCCGCCGTGGTGGGCACAGTCGTCCAGCACGTCTTGCACCGCCATTTCGGCGGCAATGCCCACGCCCAGGCCCAGGCGCACATAGGTCTTGATCACGTCGGAGTCAATCGCCTCCAACGCCACGCGGGGTGCGAGCTGCTGCTTGGCAAAAGCTGCGTCGATTTTGGTGCGGCCGGTGAATGACGGGTGGTAGGTGATGAGCGGCTCTTTGGCTACGTCTTCCAGCGTGATGTGCGCCTGCTGTGCTAGCGGGTGCTCGCTGGGCAGCACCAGCATGTGCTGCCATTCGTAGCAGGGCAGGGTGACCAGCTCGGCATAGGCCGCCAGCGACTCGGTGGCGATGCCGATTTCCGCCACTTCGTCGATCAACATGCGCGCCACCTGGTCGGGCGCGCCCTGGTGCAGGCTGATGTTGACCTTGGGGAAGGCGGTGCGCAGCGCTGCCACTTTTTCGGGCAGCACGTAGCGCGCCTGGGTGTGGGTGGTGGCAATCGACAAAGTGCCGCTGTCTTGCGCGCTGAACTGCTCGCCGATGCGCTTGAGGTTGCCTACTTCGCGCAGGATCAGTTCAATGCTTTTGAGTACATGCTGGCCCGGCTCGGTAACGCGTTTGAGGCGCTTGCCGTGGCGGGCAAAAATTTCGATGCCCAGCTCTTCTTCGAGTTCGATGATGGCTTTGGACACGCCCGGCTGCGAGGTGTGCAGCGCCTTGGCTGCTTCGGTGAGGTTGAGGTTGCGTCGAACCGCTTCTTGGACAAACCGGAACTGGTGGAGGTTCATATCAAATTTCTTCTATAGAAGAAAAATATTATGCCCCAGAGGTCTATCGCAACACGCCCTCGGCGGCAATCGACGCCAGCAGTTCCACCAGTCGCGGGTCTTCGCCGACAGCCGGGCGCAGGTCGAAGGCTACGCCGGGGTGGCTTTGGCGCAGCGCGGCCACCAATTGCGGCAGATCCTCGCGCGCATGCCGGCCCACGCCCAGAAACATCGGCACGATGGTGATGGCCCCCACGCCCTGTGCCAGCAAATCGGCGCAGGCGCTGGGCAGGTCGGGTGTGCTGAGTTCGAGGTAGGCGCAGGCCACGGGCGCACCAGGGTGTGCGCTGCGCACGGCTGCGGCCACCGCCTCGATGGGCTTGTGCCACAGCGGGTCGCGTGAACCGTGGGCAAACAGCACCAGGCCGGGGTGTGGAGTAGGGGCGGCAGGGGTCATCGTCGCAGTACCAACCAAGAAAAAGCGGTGAGGGACAGCACCGAGTAAATCAGCCCCGGCAAGGCGGCAGTGACCCAAGGTTGCCAACCCCGCAGCGTACCCAGGTCGCCCATCACGTTGTTCAACAGCACAAAGCTGATGCCGGCCATCACACCGCAAAACACGTAGCTGGCAATGCCGCCGGAGCGGAAATGCAGGTAGGCAAACGGCAGCGCCAGCACCACCATGACCAGGCAGCTCAGGGGGTAAAACACCTTTTTCCAAAACTGAATTTCGTACTTCTGCGCGGACTGTCCATTGCTATTGAGGTGGCGCATGTACTGAAACAGGGCGATGGTGCCCATGCGTTCGGGCCGCAGCACGGCGGCCGACACCATCTCGGCGGTGACCAGGGTGGGCCAACGCAGGCTCTCGGTTTCGATGTGGTCCACCCGGCTGGCCCGCCCGGCGTCCAGCGCAAACTCGGCGCGCTTGACCGAGGCCAGCAGCCAGTCGTCGTTGCTGCCGAACTGCGCCGTGCCCGCTTGGGTGATAGACACGATTTGCCCTTGGTTGTCGAACTCGAAAATTTGCAGGTCTTTCATGCTGCCGTCGGGTGCTAGCGCGCCCACGTTGACTGCGTAGTTGCTGTAGGCCTGCCGTTCTTTGAGCCAAGCGCCGGTTTTTCCAACCGAGATTTGCCCCCGAAACTGCGACTTCAGCATTTGCGCAGTGCGGTCCGCAAGCGGTGCCAGGTAGTCGCCCACCGCGAAGGTAAAGACCACAAACACCATGCCCAAAATCAGCAGCGCCTTGAGCGCACGCCAAGGCCCCAACCCACTGGTACGCAGAATGGTGAACTCCGAACTTTGGGCCAGGCGCGCCATCACGAAGATGGTGCCAATCAACACGGTGATGGGCAGCAGCTCATACAGGTGGTTGGGCATCGTCAGGGCCACATAAATCAGCGCCTGGGGTACTTGGTAGCCCGCTGCCTGGATGCTGTTGACCGATTGCAGCTCGCCCACAAAATCGAAGAAGAAAAACAAGGTGTTGAAACCCAGCGTGACCAGCGCCACAGCGATCAGCACTTCGCGGTACAGCAGCCGGCGTACCGTTTTCATGCCGCGCCTGCCTTGCGCCGGGGCAGGCGCAGCACCCAGTGGTTGTGCCGTTTGGCAAGCCAGGCCAGCCCCAGGGCCAAGGCGCCACCGTGCAGGGCAAGCACGTAGAGGCCAAAAGAAATCTGCCCCGTCTCGATCCAGCTCTTGCCCAAAATCAGCAGGTTGAAGTACACCACGAATGCCAGGAACGCAAAGACCAAGTTGGCCACCCGCCCGGCGCGTGGGTTCATGCCCGAGGCCGCTATGCCAATGATGATGAAGTTCACCGCCGCCAGCACCAGCCCAACGCGCCACGACAGCTCACCGAGGTTTTTTGCGCTGGGCTCGCGCAGCAAATCCAGGGTGGTCAGGGCGGTTGCCGGCGCGTAGCTGCGGGCGGAGGCGTCGTCGGGGCCAATGCGCACCCCGTAGCGCTCAAACTCGCTCACCGTAATCTCCGACTTGCCCAAGCTGCGCTCCAGGCGTTGTCCGTTGTGCAGCACCAAAAACCGGTCTGAGCCCACCACCTCCACTTCGCCCGCGCGCGCCGACGTTACGGTTTCCTTGTCGGCCTCTTTGGTGGCGATGAACACGTTGTTGCCGGACTGTTCGTCGCCTGTGTTGCGTTCAATAAAAAACACCCGGTCGCCGCTGGCTGACTCCTGAAACTTCCCAGGCTCGATACGGGCAATGTCGCCGCGTTTCTCGTAGCGGTCGCGCAAGTCTTCGATGCGGCCAAACGCATAGGGCAGCAAAAAGAAAGCCAGCACAAAAATCACCACCAAGATCGGCCAAGCAAACCGAAACAGCGGTCGTATGAACGACACCAGTCCCCTGCCGCTGCCAAACCAGATCACCATCTCGCTGTCCTGGAACATGCGGGTTAACACGCTGAGAATGGCAATGAACAGGCTCATGGACAAGATGGTGGGCATGTCCGAGAGCACGGTGTAGCCCATGATGATCATCACATCGGTTGGGTTGAAGGTGCCGCGCGAGGCCTCGCCCACGGTGCGGATCAGGGTCATGGTCATCACCACCGTGACCAGCACCACCAGCGTCGCGCCGAAACTTCGGGCGAGCTCTTTGCGGATGGATGAATGGAATAACATGGCGCGACAGTAAGGACCGAATTATGAACGTCGAACTCAAGGCCGCAGGGCTGGCGGCAGTGGCCCAGCATGCAAGCGATGCGCTGCTGGTGTTGTTGGCCGATGGCTTCAAGCCCGGCAAGGACAAGCTGTCTCAGTGCATCGCCGGCATTGCCAAGGCGGGCGACCTGCCCAGCAAACCCGGCAAAACCCTTTCGCTCTACCGCCCGCAGGGCCTGGCCGCCCGCCGTGTGGTGTTGGCCGCAGTGGGGGACGGCAGCGCGCAGCACGTGCGCAGTGCCGTGGCGGGGGCGCTTGGTGGCCTCAAAACAGCGTCACCCAAGCAGTTGACCTTGGCCTTTGCCCAACCACCGTCTGCTGGTGCGCTGCGGGCGGCCTTGCAGGCAGTGTCCGACGCAACCTACAGCTACACCACCACCAAAAGCAAGCCCGAACCCCGCACGGTACACAGCGCGTGCTTCTACGCTGAAAACGCGGAGGACCTGCGCACTGAATTCGACCGGGCCCGCGCCATCGTCACCGGTGTGGAGCTGGCCAAGGAATGGGCCAACCGCCCGGCCAACCACGCCACGCCCACCGACCTGGCCACCGCCGCCAAGGCCTTGGCCAAAGCCCCAGGCATGCGCTGCGAGGTGCTAGGCCCCAAAGAGGTCGCCAAGCTTGGCATGGGTGCGTTCATGGCGGTGGCCCAAGGCTCGGACCAGCCGCTGCGCTTTATCGTCATGAAGTACACCGGGGCGCCAAAGGCGCAGGCTCCGGTGGTGCTGGTGGGCAAGGGCATTACGTTTGACAGCGGTGGTATCTCAATCAAACCCGCGCCCGAGATGGACGAAATGAAGTACGACATGTCCGGCGCGGCCAGCGTCTTGGGCGTGTTTGCAGCGCTGGCCCAGTTGCAGCCGCGCCTCAACGTGGTGGGTCTGATTGCCGCTACCGAGAACCTGATCAACGGCCGCGCCGTCAAACCCGGCGACGTGGTTACCAGCATGAGCGGCCAAACCATCGAAATTCTCAACACGGACGCCGAAGGCCGTTTGGTGCTGTGCGATGCGCTGACCTACGCCGAGCGATTCAAGCCCACTGCGGTGGTCGACATTGCCACCTTGACCGGTGCCTGCGTGATTGCGCTGGGCAACGTGCGCAGCGGCCTTTTCTCTGGCAGCGACGCCCTGGCCGACGCCCTGCACGCCGCAGGTGAGCGTGCCCAGGACCTCTGCTGGCGCATGCCGCTGGACGACGATTACGCCGAAGGCCTCAAGACCCACTACGCCGACGTGGCCAACGTAGGCGGGCGCGCTGGTGGCGCCATCAGCGCGGCCAAGTTTTTGCAGCGCTTTGCGAGCAAGTTCCCCTGGGCCCACCTGGACATTGCTGGCACCGCTTGGCGCGGCGGCGCGGCCAAAGGTGCCACCGGCCGGCCCGTGGGCTTGCTGGTGGAGTACCTGCTGGCCCAGACTGCAGAGCAGTCGGCCGTTGCTGTGCGCGCTGCCAAGTAGCCCCGACGTTGTGCGGGTGGAGCAGGTGACCGAGATCGGGTTGCAGTGACCGACATAGCGTTTCACTTTGGCGCGCCCGACCGACTGGCCTATGCCTACCGCATCTTGCGCAAGGCCAGCGCCAGCGGCCACCGCGTGTGGGTGCTGGCACCTACAGAGTTGCTGGCCCGCGTGGACGCCGGTTTGTGGGGCCTGTCTGCCACCGACTTTGTGGCGCACTGCACGGCCTCGGCCCCACCCAATGTGCGCGCCCGCTCGGCGGTGGTGTTGTCAGACTCCATGCTTGGGCGCGACGCCAGCGCAACCGTCTTGCTCAACCTGGGTGACGATGTTCCAGAGGGCTTTGGGTCCTTCGCGCGACTGATCGAGGTGGTGAGCCATGACGGCCCAGACCGCGTGCCTGCACGGCAACGCTGGAAGGCCTATACCGCCCAGGGCTACACCATCACCCGCCACGACGTTGCACGCCGCGCCAGCGCCTGAGTCCCCCCGCTCGCATGCCATGTGAGTACCGCCCACGCAACGGCGGTAACGGCCTTTTATGGGGTTAGAATCTGAGGCTTCGGAGCGGTGGATGAGCGGTTTAAGTCACACGCCTGGAAAGCGTGCGTGGGGTTAAACCCACCGCGGGTTCGAATCCCGCCTGCTCCGCCAGAATCAATCCCAGTCAGTCTATACATGCCCCGCAGCGTCGCAGTTGCGGGGCTTTTTTATTGCGCGCGCGGGCCCCTAGCCGACCCAATCCACAAGCACATCGCCGGCGCGCCATGCCTTTGGGTACCTTCGCGCGTTACGCGTTTGTAGCGGCTTTGTGGCGACCCGCATGTCACTGTCTCAGCGCCGTGTCACCGTACTGAAGTGGTACACCGCACTCACCCCCAGCACCTTGGCCTTGAAGTCGCCTTGCGACGCTTCCATCCGCCCTGCGGTGACCAGCAGGCCAACTTTGGGTGTGAGCTGGTAGCCCAGTCCGATGTTGGTTTGGGCCACCAGGCCGCCACCCACGCGCAGGCCGCCGCCGCCGGCTGCGCCGATCAGGGCTTCCACTTCGGCTGTCCAACGCGGGGCCAGTTTTTGGCGCAGCCCGGCGCCTACCAGGCCGGTCATATAGGCACCGGCTTCGCCTTTGTAGGCGGAGATACCTTGGCCGGTGAGGAACCATTGGCGCGCTGACTCGGTGGGCCCCAGCATGTAGTCCAGCTGCAAACCCAAGTTGTGGACTGGCAGGTCGGCGTAGCAACAGCGCCAGTCGGGGTTGGCACCTTGGTAGCTCTGTTGCACCAGGCGCATGCGCATGCGTTCGACATCCAGCCCGGAGAGCATCTCCGCGCTCAGAGCTTGCCCGTCGGTTCGGGGTTGCTGCAGGTGGTGTACGAGCTTGACGCCGACGTTGTGCGCCACAAAGCTGCGGCCGGGGGCGCGGACTTTGGATACGGAGAGTTCGAGCGATTGGCGGGGCAGGACGTGCACCTGCCATCCAATGCCCATGTCGGTCAGCAGGCCACCACCGGTATCGGTTGCGCCGCCGCCTGCGGGGCCAGCGGTGGCATGCAGCTTGAGTGCCTGGCCCGCAGCCAGGGGAACACGGTAGCCAGCGCCCATCAGGATCTGCATGTAACCCGCGCTTTCGCCAGCGAGGGCTCCAGCGCCCTCAATCTTGAAGAACCAGTGCTTATCCAAGTAACTGAGCCACTCAGCCCCAAGCAACTGCATGCGCGGGTATTGGGCTTTGCTGCCGTTGTCTTGCACCGCGTCCGATGCCAAGCGGTAGTCGTAGGCGACGACCGCAAACTCCTGGTTGCGGCTGGGCAAGGTGGTGCTGCGGTCCGGTGTGCCACCGGTGGGCAAGCTGGGCCAGCCGCCCCACAGCAGGCTGGGGAATGCATAGGAGTACGACAAGTACGGCTGGGCGCTGCGGATGCGGCCCTCGGGGAAGCCCACGTGGCTCATGCCAATACCGATGTGGTGGCCCGCACCCAGATGGTGCTCCAGGCCCAGGCTGGTGCGCACCATCAGGCCGCCACCGGCCAGGCTGCGTCCGTCCCGCCCACCGCCGCCGCCTACAAAGAGGTTGCCGACAACGCTCTGCCGATCGCTCAGGCTCCAGTGGGCTTGTGCCTCGGCCCCAAGGGTGATAAAGCCGCCGCGCTGCCCACGCAAAGCACCGTAGGAGGCGACCCCCATTCTCCAGTGCGGGCCGACATCCATGAGCACGCGCCCACCCACCATGCCCATGCGCTCATCGTTTGGCAGTTGCCAAGTTTCGTCGGTGAGCGACCACGTCAGTGCGGGGTTGGGCGGGATGTACGCTGGCGCGTCGGTACGCTGCGCGTCAGCGCTCTGAACCTGCAAGCCGATGGCGAGCGCGACCACAAAAGGGTGGCGCAAAAAAATGTGCTTGCGCATGCGTGCGTCGGCTTGTAAGTCGCTGTATGTTCAATCTGCTGTCCCATCCCGATTGTCAGCGCTTCACCGCCCGGCCAAACGTTACGCTCCACCCGGCGTGGCTGGCACCCCACACAGCGCGAATTCCTACAGCACGAACCCCTACAGCGCGCATCGCTTGTGCAAAACGCTGGCCTTTCAGGCCTTGTAAGCCTCCAAGGCGGTGTCCAAGAAGCGGTTGTTTTTCTCCCGCACGGCGGCCGCTGCGTCGTCGTACAGGAAGGGAAGAAATGCGTAGCGGCGCCCCTGTGTCACGGGCGCCACCTGGTGCAGCAAAGAGCACGAAAAAACCACCCCCGTGCCGGCTGGCATTTTGTAGGCTCTTGGGCCGTACTCGGGAAAGCTCAGCGTTCCACCTTCAAAGGCATCGTTCAAGTTCACCGACAAGGCAAAGCGGCGGTGGGCGGTGCCAGGCGTGGTGTTGTCGCGGTGCGGGCGAAAGTGACCGCTGTCTTTGCTGTCGTAACACGCAACGATGTAGCGCTCCATGCGTGTCACTTCGAAGCAGGTGGCTCGGTGTACCAGTGGCACCAGTTTTTGCCTGACACGTGCTTGCAGCAAAGCCACCAGCGGCTCGTCTTGGAGGGTGACATCGGACCGCCGCTTGTGTGCTGCATCGCTGACCAGTGTGGTCTTGCCGTTGATATCGCGCATGACGCCAGACGACGCACCGCCATCTGCTTCGTACACGGCGATCAAGCGTTTGCACAGCGCGGGCTCCAATAGGTTGGGCACGATAAGCACCGGCGCATGCACTTCCAGTCCGGCGTAACTTGCGACCGGTGGAAGTCGCTCAAGAAAGCGCGCCAGCAGGGCGCAGTCACTGCCATCCTCCAGAAACGGAAAGACTGCCAGCACATGCAGGCCCGGATCGAGGACCACCCACTGGCGCTTGAACGCCGTTTTGTCGGGGCTGGTGGCTGGGAGTGATCCATACAGGCGGCTGGCGGTGCCATCGAAGTCCCAGATGTGGCGCACCCCCGGTAGCGACTCTTTTACCCGCCCGATGGCTTCGTCTTGTGGATCGCCACTGATGCCAAAAAACGCCATGCGCGCGTCATCAAACCAGGACCGGTACTGGTCTGCGAACTGCAGTGCGCGCTGACCTGGCGCATCGCGCGCGCTTCCAAAAAAACACAGCACGATGTAGCGTCCAGCGACCGTGTGGAACGCGTAGTCTGGGTTGCTGGTGCAACGTTGGCGAAACCAGGGTGCGGGTTGACCCGGCTGAAGTGGTACGTATTGGCTCATCGTTTTTTCTGCATCGGCAAGCAAGTCTCGGGGCAGGGCGCTGGGCTGGGCCCTGCGGCCGCGCACGCGGCTTTCCCATAGCCCATTGCTGCAACGGATGGCGCAAAATTTTAGTGCGTGGCTGGCCGGTGACCAGACGCCTTACAAGCCCGGTGGCGCCACGTCGCGCCCCAGCATGCGTTGCCCCAGCCAGCGCAGGCCGGGGCCGACTTCCATGCGCCGGCTGAGTTGCTGGGCTGGTCCGTGTGTTTGGCCCGCTTGCAGGGGTGGGCCAATATCAAAGCCAAATACAAAAGTGGGCTCTTGGCCCATGCGCAGGTCGGTCACGACCAGGTTTTCGCCGTCACGCTGCACCTTGAAAAAGCCGTCGGTAAAGCGCGCCAGGCGTTGCAGCTGGGGGTGGTCTGCGTGCTGGCTTGCCAGGGCCGCACCGCGTGGGTAGGCCTCAAAGCGCACCGGGCGCTGGCCGTCGAGCAGGGCGTAAAAGCCCTCGTGAAACTGTTCGCCGTCGATGGCGACCACACGCCACAGCAAGGTGGTAAACGGTGCTGGCGTAACCAGCAGTTGCGCGCTGGGCAGGCCTTGCGCCTGCAGCGACGCGCGCGCGTGCTGCGCCACCCACGCCTGCCCGGTTGCGCTCCAGGCCAAGTAGAGCGTGCTAAAGGCCAGTGCCCAGCGGTTGGTGGCCAGTGCGCCGTCCACTGGCTTGCGGCGCACCGCCACCACCAAAGTCACCACCAGGGCCAACAGCAAGGGCAGGGTGTACAACGGGTCGATGATGAACATGCTGCCCAGTCCATATGCCTCATCGCTGAACGGTTGAAACACCTGGGTGCCGTAAATGGTCATCAGGTCCAGCAGCGGATGGGTGACCAAGGCCAGCATCAGCGCCCACCACCACCGGCCATACTGCCGCGCCTCGCCGTGCAAGCGACTGACGCACCACGCCATGGGAAAGGCAAACAGCGCCAGCAACAGCAGGGCGTGGCTTTCGGCGCGGTGGCGCACCATGTTGAGGATGGGGTCGCCGTGGTCAATCAGCACATCGAGGTCGGGCAGCAGGCCGGCCACGCCGCCCCACAGTGCAGACTTCCACAGCGCCGTGCGCCGACCCATAACGGCCACGCCAACCGAGGCGCCTAAAAGAACTTGTGTAACGGAATCCATGGGCAGGGCGGGGTGGGGTTGTTGAAAAAGCGGCCAAGGGTAGCGGGTTTCAGTGACCCATGGTGCACAGGGGAATGTCGTGGCGCAGCGCGATCGCATCGAGCTGCTGGCGCGTGTGGGCGGCCAGCCAGCGGGCCACTGCCGCGTGCATCGCGTCCGAGCGCATGGCCGATTCGTCGGCCGCTGGTATGCCGAGTTGCTGGCACAGTGCCGCCACAAAATGCGGCTCCAACGCGGCCAGCGCCACGCGGCCGTCTTTGCAGGGGTAGACGCGGTAGCCGGCGTGCGCGCCGCCCACCGTGCCACTGGCTTGCGTCAGCCCCCAAGCGCGCGGCAGTGCCAAGTACTGCGCGGCCTCTGACAAGGCCACCTCCAAGTGCAGGCCCCGGCCTGTCTGCAACTGCACCAGCCGCGCATGCAGAACCGCCTCGCTGGCCAGCAGCGCGCCGCCCATGTCGGCGAATAAGCTCGCGGGTACATCGAGTCCGGGTACCAAGCCACTTTCAGCCATGTAGGTCAGGTCGTGGCCGGGTGCTTCGGCGTGGGCTCCGGGCGCGCCCACAATTTGCACCAGCGCAAGCTGCGGATAGCGGGCGTGCAAGCTGCGCCAAAGCAGGCCCAGCTTTTTGAGCGCCGAGGGTCGAAACGAGGTGAGCAGCAGGTCTGTGCGCTGCAGCTCGCGGTGCAGCAGCGCCTGGCCCGTGTCGGTTTTCAGATCGGCGGTGACGGTGCGAATGCCTTGGTGCATTGCCGTGTAGGCCCGCGGGCTGTACCTGGCCATGGGGTCGCTGGGCGCACCGGCGCGCGCTGGCGCTTCCAGCTTGGTGCAGCGCGCACCCAAGGCGCGGCAACGCATCAACGCAGCGGGGCCAGGCAGGTTCAAAGCCAGGCTCAGGATGCGCATGCCTTGGAGTGGACGTTTCATAGGGTGTTACGCAGGGGTGGCGATGGGGCGGCGATGGGGCGGCGATGGGGCGGCGATGGGGCGGCGATGGGGCGGCGGCGCGGGCTGTGTGGGGCAGATTGCGCGGGGTCGCAGCGCTTCGCAGTGCGCAGTCGGTGGGAATGATAGAGGCAATAATCCGGCGTCAACTGTTTGCAACCCATCTGCTGCGAGGTGCTTTTTTGTCCCAAGAACCGCTGGCCCTCGATCTCTTTCCCGACTTGCCTGCCACCCCCGCCCCTGTCAAGCGCCGCGTGGCCAAGGCCAAGCTCCATCCCCATACCAGCCCCCATCCCAGCCCCAACGCCAGCCCTGAAACTAGCCCAAGCCCAAGCCCAAGCCCAAGCCCGCAGGCCGCCCCTGCACCGGCCAGTGCAGACGGGGACATGGAGCACTGGGCGCAGGCGGTGGCGGCCCACCCGGATTACCGCGTACTGCGCCGCTTGCGGCCCCGCCTCGATTGGGGGCCTGTGCGTGCAGGAGAAACCGCCACCGTGCTGGTGCTAGACACCGAGACCACCGGCCTGGATGCGCAGCGCGAGCGGGTTATTGAGCTGGCGCTTTTGCGGGTGCAAGTCAATCTGGCGGACGGCCTGCCGGTGGGGCCGGTGGATGTCTACGATGGCCTAGAAGATCCGGGCAAACCCATTCCGAAAGAGGTTGTTGCGCTGACCGGCATTCGCGATGCGGACGTGCGGGGTCAGCGCCTCGATGAAGCGCGTATTGCCGCACTCTGCGCTGGTGTGGACTGCGTGATCGCCCACAACGCGGCATTCGACCGCCCGTTTGTGGAAAGCCGCTTGCCCCAGTTTGCCGAGCTGCGCTGGGCTTGCAGCTTTGCAGAAATCGACTGGAAGCGGCAAGGCCGCAGCTCGGCCAAGCTGGAGAGTTTGGCGCAGGCGCTGGGCTGGTTTTACGACGCCCACCGCGCCGAGATGGATTGCCATGCGCTGCTGGCTGTGCTGGCCGCACCTTTAACAACGGACCCGACTACGAGCGATCCTGCGAGCACGACCAGTGATTCGACAAGCGAGGTTGCGAGCGCATCGCACGCCGCGGCACACGTTCACTCTCCAACCGTGTCGCACACCGCGCTGGCGCACCTGCTGCGCTGTGCTGCCGCACCGAGCTACCGTCTGCAAGCCACGCAAGCGCCGTTCGAGGCCAAGGACGCGCTCAAGGCACGCGGCTACCGCTGGAACGCCGACCAGCGGGTCTGGGGTATCGCGCTGCGCGACGATGCGGCGCTGCGTGCAGAGTGCGAGTGGCTCAAGCACAACGCCTATGCGGGCCGCACCGCGTCAGTGCTGGTGGAGGCCTTGGATGCGCTCAGCCGTTACGCTGCTCGGGGCGGCGTGGCGCGGGCATTGCCGCTCTAACCCTTGCGTGCGCTCCGCTGTGGAGGAAGCGCCGCTTCCGCAAGGCCGCGTGCGCGTCGTCTCGGCGCGCAGGCCGCTGCTCAGGCCCGGCTGGCGCCCTGCACAAAGGCCGACAACTGAAACACCGAGTTGGCACACACCGGCACCAAAGGCGGCGCCAGGGGTTTGAACTTGAAGCCACCGCCCGCCTTGGGCGCCATGGATACCGCACCGGGCACGCGCGCAGCCCGGCCGAGTGCCGGGTTGGCGTGCAGCAAAGCGTGCGAGAGCTCGGCCAACTGGGTCTCAAAGGCCACGGCGCGCGCGGGCATTGCGGCCTGGTCGCTGCGCGGGGCCTGGGCATGGGGATCAAAGATCCGGGCCACGTCCCACACCGACATATCGGCCAACGCGGCGCCGATCTGGTAGCCGCCACCCGGTCCGCGATACGACTGCAGTACGCCGTGGTCTTTGAGGCACTTGAGCATGCCTTCCAGGTACGACACCGAGACCCCCAGCGCCGCCGAAATTTCCTGGGTGGGCACGCAGCGCTGTTGTGCATTGCGGGCGATGTAGACCGTGGCGTTCAAAGCGTGCAGTGCTTTTTTTGAGACCATGGCAGGCTCCTTTGTGAACTAAGTGCGTAGAATGTAACGATTAAAATTTGTAGATGGACGCAAAAATCTGCGTTTAATCTATTCAAAACCTACTCATTTACAAGAAAGCCGCCCCATGCGTGACGAAAAAACGAGTGCACCCTTGCGTTACCGCATTGGCGCGGTTGCCAAACTGGCTGGCGTGCCGGTGACCACCTTGCGGGTTTGGGAGACGCGTTACGGCGCGTTTGTGCCCGACAAGTCCGAGGGAAAGCACCGCCTGTACCACGAGGCGGACGTGCTCAAAGCCACCTTGCTCAAGCGCCTCTCCGGCGAGGGGCAGGCCATTGGCAGCATTGCCGCGCTCGACCTGGCTGCGCTGCAACAACTGCTACAGCGGGTGCAGGTGTCCACGCTGCAAAGCGCGCATGCGCGGCTGGCGGCCAACACGGTGCGTATTGCGGTGGTGGGCTTGGGGCTGGCGGCTCGCATCGAATCGCACAAGTTCACCCTGCGGTTCATGAGCAACACCATCCGCGTGACCGATGTTTTTTTTGACCTGCCCGCCGCGCGGGCCGCGGTGCTGGCCGAGCAGCCGCAGATGCTGCTGATCAAGGTCAGTACCTTGCAAGACGCCACCCGGCAGCAGATTGCGCAACTGGTGGCGCAGCACCGGGTGCAGCAGGCCATCGTGCTCTACAACTACGCGCAAGAGCCGGTGCTGGAGGCGATGCGCCGCGCCGGCATGATCGTGCGGCGCGAGCCGATCTCCGACTACGAGCTGTCGGACTTGATCAGCTCGGTATTGCTGATCGATGCAGCCCAGTCGGTGCGCGGTGCGGACCAAGGTTCGCTCATTCCGCAGCGCAAGTACTCCGATGCCACCCTGGCGCGGGTGGCCGGTATCTCAACCAACGTGCTGTGCGAGTGCCCGCGCCATGTGGCCGAAATCATTGCCCAGCTGGCCAGCTTCGAGGAGTACAGCCAGGAGTGCCTGAACAAAAACTCCGAAGACGCGCACTTGCACGCATATTTGTCTTCCATATCCGGCTCGGCCCGTGCGCTGTTTGAGCGCGCCCTGGAGATGGTGGCCGACCACGAGGGTATCGAGCTGTTGGGCAGCACCCCGCGCCCGTGATTGAGCCATGCTGGGCGGCAAAGGCTGCTGCGGCCCAGCGCCCGGTGTTGCCTACCGGCGCATTTGGGACCCGCGGTGCACGTGCCCCAGGTCTGCGCCGGGCGTGCCCAACGAAGGCGGTGCGCGCCCTCGGTCAGCTAGCCAGCATGCCCTTGGTTTGGATGAAGGCCACCACCTCGTTGACACCGGCCAGCGTTTTCAGGTTGGTCATCACAAACGGCTTGAGCCCTTTGGCGGTGGTGCGCATGCGCACCGTGTCGGCTTCCATCACCGCCAAGTCTGCGCCCACATGGGGCGCGAGGTCGGTTTTGTTGATGACAAACAGGTCGCTCTTGGTGATGCCGGGGCCGCCTTTGCGCGGAATTTTTTCGCCAGCGGCCACATCAATTACGTAGATGGTCAGGTCGCTGAGCTCGGGGCTGAAGGTGGCGGCCAGGTTGTCGCCGCCGCTCTCGATAAAGACCACGTCCGCATTGGGAAAGTCCACCAGCATGCGGTCGATTGCTTCAAGGTTGATGGACGCATCTTCGCGGATGGCGGTGTGCGGGCAGCCGCCGGTTTCCACCCCCATGATGCGCTCGGCTGGCAGCGCGCCGCTCACAGTGAGCAGACGCTGGTCTTCCTTGGTGTAGATGTCGTTGGTAATGGCTACCAAGTCGTACTGGTCGCGCATGGCTTTGCACAGCATTTCAAGCAGCGTGGTTTTGCCGGAGCCTACGGGGCCGCCGATGCCAACGCGTAGCGGGGGCAAGGGTTTGGTGCGGTGGGCAATGTGGTGCAAGTTCGACATCGTGGGAGCCTCATAGGGAATGAAAACTGGGCGCTGCAAACGGGCGTGTTGTGAACGGCTTCAAGAGCGAAACAGGCGCGAATACTGCACCTCATGCTGGCTGCTCAAAATCGCCAGCATGGGGGTGTAGGCTTGTCGCGTGGCGTCGGTGCTGGCCAGGGCGCTGTCCACCGCAGCAGGAATCTCGGCGGCCAAGGCCGACAAAATGCGCTGGCCCGCACTTTGGCCCAGGGGCACCGATTTGATGGCCGCTTGGGCCATGTTTTCGGACCAGCCAAAGGCGTAGGTGGTCAGGCAGTCGCGTAGCTCCGCGCCAGTGGCGCTGGCGGCCAGCGCAAACGCAATGGGGTAGGTGGGCGGTAGCGCCGCCAAGCTTTGCAGCTGGGACGCAGACACGGTGGTGTGATTGCGCAGCCACTCCAGCAAGGAGCGGCCCATTTGCTCGGTCTGCGCGCGCAGCTCGCTGGTTTCGCGGGTGTGCAACACCCAGTCGTTAAGGGCGCGAATGCGGTCGCCGTCCTCGGCGTTCCAAGCGGCTACCGCCTGCGCCACCACGGCCAGATCGCCACGCGCCAGGCCCAGGTGCAACTGGTCTCGCAACCAGGCACTGGCGTCTTGCACGTCGCTGACATGGCCGCTGTCTACCGCAGCCTCCAGCACCTCCGAATACGAGAAGCCCCCGACCGGCAGCGCCGGGGAGGCCAGCCACATCAGCTGCATGAGGGTGCTGTCGCGTGCGGTCATGGGTCAGTGTTGGTGGTCGTCGTGGTCACCGTGGCCATGGGCATGCGGGCGTACGTCGTGGCCGCTGTGGGCGTGGGCGTGGCTGCCGTGGTCGTGGGCGTGGGCGGGGTTGGCGCCATGTGCGTGCGTGTGGGCATGCCCGCCGCTTGCATAGGCCCCGCTTTCGGGCTCGAAGGGCGCGTCCACCGCCTGCACGATCAGGTGCATGGCGCGCAGCATGTCGGCCAACACATGGTCGGGTTCGATCTTCAGGTGGTCGGCTTGGAGTTCGATGGGCACATGGCGGTTGCCCAGGTGGTAGGCCGCGCGCGTCAAATCAAATGGCGTGCCGTGCTGCATGCAGTGGGTGATGCGCAGCACCGGCTGCGGCGCGGCGTGGACCACGATCAAGGAGCCGTCTTCGGCCACCAACACATCGCCCCCGCGCACCACCGTGCCGCGCGGCAGGAACACGCCAACGTGCCGACCTGTGGAGTCGGTGGCGTCAAAGCGGCTTTTCTGGCGTACGTCCCAGTCGAGCTCCACGGTGGCGGCGCGCCGCAGCAGCACCGGTGCCAGGCCACGGCCTTGGGGAATGCATTTGGAGATTTGGAGCATGGGGCAGGGCACTTGCGTGTTGGGAACCGTGGAAGGTGGCGTGGAGTGCGGTGGGCGGTTAACGAAACAAACGTTATAACTTGCGAAATCCGGCCAGGACCACGCTCAAACCCACGCAAAGTGGAAACTCAGTGCGTGTCATCGTGCCCACCATGCTGCGGCTCGCCGCAGGAGACTTGGAAGAGGCCGTGTTGGCCCTGTGGATTCGATTGCACCTTGCGCACTGATACCTCTAAACCAGGGGTTTGGTCATGAACACGCTAAACGCGTCCAGCACATAGTCGGCAAAAGGGCCGCACACCACATAGCCTTCACTGGCATAGAGCCGCTGGGCCGCGTGGAAGGGCGCAGGTGCGCCGGTTTCCAGACTGATTCTCCGGATGCCTTGCTCGCGCGCTGCCAACTCAATATGCCTGAGCATGGCGCGCCCTACGCCTTTGCGCAGATGAGCTGCCGTTGTGCGCATGGACTTGAGCTCCCCGTGGTCTGCCGTCAGCGACTTGAGCGCGCCACAACCCATCAGGTCAGAGCCGTCCCAGGCGGTCCAAAAGGTGATGCCTGGCTGGCGCAACGCGTTCAGGTCGAGCGCGTGGACGCTTTCGGGCGGCGAATGCTGGCGCATGGCATCCAGGTGCGCTTGCAGCAAGGCTGCAATCTGTGCGCCCTGCAAATCGTCGATGCGAATGTCCACAGTACGGTGCTTGAAGCTCAGAACAAAAAGTACCGCTGCGCCATCGGCAGGCGCACCGCAGGCTCGCAGGTCAGCAACTGGCCATCGGCGCGCACGCGGTAGGTTTGCGGGTCGATCTCCATGGCGGGCAAATAGCTGTTGAGCACCATGTGTTGCTTGCGCACGCCGCGTATGTTTTTCACCGCGACCAACTGCTTGGCCAGACCGAAGCGTTGTTGTATGCCGGCGTTGAGCCCGGCCTGCGACACAAAAGTCAGTGAGCTGCGGTGCAGTGCGCCGCCAAAGCTGCCAAACATGGGGCGGTAGTGCACCGGCTGTGGCGTGGGGATGGACGCATTGGGGTCGCCCATGGCCGCATGGGCGATGAAGCCGCCTTTGATAATCAACGCGGGTTTGACGCCGAAAAATGCCGGTTTGTAGACCACCAGATCGGCCCACTTGCCGACCTCGATGCTGCCCACCTCGTGGCTGATGCCGTGGGCAATGGCGGGGTTGATGGTGTACTTGGCGATGTAGCGCTTGACGCGGAAGTTGTCGTTGCGCTGCAGGGCTTCGACAGGCTCAGCCCGAACGGATACATGCGCACTGTCCGTTCGCCCTGAGCCTGGTTCCGTTCGCCCTGAGCTCGACTCCGTTCGCCCTGAGCTCAACTCCGTCCGCCCTGAGCTCAACTCCGTTCGCCCTGAGCCTGTCGAAGGGCTGAGCCAACCGCGTTGAAGCTTCATCTTGTCGGCCGTTTGCCAGGTGCGGATGATGACTTCGCCGACGCGGCCCATGGCTTGGCTGTCGCTGCTCATCATGCTGATGGCACCCAGGTCGTGCAGGATGTCTTCGGCGGCAATGGTTTCTTTGCGGATGCGGCTTTCGGCGAACGCCAAGTCTTCGGCAATGCCGGCGCTCAGGTGGTGGCAGACCATGAGCATGTCCACGTGCTCGTCGAGCGTGTTGACCGTGTAGGGCATGGTGGGGTTGGTGGAGCTGGGCAAAAAGTTGTCCTGGCCCACCACCTTGAGGATGTCGGGCGCGTGGCCGCCGCCCGCGCCTTCGGTGTGGAAGGC
>JBIIZY010000182.1:0-5996 GCA_044346035.1 Rhodoferax sp. | reverse complement strand
ATGTATCTGTGGTTAAGGGCTCGGTGTCCATCGTTACCCAGCCGATTCTTCACCCTTCTCTTTTCAACGACTTGCGTCATTTGGGAAGTTCGGAATTGTTGGAGAGCATCGACAGCAAGCGGCGTGAAGTGATTGAGCGGTGGCAAAAGTTAGCCCGGGGAACGCGTCGTTGCATAGTGCGTATTGCCGCCCCCATTTTGAGTCAGCCATTGGTGATTTCAGCCGCCACAGACTTTCGTGCCGACGACGCCGACCAATGGGTGCGCGTAGAGCGATACCTTCAGGGTGAGGTAACCCACATGGGCGGTGTGCAAAAGACGAATGCACACATTCGCTTGCCCGACGGCAAGGTGTTGTTGGTCGAGTCGGACCGGCAGGTCTTCAAAGACGACAAGCTCAATAGACTTTACAAAATTGCCATGGTGCGCATCACTGCGGAGTACAACGTGGTGACCCGCGAGTACCGCAACGCGCGCTTGCTGGCTTTTGAAGAACACCAGCAAACACTGGACGAATCGCAAATCCGGCGGTTGACCGAGCGCGGTGCCAAGGCCTGGAAGGATGTGCCGAGCGCGAATTCTTGGGTGGATGCCTTGCGTGGGGGTATCGATTGATCTCCTTTCTGCTGGACACCAGTTTTTTGATCACTTTGGCAGACCCAGCTCGGCCACACCATGCGACTGCCATGCGCTACCTTAGGGAGTCCCTGGACCGGGGCTGTCCCCTGTATTTGTCAGCGGTTGCAGCATCCGAATTTCAAGTGGGCCAAGCCGTGACGGACTTGCCGCTGCGCAATTTCCACGTGCTCCCGTTCAATATCGACCACGCCATGACAGCGGGAAACTTGATGCGCCAGATTCAGCGCGATCCAGCAGACGACCGCGCCACAGTGAAGGACGACATCAAGCTGATCGCCCAGATGGTGTGCGAGTCCATTACCCATGTGCTTACGGAAGACCGCAACACCCTTGCGAAGTATCTTTCGCGCTTGGCAGACCTTGGCCAATCGCAGGGCAAAGCGGTCTTGTTAAGCCAGGGCTTTGATGTTGCCTGGTTTAACGGCGGTCAAATGGGATTGACCGAACTTGGTTGAAAGGGTGTCGGGGCGCACGCACCCTCAAAGCAGCTTGGCCAAATACTTCCCAGTGAAACTCTGCGGGTTCGCCGCAATGTCTTCCGGCGTGCCCACGCCCACCACGGTGCCGCCGCCGGCGCCGCCTTCGGGGCCCATGTCGATCACCCAGTCGGCGGTTTTGATCACGTCGAGGTTGTGCTCGATCACCACAATCGTGTTGCCGGCATCGCGCAACTGGTGCAGCACCTTGAGCAGCAAATCGATGTCGGCAAAGTGCAGCCCGGTGGTGGGTTCGTCTAGGATGTAGAGGGTGCGGCCGGTGTCACGTTTGCTCAGTTCCAGTGCCAGCTTGACCCGCTGCGCCTCGCCGCCTGAGAGCGTCGTCGCGGCTTGCCCCAGCTTGATGTAGCTCAGGCCCACATCGAGCAGCGTTTGCAGCTTGCGCGCAATGGTGGGTACCGCCTTCAGAAATTCGAAGGCGGCTTCGACTGTCAGGTCCAGGATCTGCGCGATGTTCTTGCCCTTGTAGAGCACCTCCAAGGTTTCGCGGTTGTAGCGCTGACCCGCGCACACGTCGCAGGGCACGTACACGTCGGGCAGAAAGTGCATTTCCACCTTGACCATGCCGTCGCCTTGGCAAGCCTCGCAGCGGCCACCGGCCACGTTGAAGCTAAAGCGCCCGGCGCCGTAGCCACGCTCGCGCGCGGTGGGCACTTCGGCCATCAGCTCGCGAATGGGGGTGAACAGGCCGGTGTAGGTCGCGGGGTTGGAACGCGGGGTGCGCCCAATGGGCGACTGGTCCACGTTGATGACTTTGTCGAAATGCTCGATGCCCTCAATCGCCTCGTGCGCAGCCGGCTCGTCGTGGGCGCGGTAAATCTGCCGCGCCACTGCGGCGTACAGCGTGTCATTGACCAAGGTGGACTTGCCCGAGCCCGATACACCGGTTACGCAGGTGAACAGCCCCACCGGAAACTCCACGCTCACCCCCCGGAGGTTGTGGCCGGTGGCGTGGACCACCCGAATGGCTTGCATGTCGCCTTGGCTGGCTAGGTGCGCCGCCTGCCGCGCAGACCAGGCCAGCGCGGCCTTGCTGGGCGCGCCTTTGCCAGCGGGTTTGGCTGCTGCTTTTTTCTCAGCGGCACTGAGTGCAACGGTAGGAATCCAGGGCGTGCGGCGCTGCGGGACCGCAATGGTCAGCGTGTGCGCCAGGTACTTGCCAGTGAGCGAATCGGGGTGCGCCTTCACATCGTCAAACGTGCCTTGCGCGATCACCCGCCCACCGTGTACACCCGCGCCCGGGCCCATGTCGATGAGGTGGTCGGCGGCGCGCATCATGTCTTCGTCGTGCTCGACCACCAGCACGCTGTTGCCAATGTCGCGCAGGTGCTTGAGGGTGCCAATCAGGCGGTCGTTGTCCCGCTGGTGCAGGCCGATGCTGGGCTCGTCGAGCACGTACATCACGCCGGTCAAGCCCGAGCCAATTTGGCTGGCCAGGCGGATGCGCTGCGACTCGCCGCCGCTGAGTGTTTCGGCGCTGCGGTCCAGGCTGAGGTAGTTCAGTCCCACATCGTTCAAAAACTTCAGGCGCAGCCCGATTTCGCGCACCACCTTGGCGGCTATTTCGCCGCGCGCGCCCTGCATTTGCAAGCTGCTGAAATAGTCCAGCGCATCGCGCAGCGTGGCGTGGCTGATCTCGTAGATGGCGCGCGCCTGCGCGCCCTCGCCGACCTTGACGTTGCGTGCCTCCACCCGCAAGCGCGAGCCGTGGCAGTCCGGGCAGGGCTGGGTGCTGCGCAGGCGCGCCAGGTCTTCGCGCACCAAGGCCGAGTCGGTCTCGCGGTAGCGCCGCTGCATGTTGGGGATCACGCCTTCGAAGGGGTGCTTCTTGCTGATCTTGCGCCCTTGCGAAGCACCGGAGTCGATGACGTAGCTGAACTTGATCTCCTCGTCACCCGATCCAAAAAGAACCGCATCGCGAACCGCCTGCGGCAGCGACTCAAAGGGCCGCTCCACATCGAACTTGTAGTGTTTGGCCAGGCTTTCCAGCATGGAAAAGTAGTAGCCGTTGCGCCGGTCCCAGCCCTTGATGGCGCCGCTGGCCAAGCTCAGTGAGGGAAACGCCACCACCCGCGCCGGGTCAAAAAAGTCTTGCTGACCCAGGCCGTCGCAGCTGGGGCAAGCGCCCACGGGCGAGTTGAAAGAGAACAGCCGGGGCTCGAGCTCAGCAATTGAATAGTTGCACACCGGGCAGGCAAACTTGGCATTGAACAGATGCTCTTTGGCTTGGCTGCGTGGCGCGGCGCTGTTGGCTGTGCCGGCAGCTCCGTCTGTGCTGGCCATGCCGGATTCGGCCTTGACATCGGCGGCTGCTGCGTCCAACTCCAGCGCGATGGCTCGGCCATTGGCCAGGCGCAGTGCGGCTTCGAAACTCTCGGCCAAGCGCTGGGCGAGTTCGGGGCGCACCTTGATGCGGTCCACCACCACATCGATGTCGTGCTTCTCGTTTTTCTTGAGTTTGGGCAGGGCGTCAAACTCCACGATTTGGCCGTTGATGCGAAAGCGCACGTAGCCCTGCGCCTGCATGTCGGCAAAGACCTCCAGGAACTCGCCCTTCTTCTCCCGCGCCAGTGGCGCCAGAATCATCAAGCGCGTGTCTTCGGGCAGCGCCAGCACGGCGTCCACCATCTGGCTGACGGTCTGGCTTTGCAGGGGCATCTGGTGCGTAGGGCAAAACGGCGTGCCAGCGCGGGCAAACAGCAGGCGCAGGTAGTCGTGGATTTCTGTGACCGTACCCACGGTGGAGCGCGGGTTGTGGCTGGTGGCCTTTTGCTCAATCGAGATGGCGGGGGAAAGCCCCTCGATCATGTCCACATCGGGCTTGTCCATCATCTGCAAAAACTGGCGCGCGTAGGTGGACAGGCTTTCCACGTAGCGGCGCTGGCCCTCGGCGTACAGCGTGTCAAACGCCAGGCTGGATTTGCCGGAACCGCTCAGCCCCGTTATCACCACCAACTGGTTGCGCGGGATATCGAGGTCGATGTTTTTGAGGTTGTGCGTGCGTGCGCCGCGAATGCTGATGTGCTGCTGCAAAGCACGGGCGAGGTACGTGCCCTCGGGTGAAAGGTCGTCGGAGTGGTTCAAGGGGCGAGGTGGGGTGAGAGCAACCCGCCATGATAGACAATGTCACTGTGCTGCTCTGCCTGTCGGCCTTGCGCTCCACCCCGATCCCAACCCCGTGATGCCGGACACCCCAGACCCCCACCGCCTGACTCCGTTGGAGCGGCGTTCCAGCGCCTCGTTGGCCACCATCAGCAGCTTGCGTTTGCTTGGCCTGTTCTTGGTCTTGCCGGTTTTCTCACTGGAGGTGGCCCACCTGCCCGGCGGTGACAACGCGGCTTTGGTGGGCTTGGCCCTCGGCATCTTTGGCCTGACCCAGGGCCTGTTTCAAATTCCCTTTGGTTTGGCCTCCGACCGCTTTGGCCGCAAACGCCTAATCACGCTCGGGCTGGGTCTGTTCACTGCTGGCAGTGTGCTGGCTGCATTTGCGCCCAGCGTCGGCTGGATGGTGCTCGCACGCGCCTTGCAAGGTTCGGGCGCGGTGTCGGCAGCGGCCACGGCCTTGCTGGCCGACCAGACACGCGATGTGGTGCGCACCCAGGCCATGTCCTGGGTTGGCGGCAGCATTGGCCTGGTGTTTGCCGTATCGGTGGGTGTGGCGCCTTTGCTGGCCAACGCAGTGGGTTTGTCCGGTGTGTTTTTGGTGACCGGTGGTTTGGCAGTGGTGGGCCTGGTGTTGCTGCACCTGTGGGTGCCGCCCGAGCCGGTGCGTGATGCGGGTTTGCAGCGCGGCCGCCTGCGCGATGTGTTGGATTCGCCCGAACTCCTGCGGCTCAACTTCGGCGTGTTTTTGCTGCATGCGGTGCAGGTGGCCATGTGGACTGCCATTCCTTCCATGCTGGTGCAGGCAGGGCTGCCCAAGGCCCAGCACTGGTGGGTGTACCTGCCGGTGGTGGGACTTTCCTTCGTGCTGATGGGCATGACGCTGTTTCCCATGGAGCGGCGTGGCCGCCTACGCGCCATCTTTTTGGTGGCCGTGGGCTTGATTGCGCTGGTGGAGCTTGCGTTGGCTGGGGTGGTGGACGCACGCCCTTCGGTGCTGTTTTTGTCGCTGCTGATGTTTGTGTTTTTTTATGGATTCAATGTGCTGGAGGCCAGCATGCCCAGCATGGCATCGCGCCTTTCGCCAAAGAGCATTCGCGGCGCGTCGCTGGGCGTGTACAACACCTTGCAGTCTTTTGGTTTTTTTGCAGGTGGCCTGGTCGGTGGCGCGCTGTTTGAGCCGGGCGGCTCGCCCTGGTTGTTTGGGGTGTGCGCGCTGGGCATGGTGGCGTGGTTGGTCGTGGCCTGGCCCATGGTTGCCCCCGGGCGACCGCCGCGGGCCAACGCGGCAAAGTCGGGATAATTGCGCAACTTGAGGAGCAGGCTATGGCATCGGTGAACAAAGTCATTTTGGTGGGTAACTGCGGGCGTGACCCGGAGATTCGGTACCTGCCCTCGGGGCAAGCGGTGGCCAACGTGAGCGTGGCCACCAGCAGCCGACGCAAAGACAAAAACACGGGCGAGATGGTGGAAGACACCCAGTGGCACCGTGTGACCTTCTATGACCGGCTGGCGGAGATTGCGGGCGAATATGTCAAGAAGGGCCGGCCCATTTATGTAGAAGGCCGACTCAAGTACGGCAAGTACACCGACCCCTCGGGCGTTGAGAAAAACACGGTTGATATTGTGGCGACCGAGCTGCAACTGCTGGGCAACCGCGAGGGCATGGGCGCACCGCAAGACGGTGAGGAGACGCCGGTGGCGCGCCGCCCTGGTGCCCCGGCGGGTGGAGCGCGCGCAGCGGCCCCCGCGCCAGCAG
>JBIIZY010000181.1:0-6029 GCA_044346035.1 Rhodoferax sp. | reverse complement strand
CGCTGCGCTGGAGTCCGACGAAGAGTCGGCGATTTAGGGTGCCGCAAGCCACACCGCAGGGCGCCAGTGCCCTCAACTCGCTGGCGGCGTTTGACGACCGAAGCTTCTTCGAAAAGGCGCTGGCGCATGGGATTGCGCACGGGCTGATCGACACCGCCAAGCTCGACGCCATCGCGCTGGAGGCGCCCAAAGGCATGGTGCAGATTGCGCGCTATTTCGGCAGCGAGTTTTTGCGCCCCGAGCTGGAAAAAGCGCGCGAGCGCCTGGTCAACCTGGTCAGCCTCGCTTTGGAAACACACAGCGACGGCGACCTGCACCAAGCCGCCGTCGCGCTGCGCGAGCACAGCCTGCTGTCGCGCTCCAAAGCCGGCGCAGACATGCTCAAGGCGCTGATTGCCATGCCGCAAAGCAGCCACTTTGGCATGCAGGAACGCGGTGGCTTTACCGACGAACACATTCCTCAGCTGGCCAAGTGGTCGCTGCGCAGCGCTGCCGACTTCCGGGCCGAACTGGCCAAGCGCCAACAGGTGGCCGACGTGGTGGATGCCGCGCTGTGGCTGGCCGACGCACTGGGCACCGACCGCGACGAGCTAGACGACAGCGGGCGCGACGCCGAAGCCGTGATCCGCACCGCACTCTTGGCGCTGTCACTTGGCCACACGCAGATGCCCGACTGGGTGGCGTTTGAAAAAATGGTGCAGCAGCTGCGCAAAAAATCTGCGACAGGTCGCGCCACCGGACCCAGCACAGCCAAGGCTGCGGGGCGCAAAAAAGATAACGCTGCGTTGCGCACGACCGTTGACGCTACGGCGCAAAAGACGCTTGACGTTGCGGGACACAGCGTGGCGATTCCCCTGCCCAAAAACTTGCCAGCCAGACTGCACGCGGCGGTGGATGCGGTGCGCCTGTCCGTCGTGAGCGACCTGCCCAAGATCATCGAAAGCGCCCTGCCCTTGCGCAAGCTGCTGGACCAGACACCGGCTTTCATGGGCCGCTACTTTTGGGTGGAAGATGCCTTGAGCGAAGTGGACCACTTTGAGCGCGGCGTCTCTGCCGCTTGGCACAAGGCCACCGGCGGTCACAGCGACGACAGCTCGCTGCTCACCCTGTTTGTCTGCGTAGCGGCTGGAGCGCCACACAAAACACTGCTCAGCGCCCAAGGCGCGGCCGCGCTGGTGCGCAAGCTGCGCAAGAATGGCCTGCAAGCGCAGGCCGCCCAAGCCTTCATCACCGACCACGCGAGCGACTCCCACCGCAGCGACTACCTGGAGATGTGGCAAGCGTTTTTGCACGACTTGGAGCCGCTGCTACAAAGCGACCACCGCAGCGCACCCAACGACACGCTGGCCCTGCTGCGGCGCGAGTGCAACGTGGCGGACTGAGGGCCAGGTGGCGCACGCTAAGGAAACCTTGCGAACGCCAAAAAAACATTGCAGAACAAGGGCAAGGCCGCAAGCCAAGCGCGCTGCGTCAATGGAAATCCCGGCTGCTAGTCGCTAGCGCGCCCAGCCAATCGGTTCGGTCCACCAGCCGCTTGGCCACCAGGTGGCGCACCTCGCCACCGCTTTGGTCATCACGCTGCCACACGCCATACACCGCCAGCAGGCGGGCGCGGTAGAGCGCATCGCGAAACTGGTCTTTGACGGCCTTCCAGACAATCACATTCACACTGCCGGTCTCGTCTTCTAGCGTGACAAACACCACGCCCTTGGCGGTGGCAGGTTGCTGGCGCATGGTGACGATGCCGCAGGCACGCACCAGCCGACCGCTGGGCAGGTCGCGCAACTGCGCGGCACTGAGCAGGCGCTGCGGAACGAGCTGCGCGCGCAACAGCGCCACCGGGTGGCTGCGCAGCGACAGGCCGGTGGCGGCGTAGTCAAACACCACCTCCTCGCCCTCGTGCGCGTGCGGCAATTCCAGCGGCGCCTCCAGCACGAGCACACCACGCAACAAGGGCGGCGCAGGGCGCAGGGCGGACGCATCCCACACCTGCTGGCGGCGGTGGCCGCTGAGGGACAAGAGCGCGTCGGCACTGGCCAGGGCCTTGAGATCGCCCGCATCCAGCGCACAGCGCAAGGCCAGGTCCTGTGTGCTGGCAAAAGGTGCCACCGCGCGTGCTGCCGCAATGCGCCGGGCCACGGCTTCGGACAAGCCGCTCACCAAGCGCAAGCCCAGACGCACTGCGGGCTGCGCTTGTCCGGATGATGGTTTGGCTTGCGGATTGACCATGGCCTTGTAAAGCACGTTGGGTGGCTCCAGCGTGCAGTCCCAGTCGCTTTGCGACACATCCACCGCGCGCACCTGCACGCCGTGGCGCTGGGCGTCTTGCACCAGCTGCGAGGGGCCGTAAAACCCCATGGGCTGGCTGTTGAGCAAGGCCGCCAAAAAGCAGGCAGGCTCGTGGCATTTGAGCCAGCAGCTCACGTACACCAGCAGGGCAAAACTGGCGGCGTGGCTCTCGGGAAAACCGTATTCGCCAAAGCCCTCGATCTGCTTGAACAGGGCCTCAGCAAACTCCTCGGTGTAGCCGTTTTTGCGCATGCCACCGACCAAGCGCTCGTAAAACACATGCACGCCGCCCTTGCGTTTCCACGCGGCCATGGAGCGGCGCAGCTGGTCGGATTCGCCAGCAGAAAAGTCGGCAGCGGCCATGGCAATTTGCATCACCTGCTCCTGAAAAATGGGCACACCCAGGGTACGCTGAAGCACCTCTTTGAGGGCCGGGCTGGCGTACTGCACTTGCTCGGGGTGTTCGCGCGCCTTGAGGTAGGGGTGCACCATGCCGCCTTGGATGGGCCCGGGCCGCACGATGGCAACTTCGACCACCAGGTCGTAAAAGCAGCGCGGCCTGAGGCGCGGCAGCATGCTCATTTGTGCGCGGCTCTCGATCTGGAATACGCCTACGGTGTCGGCGCGGCAAATCATGTCGAAGGTGGCGGTGTCGTCGCTCGGGATGTCTTGCATGCGCATGGTGCGGCCACGGGTTGTGCCTACGAGGTGCAGGCAGCGGCGGATGGCGCTGAGCATGCCCAAGGCGAGCACGTCGACCTTGAGCAGGCCGACCGCATCGAGGTCGTCTTTGTCCCACTGAACCACGCTGCGTTCGGGCATGGAGGCGTTCTCAATGGGGACGAGGCGCGAGAGCGGTCCGTGGGTGAGGACGAAGCCGCCTACGTGTTGGCTGAGGTGGCGGGGGAAGCCTTGCAGCTGGGTGGCTAGGTCGATCCAGAGGTGGAGGTGGCTCGGTGGGGGGAGGTGGATGCCAGCTGGCTCGGCGGGGGACGCTTGGGGTTCGCCCGGAGTTCCCCAAGTCCCTTGTGGTTCGCCCGGAGTTCCCCAAGTCCCTTGTGGTTCGCCCGGAGCGCCCCAAGTCCCTTGTGGTTCGCCCGGAGCGCCCCAAGTCCCTTGTGGTTCGCCCGGAGCGCGGGTCGCGGGGCGTTTGGCTTCGTGTCCCCCGCCCGCTGCGCGGGCTCCTCCTTTACCTACGCCAAACACCCCGCCACCCGCGCTCCTGGAGGGTGCTTGTGCTTGTGCTTGTGCTTGTGCTTGTGCTTGTGCTTGTGCTGTCTGTGTTGCCGTTACCGCTGCTGTTGTTGGTGGTGATGGTGGTGATGGTGCGTTCGCAACGGCAGTGTTTGGTCTTTTGCTTGGATGCGTTGTTGGTGGTGGGCTTGTTGTCACTTTGTCGATTGCGCTTTGCAGGCGTTCGGCCAGCACGGTGCGGCTGTACATACCGGGGTGTTCTTTGGCCAGGGCGGTGATCAGCGGTTCGGGGATTTGCAGGGCGCGGCCTACATCGCGCAGGGCGCTGCGGGGGCGGTAGCTGGTGATGACGGCGGTGATGGCGGCGCGCTCGCGGCCGTATTTTTGGTAGATGTACTGGATGACTTCTTCGCGGCGCTGGTGCTCAAAGTCGATATCAATGTCGGGCGGCTCGTCGCGCTCGCGGGAGATGAAGCGCTCAAACAGCAGGTTGGTGCGCGCGGGGTCCACCTCGGTCACGCCCAGGCAGTAGCACACCGCCGAGTTGGCCGCCGAGCCGCGTCCCTGGCACAAGATGCCTTGGCTGCGGGCGAAGCGCACGATGTCGTGGACCGTCAAAAAATACATCTCGTAGCGCATCTCGGCAATCAGCGCGAGTTCGTGTTCGATTTGCGTTTGCACACTCTGCGGCAGGCCTTCGGGATAGCGCAGCTGCGCGCCTTCTAGCGTGTGGTGGCGCAGGGTTTGCGCGGGCGAGAGGCCGGGCAGCACGGCCTCGCGTGGGTAGTGGTAGCGCAGCTCGGCCAGCGAAAAACTACATCGCTGCGCCACCACCAGCGTGGCCGCCAGCCAATCGGGTGGGTACAGGGCGGCCAGGCGGGCGCGGGTGCGCAAATGCAGCTCGGCGTTGGCCTTGAGTGCCAAACCGCACTGCGCCACCGGTTTGCCCAGGCGCACGGCGGTAAGCACATCGTGCAGCGGTTTGCGCGAGCGGGCGTGCATGTGCACATTGCCCGCGGCAACCAGCGGCACGCCGCACAGGGCCGAAATTTGCTGCAGGCGGTGACGCAGCACCGTATCGGCAGCGCCCAGCCCCAGGGTGATGGCAAGCCACAGGCCCTCACCCCACAGTACTTTGGCGCGCCGGCACAAGGCCACTGCGGCCTCCATGGCCAGAGCCGCAGGCAATGCCAGCAGCACCTCGCAGTGCTGCAGCAAGCCCCACTGTGCCGTGTGCCAGTCCACGCGGTACTGGCCCTTGGGCGCGGCGCGGCGCGCAAGCGTGATGAACTCGCACAGATTGCCCCAGCCTGACAGCGTGTGCGGCAGGACCACCAGCTTGCAGTGGCCACTTGGCAAGGTGACGGAAAACTCGGCGCCAGGCAGGAACTGCAAACCCAGTCGCTGCGCCTCGGCGTGGGCGCGCACCACGCCCGAGACCGAGCACGCATCGGTGAGCGCCAGCGCCCGGTACCCCAGCCGGTGCGCGCGCTGCACCAGCTCTTCTGGCTGCGACGCACCGCGCTGAAAGCTAAAGCTACTTAAGCAATGCAGCTCGGCGTAGTCCGGCAGCGGTGCCGGAGCCACCATTGCTGCTGCTGATGAACACGGAGGGGATTGCAAGATGTTCGCCTTGATACTGTATTTAAAAACAGTATAGGGCGTTTACGCCGCGCGGGGCGATGAGGCGCCAGGGCTATTGCTGAATTCCCTCGCGCACGCAACCTACGCTGGAGTAAGGAGCAGTGCGAGAAGCTGCAAAAATCCGGATACCTCTGGTGACCAGGCCCGCACGCTACGACGTAACTGCAAGTGCCGGCACCATAAACTGGTCCAGTCGCTCAAAATACCTTCGGTGTGTCTTGCGCAACTCTTCTTGGTTAGTCGCCTCTAGCAGTACTACTTCATGAAAGATGTTGCTCCTGAGCAATAACAACTCCATATTCAGTCGGGCTTCTTCAGCCCGCTGCTTGTCACTCGCCGGGAACTCTTCAAGCTCAATCAGCTTTCCAGCGCCACGGTCATACTGAATAAGATAGATCATGATGTCCTTTTCAGGGCTGTAGACATGTTCTTCATTGCATTGCGGATGCGACGTTTGAGTGTGTCGATTCGTTCGTTCTTTCCGCTGTCTATGTCGAGGTGATCCTCAAACTCAGCAGTTATCTCTGACAATTCGTCAAGAAGCTTGCGAACAACGGGAGGCCCTCCACCATACTTGAGTTCAATGCCAAAGTTGTCCGCTAGCTTCTCAGATAGCTCAGCCCATGTATGTTGAAGATCAGTTCGGACCTGAACTTCTACTGGGAACTTCTCATCGCGCACAACTACATGCACTGCGCGATAGCCGTGGCTGGGCTTGGCGCGGCGGTCAATGATCGATACATAGAACATCTGCTCCAAAGTCGCCGTCAAACATGCCTGGGTTATGGTATCCGGCACAATAATTCGGCAACCAGCGATGTCTTGCATCTGCGTGAACCGCATGCTTCCACGCCGAAGCTTGTCCACAATTGCGGACGTGGACTTCGCCGGACGGCCACTCG
>JBIIZY010000031.1:0-20862 GCA_044346035.1 Rhodoferax sp. | reverse complement strand
CGCATCCGGTCCTGCGCTTTGCGCATTTTGGATGCGGCCACCATTTCCATGGCTTTGGTGATCTTCTTGGTGTTCTCCACCGATTTGATCTTGCCGCGTATTTCCTTACCTGCTGCCATTACAAGGCTCCTTGGGTCGTCAGGGCGTCGGCTTAGGCGAAGATCTTCTTGAACTCTGCGATGGCAGTGTTCAGTTCGGCTTCTGCATCTTTGTCCATGGCCTTGCTGGCCTCAAGCTTGGCGAGTAGCGCGGCGTGCTTGTCTTTCAGGTAGCCATGCAATCCATGCTCAAACGCCAGCACCTTCTTGACCTCGATGTCGTCCATGAAACCCTTGTTCACCGCATACAGCGTAGAGCCCATCAAGCTGATAGGAAGCGGGCTGTACTGGGCTTGCTTGAGCAACTCGGTCACGCGCGCGCCACGGTCGAGCTGCTTGCGGGTGGCCTCGTCCAAGTCGGACGCAAACTGCGCAAACGCCGCCAACTCGCGGTACTGGGCCAAGTCGGTACGGATACCGCCAGAGAGGTTTTTCACCAGCTTGGTCTGCGCAGCTCCACCCACGCGCGACACCGAGATGCCCGCGTTGATTGCAGGGCGGATACCGGCGTTAAACAAGGAGGTCTCCAGAAAGATCTGCCCGTCGGTGATCGAGATCACGTTGGTGGGCACAAAAGCAGACACGTCACCCGCCTGGGTTTCAATGATGGGCAGCGCGGTGAGCGAACCGGTCTTGCCTTTAACAGCACCCTTGGTGAAATCTTCCACGTATTTTGCGTTCACGCGCGCGGCGCGCTCAAGCAAGCGGCTGTGCAAGTAGAAGACGTCGCCGGGGTAGGCTTCGCGGCCCGGTGGGCGGCGCAGCAGCAAGGACACTTGGCGGTAAGCCACTGCTTGTTTGGACAGGTCGTCGTACACGATCAAGGCGTCTTCACCACGGTCGCGGAAGTACTCGCCCATGGTGCAGCCCGAATAGGCCGACACAAACTGCATGGCTGCGGATTCGGACGCGGTTGCTGCCACCACGATGGTGTACTCCATCGCACCGGCTTGCTCCAGAGCACGCACCACGTTCTTTACGGACGATGCCTTTTGGCCGATCGCCACGTACACGCAGGTCATGTTCTGACCCTTTTGGTTGATGATTGCGTCAATCGCAACGGCGGTCTTGCCGGTCTGGCGGTCGCCGATGATCAACTCGCGCTGGCCGCGCCCCACCGGCACCATGGAGTCAATCGACTTCAGGCCGGTCTGCATCGGCTGGCTCACCGATTCGCGCGCGATCACACCGGGCGCCACTTTTTCGATCACGTCGGTCATCTTGGCGTTGATCGGACCCTTGCCGTCAATCGGCTGGCCCAAGGCGTTGACGACGCGGCCTTTGAGTTCGGGGCCCACGGGCACTTCCAGAATGCGGCCGGTGCACTTGACCGTATCGCCTTCAGAGATGTGCTCGTACTCTCCCAAAATCACCGAGCCGACCGAGTCACGCTCGAGGTTCAGGGCCAAGCCGTAGGTGGGCAAGCCATCGCTGCCTGCGGGGAACTCCAGCATTTCGCCTTGCATCACATCAGACAGGCCGTGGATGCGGCAAATACCATCGGTCACAGACACGACGGTGCCTTGGTTGCGGATATCGGCGCTGGCGGTCAAGCCTTCGATACGGCTCTTGATGAGTTCAGAGATTTCTGCGGGATTGAGTTGCATGGCTCTTTCCTTCTTTCATTAATTGGGCTGCACTGCGAAGGGCTCAGCGCCTCAGGCAGTAAGAGCCACTTTCATTTGTTCAAGACGGGCTTTGACGGAGGTGTCCAGCACTTCGTCGCCTACCACCACACGCACGCCGCCAATTAGCTCGGAATCGAGTTGGACCGACACATTGAGCTTGCGGCCAAAGCGCTTTTCTAGCGTCGCTGCGAGCTCAGACAGAGCAGGCGGCGCGATAGGGAATGCGCTGTACACCGTGGCGTCTGCCACGCCGCTTTGGGCGTTCTGCAAGGCACGAAACAAGGCCGCCACTTCGGGCAAGACTTGCAGACGGCCGTTGTCGATGACGGTGCGCAAGAAGTTCTTGCCATGCTCGGGCAGTGGCGTTTTGAGCACGCCACAAACCAAGTCAAACACCTGCGCGTCGGTCACGCGCGGGTTGGTGGCGAACTGCTGCAAGTCGGCATCTTCAGCGATGGTTGCCAGCGCATCAAGCCACACGGTGGTTGCTCCCGCGTTCGCACGCTCAGCCTGAAAAAGGGCCTCGGCGTACGGGCGGGCAATCGTGGCGAGTTCGGCCATAGTGGTTCCCTTAGAGCTCGGTCTTCAGGCGCGACAGCAGATCGGCGTGCACGCCCGAATTGACTTCTTTGCGCAGAATTTGCTCAGCGCCCTTGACGGCGAGCGCAGCGACTTGCTCGCGCAAAGCCTCACGGGCCTTCACCGATTGCTGTTCGGCCTCGGCCTTGGCGGCCGCGACAATGCGAGCGGCCTCTTCGGTCGCACGCTGCTTGGCTTCTTCGATGATGGTCTGGGCGCGGCGCTCGGCGTCGGCCAACCGGCTTGCGGTCTCGTTACGAGAGCTAGCCAGCTCGGCTTCCACGCGCTTGTTCGCCAAGGACAACTCGGCCTTGGCTTTGTCGGCGGCAGCCAGTCCGTCGGCTATCTTCTGCACCCGCTCGTCCAAAGCCTTCGAAATCGGAGGCCACACGAACTTCATCGTGAACCACACCAGGATCGCAAAAACGATAGCCTGCAGAAACAGGGTTGCGTTGATATTCACGGCTTGTTTCCTTCTCTGACGCGAAGGGCCGCGACTTAACCCGCTACGAACGGATTCGCGAACGCAAACAGCAACGCGATAGCAACACCAATCAGAAACGCAGCATCGATCAGACCGGCCAAGATGAACATCTTGGTTTGCAGCTCGTTCATGAGCTCAGGCTGGCGCGCCGAAGATTCGAGGAACTTGCCGCCCATCAATGCGATGCCGATTGATGCGCCGATAGCGCCCAGACCCACAATGATGCCGCAAGCCAAAGCGACGAAGCCGAGAGTGTTTTCCATGAAGAGCTCCTAAAAGTATTGGAAAAAAGAAACCGAAAAGGGAAGTGACATCAATGTGCGTCGTGCGCTTGACCGGTATAGATCAGCGTCAACATCATAAAGATGAAGGCTTGCAAAGTGATCACAAGGATGTGGAACAAAGTCCACGCTGTGCCTGCGATGATGTGGCCAACGGCCAAAGCAACGCCGGTCTGTGACAGCGCCCAGCCACCGCCCATCAGGGCAATCAGCATGAACACCAATTCACCTGCAAACATATTGCCAAACAGCCGCATCCCGTGCGAAACCGTCTTGGCAAGGTACTCAATGATCTGCATCAAAAAATTAACGGGGTACAGCGCCCAGTGGTTGCCAAACGGCGCAGCAACCAGCTCGTGGGCCCAGCCACCCAAGCCCTTGATCTTGATGTTGTAGACCAAGCAAATGAACAAGACCGAGCACGACAAACCCAAGGTGGTGGAGAGGTCTGCAGTTGGGACCACGCGCATGTAGTCCTTGAAGCCAAGCGCAGGGCCCGCCGTGTGCCAGATGCTAGGAATCAGGTCAACCGGCAACATGTCCATAGCATTCATTAGGAAGATCCAGACAAACACCGTCAGCGCCAAGGGGGAGATCAGCTTGCGGCTGGTGGCGTTGTGGATAACGCCTTTGGCCTGGTTCTCCACCATTTCGACCAAGATTTCGACGGCGGCTTGAAAGCGCCCCGGAATACCCGCAGTCGCCTTGCGCGCGGCCAACCACATCACAAAACAGCCAAACGCGCCCAGGACCACCGAGAAGAAAAGCGAATCCGCGTTGAACACACTGAAATCAACAATGCTGGACTGCTTGGCGCTCTGGAAAGAAAAGTCAAGCTGCAAATGTTGCAAGTGATGCCGGATGTACTCCCCGGCGTTTGGACCATGTGTTCCAGTGTTTTCTGCAGCCATAAGTCACCAAATAATCAATTCGAAGCTGTGCGCTTTGAGCGCCTCGCGTACAGCCACGCGGCCACGCCAAACGCCTTCATCGTCACCAAGAAGCCGGCCAACAGGGCCAACCAATTCACCGACCCAATCCACCTTGGCGCCATGACCAACATGGCTACCGTCAAACCCAGCTTGACCAACTCCCATACTGCAAAGCGTCGGACAACCGAAGTCGCCGAGTCCGACCAGCGCGGTCGCAGCACACCCCACACCATGAGCGCCGATGGAAGCACCACCGACAGCGCACCGTAGGCCGCGGATACTGCTGCACCCGCACCCCAGAACCCCGCGACCACCAGCGCGGACACCACTCCGGTGACAACCTGCCAAATCACAATGCGCCAAGGCGCCACCGTCTGGTGGCTGGCACGCCACAGCCGCGCTTGCTCCGCACTCAGGGGGGCGGGGTCGGCATTCGGCTGCTCGTCGGCGAGTTCTCCATCGAAGCCGTTTGGGCCCGACGGGATCACTGCATTGCGCGTTATTTTCATTGACGAGGATTACGCTGAGGTTACAGTCGCCATTTTCCGCACAGCCTACGATTATACGTAGAAACCCGGCATTGCCTAGCCCAGCGCACACCGGCAAGCTCTCGGCGATGGTCCGCCCTGTGAGACGTTGTTTTGGAAGGCACACGAAGCATGAACACCCCCACTACACATCCGGATATGGACGCCAATGGGTCGCTGATTCAGTACCCATCGCAGTTTCCTATCAAAGTGATGGGCGCCAAAGCCGACGGGCTGGTGCCGGCCGTGGTCCACATCGCCCAACAGTTCGATCCGCAGTTCGACGCCAACAGCGTAGAACTGCGTGAAAGCAAGGGCGGGAACTACCTCGGCGTAACAGTAACGATCACCGCTACCAGCCGCGCGCAACTTGACGAGTTGTACCGAACACTGTCGACACACCCTTTGGTCAAAGTGGTGCTCTAAGAGCATGCTGCCTTCGACACTTCAGCTCGGACGGGTGGACTATTTGTCTACTTATGCGGCCATGCAGGAGTTCACCACGCACCGCACCGAGGCTGCAAGCAGCCCCCAGGCCGATGTGGTCTGGCTGTGCGAGCATCTACCCACGTTTACGCAAGGGCTGGCAGGCAAATCGGAGCACGTGCTCCATGCTGGCGACATTCCAGTGGTCCAAACCAACCGTGGTGGACAAGTCACTTACCACGGGCCGGGGCAGGTGGTGGCATATCCCTTGGTCGATCTCAAGCGTGCGGGCTACTTTGTCAAGGAGTACGTGTACCGGCTCGAGGAGGCCGTCATCCGTACGTTGTTGCACTTTGGTGTGACCGGCCACCGCGTCGTCGGCGCACCAGGCATTTACGTTCGACTAGACGACCCTGCCGGGCACGCGCCCATTCAACGGCAAGCCAACCCAGATGGGCCTGACTTCACCGGCTTAGGAAAGATCGCAGCCTTGGGGATCAAGGTGAGCCGAGGTTGCACTTACCACGGGCTTGCACTCAACATCGCGATGGACCTAGAACCTTTCTCACGCATCCACCCATGCGGCTACCGCGGCTTGCGCGCGATCGATCTTTTTACAATTGGCGTACAAACGAGCTGGGAAGAAGCCGCAACCATACTGGGGCGCAAGCTCGCGAGCCACCTTGCACCGTAAGCCGTTTTTTGGGCGGCCGGGGGCAAAGATCCTGTGCCACCAACCAAAGCCAACACCATGAGCCAACGCGATTCCACCGAGCCAAACCGCCACGCAAGCGGCAACCCCACCGTGCGCGAAGTGCAAGGCCAACAAGACTACGACCCGCGAAGCAAACAGAAAGCAGCAGCGAAGCTATCGCGAATCCCCATCAAAGTGCAAGCCGGTGAGGTACTGAAGAAGCCCGAATGGATCCGGGTCAAAGCTGGCTCGCCGAGCACGCGCTTCTACGAGATCAAAGACATTTTGCGGGCCAATAAGCTTGTCACTGTTTGCGAAGAGGCAAGCTGCCCAAACATCGGTGAATGCTTCGGCAAGGGAACTGCCACCTTCATGATCATGGGGGACAAATGCACGCGCCGCTGCCCCTTCTGCGATGTAGGCCATGGTCGTCCTGACCCGCTCGATAGCGATGAACCAGAGAACCTGGCCAAAACCATTGCCCAACTCGGGCTGCGCTATGTGGTGATTACCAGCGTGGACCGTGACGATTTGCGCGACGGCGGCGCAGGGCATTTTGTGGAGTGCATTGCGCGCATCCG
Organism: Rhodoferax sp.; assembly: GCA_044346035.1. Taxonomy (GTDB): domain Bacteria; phylum Pseudomonadota; class Gammaproteobacteria; order Burkholderiales; family Burkholderiaceae_C; genus Allorhodoferax. Next base: position 14,632 of record JBIIZY010000031.1, on the reverse strand, counting down.
CGAGCGCTCACCGCACACCCAAATCGAGGTGCTGGTTCCCGACTTTCGAGGCCGCGATGACCGGGCGCTGGAGATACTGCGAACAGCGCCCCCCGATGTGATGAACCACAATCTGGAGACCATTCCCCGACTCTACAAAGAGGCGCGACCTGGCTCCGATTACCAGTTCTCGCTGAACCTGCTGAAGAAATTCAAGGCGCTCTTTCCCAATGTGCCCACCAAGAGTGGACTGATGGTTGGTTTGGGTGAAACAGACGACGAAATTTTGCAAACCATGCGCGATATGCGCGAGCACCATATCGATATGTTGACCATAGGCCAATACCTCGCGCCGTCGAGCAGCCACCTTCCGGTGCGGCGCTACGTTCACCCAGATACATTCAAAATGCTGGAGCAGCAGGCCTATCAGATGGGTTTCAAACATGCCGCTGTCGGTGCCATGGTCCGCTCCAGCTACCACGCAGATGCCCAAGCGGATCACGCATTGCAGTCAAGCATCCGGGGTGCCGGCACCCTCGCGCCTCTTTCTTCCACCCTTACCGAAGCCCCGCAAAATCCATGAACTACCCTGCCCACCCCGAGCGCTACGATGGCCGCATGCCCTACCGCAACTGCGGCAAAAGCGGGCTCAAGCTACCCGCCATTTCCTTGGGCCTGTGGCACAACTTTGGCGATGCGACCCCGATGCAAACCCAGCGCGACATGCTGCGCACCGCGTTCGACCTGGGTATCACCCACTTCGATCTTGCCAATAACTACGGGCCACCCTACGGCAGTGCCGAGACCAACTTTGGCGTCCACCTGCGGCGCGACTTCAAACCCTACCGCGACGAACTCATCATCTCCAGCAAAGCGGGCTGGGACATGTGGCCCGGCCCCTACGGCCAAGGTGGCGGTTCGCGCAAGTACGTGCTGGCGAGCCTGGACCAGAGCCTGCAGCGCATGGGACTGGACTACGTCGACATTTTCTACAGCCACCGCTTTGATCCCGACACCCCCTTGGAAGAAACCATGGGTGCTCTGGCCAGCGCGGTGCAGCAGGGCAAAGCCCTGTATGTTGGCATAAGCAGCTACTCGCCCGGCAAGACCCGCGAAGCTGCCGCGCTGCTGCGAAGCATGGGCGTCAAGGCTTTGATCCACCAGCCGTCCTACAGCTTGCTAAACCGCTGGATTGAAGAAGATTTGCTTGCGGCACTAGAGGAAACCGGCATGGGCTGTATCGCCTTTAGCGCCCTTGCACAAGGGCTGCTCACCGACAAGTACCTCAGCGGCATCCCCAGCGATGCACGCATCAACCGCCCCGGCGGTGGCTCCTTCACAGCAGACCATTTGAGCGAGGCGAATTTGGCCCATGTGCGCGCGCTCAACGACATCGCGCATGCGCGTGGCCAAACACTGGCGCAGATGGCGACCGCCTGGGTGCTGCGCGATGCACGCGTGACATCCGCCCTAATTGGCGCGAGCAAGCCCACGCAAATCGTGGACCTTGCAGGCGCCATGAAGAACCTCGCGTTCTCCAGCGCGGAGCTCTCAGCCATCGACCAACATGCGGTGGACGGCGGCATCAACCTCTGGAAAAAACCCTCCACCGACCAGCGCCCCGGCTAGTGCATTGGCACAAGCGCCAACATGCCCCCCACTCCAAACTCCGGCTTTGCTAGCAACCCCAAGTCGACACTGTTGGCGCTAGGTGCCATCGTGCTATGGGGCACGCTGGCACCACTGGGTGTCTTGCTACAGCACGTGCCCGCGTTCTTGCTCACGGGTATCGGCCTGCTGGTGGGAAGTCTCATTGGGGTTCCACTGTCGGGTTGGCGATTGCGGGTCTGGGCGGTGCCCTTGCCCACCTTGCTGCTTGGGGTGTACGGCCTGTTTGGCTTCCATTTTTTGCTCTTCATTGCACTGCGGCACGCGCCGCCGGTGCAGGCCAATTTGGTCAACTACCTGTGGCCCCTGGGTATTGTTCTGTTGGCGCCTCTTTTCTTGCCGGGGATGCGGCTTTCTGCACTCCATGTGGTGGCCGCATGCATGGGGTTTTGTGGCGCCGCACTGGCTATTCTGGGCGGTCGCAATCTGCAAGGCGGGTTCGCCTGGGGCTACGTGCTGGCCTTGGTGTCAGCCTTTGTCTGGGCCAGCTACTCCTTGCTCAGCCAGCGCGTGGCGCGCTTTCCAACCGCAGCGATGGGCTTGTTTGGGTTGGTATCTGGCGTGTTGTCGTTGTTGTGTCACCTGTTGCTGGAAACACCCGTCTCGCTCAGTGCCACCGACTGGGCGCTGCTGGTTGCGCTGGGCTTGGGACCACTGGGCGGCGCGTTCTACCTGTGGGACGCCGCGCTCAAGCAGGGCGATCCGAGGCAGATTGGGGTGTTGTCGTTTCTGACTCCTTTGTTGTCCACCCTGGGGCTGCTGTGGATGCGCTCGGAGCCACCCAGCGCTTCGGTGGTTGGCGCGGCCGCGCTAATCGTTGGTGCAGCGGTTTTGGGCGCGCGCGCCAGCCGCTAAATCCCACTTGGTACGCCCTAGGCTGTTCCGATCTCTTGCGCAGGGTCTTCCGCGTTGAGCACCCGCAGCGCCCAGGGGCGCAGGCGCGACGTGTCAGACCGCAGCACCTCCTGCTTGACCGCCAAAATCTGCGCTGGGTGCATAGAGAAACTACGCAGCCCCAAACCCAGCAACAAACGCGTCAAACCGATGTCGCCGGCCATTTCTCCGCACACACTAACCTCCTTGCCCTGCGCAACGCATTCGGCGATGGTGTTTGCCACCAACTGCAAAACCGCGGGGTGCAATGGATCGTACAAATGCGCCACCGATTCGTCGGCGCGGTCGATGGCCAGGGTGTACTGGATCAGGTCGTTGGTACCAATCGACAAAAAATCAAAGTGCTGCAAGAACAGCCGCAAGCTCAAAGCGGCGGCCGGTACTTCAATCATCGCGCCCAGCTTGACCGCGCCGTAGGCCACGCCTTTGCTATCGAGGCTGGCCCGGGCCTGATCAATGTGCGCCAAGGTTTGTCGTATCTCGCGCGCATGGGCCAGCATGGGCACCAACAACCGTACTTGGCCGTGCGCCGCCGCGCGCAAGATGGCACGCAGCTGGGTCAAAAACATGGCCGGATCGGCCAGACTCCAACGGATGGCACGCAGCCCCAGTGCGGGATTGAGGTGGGCTTCGTCGCGCATGGCCTTGTCCAACGATTTGTCAGCGCCTACGTCAACAGTGCGGATGGTCACAGGCAATCCCTGCATGCCCTCGACGGCACGCTTGTAGGCTTGGTACTGCTCTTCTTCATCGGGCAGCCGCCCCTGCCGGCCCATAAACAAGAACTCACTACGAAACAGCCCCACGCCTACCGCGCCAGCTTGCAACGCGGTGTGCGCATCTTCAGGCATCTCGATGTTGGCCAAGAGCTGCACCCGCTGACCGTCCATAGTGACCGACGGCGTGTGCAACAGCCGCTGCAGGCGGCCCCGCTCCAGTGCGCCCTGGCGCTGCTTGAACCCATACTCCGCCAAGATAATTGGTGACGGATCCACGATGACCACGCCCGCGTCGCCATCGATGATGACCCAGTCATCCTGGCGGACCAACTGGCTGCACGTACGGGCACCGACCACTGCGGGGATGTCCATGCTGCGCGCCACGATGGCAGTGTGGGAGGTTTTTCCACCCACATCGGTGATGAAGCCAGCGAACACGCTGTGCTTGAACTGCAGCATGTCAGCCGGTGAGAGGTCATGGGCGATCAGCACCAAGGGCACATCGACGGTGTCATCGAGCAACAAATCTTGCTGAGACGGCTGGCGCTGCCGCCGCGGGGCTTGCTCTACCACCGGGGCGTCCTGGCCTTTCATGGCACGCAGCACGCGCTCGACAATTTGCTCGAGGTCGGCTTTGCGTTCGCGCAGATAGACGTCCTCCATCTCGTCAAACTGGCGCGCGATGACTTCGAGCTGGGTCGTCAAAGCCCACTCGGCGTTGTACAGGCGATCGGTAATCCAGTGTTTGACGCCGCCGACGAGTTCGGCGTCTTGCAGCAGCATGAGGTGCACATCGAGCAAGGCGGATAGCTCATGGGGTGCCTCCTTGGGACCCATGTGCGCGATGCTTTCCTGCAGCCTCTGAATTTCGGCCACCACGGCATCACGGCCGGACCGTACCCGGTCAATCTCACTGTCCACCGACACGGGGTTGATGAAGTAGTGCGCTACATCCACCCGACCTGAGGCAACCAACACAGCGCGCCCGATGGCCACGCCACGGGAGACCGCCAGGCCGTGGATGCAAAAGGTCACTCACCTTCCCCAAACTTGTCTGCAATCAGCCCGAGCAAGGCATCCATGGCTTCGCGCTCCTGTGCGCCCTGGGTTTCAATCACCACCTCGGTGCCCATGGCCGCGGCCAGCATCATCACACCCATGATGCTTTTGGCATTCACCCTGCGATCACCGCGGCTCAGCCACACCTCGCACGGGAAACTACCTGCCAGCTTGGTGAGCTTGGCAGACGCCCGCGCGTGGAGGCCCAACTTATTGACTATGGTCGTGGTGCTGTTGATCATTGCTTTTTCTCTGCTGGTTTTGTGGTGCAGTCACCGCGACCTGCATGATGCTTTGCATGCCGCCGGCCATGGCCCTGGCCATCAATATATCGAGCGCCTCGTGCTGGTAATTGACCGTGCGCAACAACATAGGCAAGTTAACACCCGCAACCAATTTGGACTGCACACCGTTGACGGCCTTCTGGGCCACATTACATGGCGTGGCGCCGAACACATCGGTCAACACCAAGGTGTTGGGGGTGTTAAGCGACTTGAGCAACGCTGCGGCACGGGTGCGGGTTAGCTCAGGCAATTCGTTGGGCGGCACATCCAACGCCACGACACCACCGGCGGCTTCCGGATACACGTGCAATACGCTGGCGCGCAAGGCGCTGGCCAGTGGCGCGTGCGCAATGATGAAGATACCGGTATTCATATTCGGGCGGGAATGGGTTTTGATTATGACTTTTTCGCCATTACAAGATGCAGGTAGGCCCAGCCGCACAGCAGGCCATAGCAACCCAAAGCACCCTGGTGTGCAGCCACCTCGCTCCACCCTAAGCTGCGCAAGCTGTCAATCGCCAGGCCCAAGCCCCACTGCACAGTGAACACCCCGGCAAAAATCACCAAGTTGTACGCCGACAAAGCGCGGCCAGCCAGCGCGCTGGGAAACGCCAAACCCACTGCGGGTTGCGCCAGAGAACACACAGTGGAGGCCACACAAAACAGTGCGAGCGCTGGTACCGCGAAGCCGCTGATGTCGCTACCGCTCACTGCGATCAATGCCACCAAAGCCAAAGACACCGGGACCCACCGAATCATCAGTTTTTCCGCGGTGTAGCCGCTGCGCGCCAATCTCGGACCCGCCCAACCCCAAAGCCAATAAGCCACCAGCATGGAGGCGTTGATCCAAAACAGACCAACTGCAGCCTGGGCTGCTGAGTACCCTGCGACCTTCACCATCCAAGGACCGGCCCACAAGGTTTGAATTGCCACCAGCCCGCCATAGTTCACAAAACCCAACGGCGCCATCTGGCGGAAATATGGGTTTCGCCAGACCGCGGCGTAGCCTGGTGACGGGCCAGGGCTTGGGACTGCTGGTTGGCTGTCAGTGGCCTCCACGCCGGTCTCCCACCGTGGCAGCTGCCAGGCAATGCACACCATTGCGAGCACCACGCCAGCAGCCAGAAACAAAAACAAAGGGCGCCATCCCAATGTGGGGAGCAGCCACTGCACCGGCAACGTAGAAGCCAACATACCGAAGGCGCCCACCATCAGCATCCAGGAGTTCGCGCGCATCTGGTGAGCAGGTGCGTACCAGCGGCGGTAGCCGGTCAACGCGGCCATCAAACACGCGCTGACGCCGACGCCACACAGGATCCGGCCCACCAGCAATCCTGCAAAACTCTGAGCCACAGAGAACAGCACGCATCCCAGTACCGCGACCGCAAGAAAGGCGACCTCAACCCGCTTCGGTCCAAATCGATCAAGCCAAGCGCCTAGGGGCAGTTGGGTCACAGCGAACCCCAAAAAGTACCCCCCCGCCAACAGCCCGAGGTCCGATGCACGCAAAGCAAACTCGTCCGTGAGCGTGGGCGCCAAGGTCGCCGTGATGGCACGTACCAGTGTCGACAGAAAGTAGGCAAACGCCAGCGTGGCGAACACCAAACTGGCGCGCCATGGGTCTAGAAAGGTCACGGTAACTTAACTTGTTCGAGTAAGGGGTCCACGTGCTCAGCACGCAAGGTTTTCGCGTACACGGCGACGTGATAGATGTCGTTTCCAGAGACCCACCAGGCCAGCCTGGCCTGCACCGGCTCGCCACTCGCACCGCTTCCCAGGGCACTCCACTGTCGATGTTGTGGGGTGGTTCGGGAATCAGGGACGGCGGCAGTCTGCTTCGCACCCATACTGGCAAACGCGCCACCTTGCCAGTCGTCAAGCGCGGCATCGATACGCCCTGGGGGCACTCCACGGAGGTGGCTTGCTGCGAACAGTGCCCCGTCCGCTTCGCAAGCAAGCACTTCGACAGGGAGCGTTCCAACAGGCATTTGCCAGTCCCGTTGTGTCCGGTCAGGCTTGCAGGGCATCCAAAGTGACATGCCACCCAGTGCAACAAGCCGCCAGTTCAGTGTGGGTGAACAAGCAGCCAAAGCAAACACGAAACAGATTGTCGCCAGCCTTGGCCTCAACCTGCTGGTTTGCGATGGTAGTCTTCGAAACACGCGTCGAGGCACTGTCACCAGGTCAATGAACGGGGCAATTGCCCCACCAAGCCGTGGCGCATGGAGCGGGCACCAACCCACGGCAGGCAGGGCGGCACGTGCTTACAGCTTGGCTTGGTAATCGTCGTGGCAGGCCTTGCATGTCGCCCCAACACCACCCATGGCAGCCTTGATGTTGTCTAGGCTGCCAGATTTCGCTGCGGCATTGAGCTTGGACATCTCAGCTTGCAGCCTGTCGGAAAGCCCATCGAACTTGGCTTTTTCAGACCAGATCTCGGACTTGGCACGGGTGGGGATAGAACCTTTTTGGGTGCCGTCGCCGAAGGCGCTCCATGGCAGCTTTGACATGAATTCGGCGGTAGCAGCACTTTCGGCGGCAACCTTGGCATCAAATGGCACGCGCCCTTGCGCCATGGCGCCAATGCGCCCGACGTTCTGCGCCATGATGAAGAACGCGCTTTGGCGGTACTTGATGGCATCCTCCGGTTTAGCAAACTGGGCGAAGGCCGGTGCAGACAGCGCGCCGGTGATAACTGCGAACGCCAGTGCGGCGATTTTTTTCATGATGACTCCTTAAGGGGTTGTGATAAAACGCGTTGGCCGGGGGCGAAGGTGGCACGCAGGCCTGTGGGTGCAGGTGGTGCGAATGTACCCGCAACGCCGTTCCTCTGGGTGTGCTTGCGTTGCGGATTTTGTTTTTGGGAGACACATTTTGGTCAAAGTCAGGGTCTGGGATTTGCCAACGCGCTTGTTTCACTGGGCGCTGGTAGTGTGTGTGGCAGGACTGGTTATCACTGCGGAACTTGGTGGTGACGCTATGCAGTGGCATTTCCGCTTGGGTTACTCCGTGTTGACCTTGGTACTTTTTCGCGTGGTTTGGGGCTTCGCGGGCGGGTACTGGTCACGTTTTAGCAGTTTCGTTCCGTCGCCCGGCAGACTGCTCGCCTACGTCAGAGGCAACCCAAGTGAGAGCGACACGTCGGTGGGCCACAACCCCCTGGGGGCCTTATCGGTGCTGGGCATGCTTGCAGCCTTGCTGGCTCAGGTAACTGCGGGGCTGATGAGCGACGATGAAATCTTGGCAGCTGGCCCATTTGTCGCCAAAGCGCCGCCAGAGTGGGTGTCATGGGCTACGTTTTTCCACACACAGGTCGGCAAGCTGGTATTGATCGGCCTGGTGATCTTGCACGTCCTCGCCATCGCGTGGTACAGGTTCAAGAAGAAGCAAAACTTGGTGCTGCCCATGCTCATCGGCGACAAGGAGCTTAGCGCCAACGAGAGCGCCTCCCGCGATGATTTCGGAAGTCGGTTGTTTGCACTGGTTGTCTTGCTGGCCTGTGCATTGGCAGTTGCCTTTTTGTTGCGGTTAGCACAGCCATAGTTACAAAGCCATGGCTACGAACCCCGCACTCTCGGTTGCCCTATGTGCCGCCTCCGATGCGCATACGTTCCAACACCTGCGCACGCTGTTTACCGAGTACGCCGTGTCGCTTGGAAGCAGCCCTTGCCTGACGGGTTTTGACCAAGAAATTCGCAACTTACCCGGCGAATACGCCACCCCACGCGGAGCATTGTTGTGGGCAACGGTCGACGGCAACTCGGCTGGTTGCTGCGCTCTGCGTCCCTTGGACCACAGCGACCACACCAATGCTTGCGAAATGAAGCGACTCTACGTGCGGCCGCAGTTTCGAGGCCTAGGACTTGGGCGCCAGCTGGCAGAGGTGGCGCTTGAAACTGCTTTGCACATCGGCTACAGCTGCGTGCTGCTGGATACGCTTGACGACATGGAATCTGCCCGCAGTCTCTATGAAGATTTGGGATTTGTCCCGATCGCGCCCTACTATTTCAATCCAGCTCCTGGCGCGCATTACCTCAAGGTCGATCTCACGCCTTGACTTGAGACAGCAATGTTGCTGCGTCGCTAACCTCAAACTTGCCTGGCGCTTCGACGTTCAATACAGCCACCTTGCCCTCTTTGACCAGCATGGAGTACCGGCAGCTACGCAAGCCCATGCCTTTGCCAGTCAAATCCAGTGTCAAACCCGTAGCCTTGGCAAAGCTTGCATCGCCATCACCGAGCATGCGGACTTTGGTACCCGTCTTTTGGTCCCGTGCCCACGCGCCCATGACGAAGGCGTCATTAACGCTAACGCACCAGATTTCATCCACACCTGCCGCCTTAAACGCTTCAAAGTGTCCAAGGTAACCCGGTACATGTTTAGCCGAGCAGGTGGGGGTAAAGGCGCCTGGCAACCCAAACAGTGCGATGGTCTTGCCCGCCGCAGCCTTGCTCACATCCACCGGATTGGGGCCAATGCTACAACCCTCACCCTCCACTTCGGAATACTCCATCAAAGTGGTAGATGGCAGCGTGTCACCAACTTTAATCATGTGCAGTCCTTTAAGGAAAATACATAGAGACCAATGAAAACGGCCCACGTTGTGGGCCGTTTTGGAAAAAGCTACCTCAGCACGAGTCAGTAAAGACTTGCACCAGCGCCGCTTAAACCGATACCGCCTTTTGAACCAAGCGGGTTGCAACCCAATTCTTGGTTTTGGAAATCGGGCGGCTCTCAGTAATCTCGATCATGTCACCCAGTTTGTACTCGCCCTTTTCATCGTGGGCGTGGTACTTGCTGGACTTGGCAACGATCTTGCCGTAGAGCTCGTGCTTGACGCGGCGCTCAATCAGCACGGTGACTGTCTTGGCACGCTTGTCGCTGACCACCTTGCCAATCAAGGTGCGCTTGAGGGATTTTTTAGCTTCCGTCATGTATCGCTCCTTATTTGGCGGATGTTTCAGCGCTTTGCTTCTCGACAAGAATGGTCTTGGCGCGGGCAATAGCGCGACGTGCTGAGCGCAACGTTGCTGTGTTGTTGAGTTGCTGCGTCGCTTTTTGCATACGCAAGCCGAAATGGGCTTTTTGAAGCGCCTTAACTTCAGCTTGCAAGCCGGCGACGTCTTTTTGGCGCAGTTCAGTAGTTTTCATTGCATTTCTCTCCTGATTACTGACCAATCATGCGGGCCACGAAGGTGGTGCGCAAAGGCAGCTTGGCCGCAGCCAAGCGAAACGCCTCACGGGCCAACTCTTCAGGCACACCAACGATTTCAAACACGATCTTGCCGGGTTGAATCTCAGCCACGTAGTACTCAGGGTTGCCTTTGCCGTTACCCATGCGCACTTCTGCGGGCTTTTGGGAGATAGGCTTGTCTGGGAACACACGAATCCAGATGCGGCCGCCACGCTTGACGTGACGGGAAATTGCACGGCGTGCAGCTTCGATTTGGCGGGCCGTCAGACGGCCACGGTCGGTGCACTTCAGCCCAAAATCACCAAACGCTACCGAGCTGCCTCGGGTCGCAATACCGGTGTTACGGCCTTTTTGCTCTTTGCGGTATTTCCGGCGAGCGGGTTGCAACATGTTTATTCTCCTTTGCCGTCTGCTGCTGCAGCAGGCGCGGCGACTTTGCGAACGCGCTTAACGGCGGGTTTAGTAGCGTCGACGCCAGTGGCCTCGACGGGTTTGTCGCTGCCGTCAGCCGGTGCGGTGTTGCCACCCACCGGGCGACGGGCACCGCGGGGGGCAGCGGGACGGTCTCCTGCTGGGCGGGCACCGCGGTCATCGCGGCGCGGGCCACGAGGACGGCGTTCCTCTTCAGCGCGGGGCTCGGTAGCAGCCGGCAGATCGTTGCGTCCCAGGGTGTCACCCTTGTAGACCCATACCTTCACACCAATCACACCGTAGGTGGTCTTGGCTTCCGAAGTGCCGTAATCGATATCGGCGCGCAGCGTATGCAGCGGCACGCGGCCTTCACGGTACCACTCGGTGCGCGCAATCTCAATACCGTTCAAGCGACCAGCAGACATGATCTTGATGCCCAGAGCACCCAAACGCATGGCGTTTTGCATGGCGCGCTTCATGGCACGGCGGAACATGATGCGCTTTTCGAGCTGCTGGGTGATGCTGTCAGCAATCAACTTCGCATCGATTTCGGGCTTACGTACTTCCTCGATGTTGACTGCGACCGGCACGTTAAGCATCTTGCCAAGGTCGCGCTTGAGGTTCTCGATGTCTTCGCCCTTTTTGCCGATCACCACACCCGGACGTGCCGAGAAAATCGTGATGCGTGCGTTCTTTGCAGGACGCTCGATAAGGATGCGCGACACGGAAGCGCTCTTAAGCTTGAGCTTCAGGTACTCACGCACCTTGATGTCTTCGGCCAACATACCAGCGAAATCACGGTCGTTAGCGTACCAACGCGAAGACCAATTGCGGCTAATCGAGAGGCGAAAGCCGGTTGGGTGTATTTTTTGTCCCATATCTTCCTTGCCTCTTTCAGTTGCCAACCGTCACGTACACATGGCACGTGGGTTTTCTGATTTGGTTTCCGCGGCCTTTGGCGCGCGCCGTGAAGCGACGCAGCGATGCACCTTGCTCGACGTAGATGGTTTTCACCTTCAATTCATCGATATCGGCACCATCGTTGTGCTCAGCATTGGCGATCGCAGACTCCAGAACCTTCTTGATGATCACGGCAGCTTTTTTCTGCGTGAATTGCAAAATGTTCAGGGCTTGATCCACTTTTTTGCCGCGGATCAGGTCCGCGACCAGACGACCTTTGTCAACCGACAAACGCACGCCACGAAGGGTTGCACGAGTTTCCATGGTCACCTCCTTACTTCTTCTGGACTTTTTTGTCCGCAGGGTGGCCCTTAAAAGTCCGGGTGAGCGCGAACTCTCCCAACTTGTGGCCTACCATTTGGTCGGTGATATACACAGGCACGTGCTGCTTGCCGTTATGCACAGCAATGGTCAAACCGATGAAATCGGGCAGGATCATGGAGCGACGCGACCAGGTCTTAATCGGCTTCTTGTCCTTGGTTGCCACGGCCTTGTCGGTCTTGGCCACAAGGTGGTGGTCCACAAACGGACCTTTTTTGAGTGAACGAGTCATCTAACCTTCCCCTTACTTCTTGCGACGCGACACGATCATGACCTGCGTGCGCTTGTTGTTACGGGTACGGTAACCCTTGGTCAAATTGCCCCAAGGATCGACTGCATGACGGCCTTCGCCTGTCTTGCCCTCGCCACCTCCGTGGGGGTGGTCCACAGGGTTCATCACCACACCACGAACGGTTGGGCGAATACCCATCCAGCGCTTGACGCCGGCTTTGCCCAACTGGCGCAGACTGTGCTCTTCATTGGCGACCTGACCAATAGTGGCGCGGCAATCAATGTGAATCTTGCGAACTTCGCCAGAGCGCACACGCACCTGGGCGTACGTACCTTCGCGGGCCAGTAGCGTGGCCGATGTGCCGGCAGAGCGGATGATCTGCGCTCCCTTACCCACCTGCAACTCGATGCAGTGGATGATGGAACCCACCGGGATGTTGCGAATCGGCAAAGTATTGCCAACGCGAATCGGCGCCTCGGAGCCGCTCATGATGGTCGCTCCAACTTCCAGTCCGCGGGGTGCGATGATGTACTTGCGCTCACCGTCCGCGTAACACACCAGCGCGATGTGGGCAGAACGGTTGGGGTCATATTCGATCCGCTCGACTTTGGCTGGAATACCGTCTTTGGTGCGACGGAAGTCGACCAAACGGTAGTGGTGCTTGTGACCACCACCTTTGTGGCGGGTGGTGATGTGGCCGTTGTTGTTGCGGCCGGCCTGCTGAAACTGGGGTTCCAACAAAGCGGCATGCGGTGCACCTTTGTAAAGATGGTCGCGCGAAATCTTCACCACGCCACGGCGTCCGGGCGAAGTAGGTTTGATCTTGATAACAGCCATGATTACGCAGCCTCCCCACCGAGGTTGATCTCTTGACCGGGCCGCAATGTCACATAGGCCTTGCGCACGTTGTCGCGGCGGCCCATGGACTTGCCAAAACGCTTGGTCTTGCCTTTGGTGTTGACCACGGAGACGCCTTTCACCTCAACTTTGAACATCAACTCCACAGCGGCCTTGATTTCGTATTTGGTGGCGTCTTGCAACACTTTGAAGGTCACTGCATTGCTCTTTTCTGCAACCATGGTGGCCTTCTCAGACACGATGGGCGCAACCAGCACTTGCATTAATCGACCTTCGTCGAACTTGGACAGATTGGGACCGTGGCTCATGCGAACATCTCCTTGAGTTGGTCCATAGCCGCCTTGGTCACCAACACTTTGCGGTAGTGCACCAGCGACAGGGGATCTGCGTAACGGGGCTCTACCACCAAAATGTTGACCAGGTTTCTGGATGCGAGGTACAAGTTCTCGTCGACCTCGTCAGCAATCACCAACACAGATTCCAGGTTCATTGCCTTGAACTTGGCGGCCAGCGCCTTCGTCTTGGGCGAGTCCACCTTCAAGGAATCGACCACAGCCAATCGACCTTCGCGGGCCAACTGCGAGAAGATGGACGCCATACCGGCGCGGTACATCTTCTTGTTGAGCTTCTGGCTGAAGTTTTCGTTGGGCATGTTCGGGAAAATGCGACCGCCTCCACGCCACAGCGGAGACGAGGTCATACCGGCGCGGGCGCGACCGGTTCCCTTTTGCTTGAACGGCTTCTTGGTGGAGTGGTGCACCTGCTGCCGGTCTTTTTGGGCACGTGTGCCTTGGCGGGCATTGGCCTGGAATGCGACCACGACTTGGTGCACCAAGTCTTCGTTGTAGTCGCGTCCGAACAAGGTCTCGGGCGCGTCGTACTTGGACGTTGCCTGGCCTTGGTCATTGAGGAGTTCGAGCTGCATCAGTTCGCTCCTTTCGAGGCTGCTGCCTTCACCGCCGGGCGGACGGTCACAAAACCGCCAGCGGAACCGGGGACGGCACCCTTGATTAAAAGCAGTTGACGCGCTTCATCGATCCGAAACACGTCAAGATTTTGGGTTGTTACGGTCTCATCGCCCATGTGGCCAGTCATGCGCTTGCCCGGAAACACGCGTCCCGGATCCTGCGCCATACCAATGGAGCCGGGAACGTTGTGCGAACGGCTGTTACCGTGCGACGCGCGTTGCGAGCTCATGTTGTGACGTTTGATGGTTCCGGCGTACCCCTTGCCGATGGTCGTGCCCTGCACGTCCACCTTTTGGCCTACCGCAAACACATCCGTCACGGGCAGCGTTGCTCCCGCAGGGTACTTTGCGGCGGACTCGGCGGTCACGCGAAACTCTTGGATGATTTCACCGGCTTGCACACCTGCCTTGGCAAGGTGCCCAGCGACTGGCTTGGTTACACGCGATGCTTTGCGCGAACCGAACGTCACCTGCAAGGCAACGTAGCCATCGTTCTCTTGGGTTTTGACCTGCGTCACGCGGTTGTTGGATACGTCGACTACGGTGACGGGGACTGCATCCCCTTCTTCCGTAAACAGGCGCATCATGCCCACCTTGCGACCCAGCAACCCTAAGTGATTGCTAAGACTCATTGTTTTCTCCGTAACTTTCACCGCAGCGACTTCAATTGGCCGCTACGTTTTTGCGTGAAAGACTGTTAATAAAACCCCGCGAAGAGCGCAATGGCCACCGCGCAGAGCCCGCGAGTGTAACCCGCAGTCCCATCCGATGCAAGCCCGCGTTGGGTAACGCAGGCCACGCACCCATTACTGCAGCTTGATCTCCACATCCACGCCCGCAGGCAGATCGAGCTTCATCAAGGCGTCGACGGTTTTGTCCGTCGGGTCAACGATGTCCATCAAGCGTTGGTGGGTACGAATTTCAAACTGGTCGCGGCTGGTCTTGTTTACGTGCGGCGAACGCAGAATGTCGAAACGCTTCATGCGGGTCGGCAAAGGCACTGGGCCTTTGACGATTGCGCCGGTGCGCTTTGCAGTGTCTACGATCTCAGCGGCCGATTGGTCGATGAGCTTGTAATCAAACGC
>JBIIZY010000180.1:0-6086 GCA_044346035.1 Rhodoferax sp. | reverse complement strand
CTGACCAGCACGGGCAACGACCGCACCACCCAGGTAAACGCAGGCCGCGCTTACGTGCGCCTGCAACTCGCCGCCACCGCGCTGGGCCTGTCCATGCACCCGCTGTCCCAAGCCTTGCAAGAGTACCCGGAGCAACGCCAGCCCTACGCGGATGCCCACACCCTGCTCGGCGCCACGCGCCCGGCCGAGACGGTGCAAATGTGGACCCGCATTGGCTACGCACAGCCGGTGACACCGGCACCGCGGCGGCCGTTGGGGGATTTCATTCAGGCTTGAGAAACTGGGGAAAGGTTGCGCGGGGATTTGAAGCGCGGCAGGTAGCGGGCTGCGCGGCGGCGAGTGCGTGCACGCTGTGCAGTGCCCACGGTGGTCAGAGTTCAAGCGGCACGGCTGACACAGCGCGGAACGAGGCGCCGGGGCCGACCGTATGCACATTAGGTGGTATGGTTCCGCCCGATTTAACCCAGCCTAGCCCATGCACCCCAGCAACCCCTTCGGCACCACCCTGCCCATCATCCAAGCGCCCATGGCCGGAGTGCAGGGCGCGGCGCTGGCGGTGGCGGTGTCTAAAGCCGGGGGATTGGGCTCCTTGCCTTGCGCGATGCTGTCGCCCGCCGCTTTGGAGTCCGAGTTACTGGTCTTGCGCACGTACCCTGCAGGGCGCTTCAACCTCAACTTTTTTTGCCACACCCCAGCGCCACCCGACGCTGCGCGCGAGCAAGCCTGGGCGGCGCAGTTTGCTGCCTATTACGCGCAGTGGGGCGTAGACGCCGCAAGCGCAGCGCAGGCACCTGCGCGGCTGCCCTTTAACCGCGCCATGGCCGACCTGGTGTGCGCGTTTGCGCCGGCGGTGGTGAGCTTTCACTTTGGCCTGCCCGCGCCCGACTTGGTGGCCATGGTCAAACGCAGCGGGGCCTTGGTGGTGTCCTCGGCCACCACGGTGGACGAGGCGCTTTGGCTGCAAGCACACGGGGCCGATGCGATCATCGCCCAGGGCGTGGAGGCGGGCGGGCACCGGGGCATGTTTTTGACCGAGGACTTGACTTCGCAAGTCAGCCTGGGGACCCTGCTGCCCCAGGTGTTGGCGGCGGTGCAGGTGCCGGTGGTGGCTGCGGGCGGCATTGCCGACGCGCAGGGCGTGGCAGCCGTGCTGGCAGCGGGCGCCTGCGCTGCGCAGGTCGGCACCGCCTACCTGCTGTGCGACGAGGCCACCACCAGCCCGGTGCACCGCGCCGCTGTGCAAAGCGACGCCGCCCACACCACCGCGCTAACCAATGTGTTCACTGGGCGTCCGGCGCGCGGCATCGTCAACCGCATGGTGCGCGAGCTGGGGCCCATCAGCCCCTTGGCACCCGCTTTTCCGACCGCCGCTGCCGCCTCACTGCCTTTACGCCAGGCCGCCGAAGGCCAAGGCAGTGGCGATTTTTCGCCTTTGTGGGCCGGCCAGAATGTGTCGGGCTGCGCGGCGATCCCGGCGGGGCAGATGACGCGGCGCTTGGCGGGCCTGGAAAGCGACCAGGGCCTGTTCACCTAGCCAAGTGAGCCCGCTGGTGGGACCGCGCGTGCCATTTCCCAGCGGCTTCGTGTGACATGCCACCACCGGGGCCTTCTGCTGCGCGGCAGGCACGGCGCTCAGGCGCCGCGGGACTCGCGCCGACCATCCGGATGCAGCGCAAACCGACCTTGTTCGCGCGGATGCACCGGGTCACTGGCGCCCCAGGGCCAGCCGCCAAATGCGGTGCGGCGGTAGTCGGCAAAGGCCTGCTGAATTTCTTGCTGCGTGTTCATGACAAACGGTCCGTACTGCGCCACCGGCTCGCCAATCGGGTGGCCTTGCAAAAGTAGCAACTCGGCAGCTTGCGCGCCGTTCTCCAACTCGACGGGCTGGTCGCCAGCCACTTCGATGACCGAGGCAAGCGCAATGTCTCGCCCCGCTAGCTTGAGTGCAGCACCCTTGAAAAAATACAACTGTCGGCGTGTCTGGGCGCTCTGCGCTGCGGGCAAGGTCCAACGCGCACCGGGCGCCAGAGCCAGCGTAAGAATGGCTACATCGGCGCAGGGGTCGCTGGCCCACGAATCGGGTGGCGCAGGCAGGCAGCGCGCGCCGGTCAGGGTGCCGGCAATGCAGGTGATGTGCGTGTGCAGCCCGTTGGAGTCGGTAGCGGTTTCGCGGGGAATGTCTTCGCTCCAGAGCATGGTGAAGTGCGGCGCAGCCATCTTGTTTTTGGCCGGGAGGTTGAGCCAAATCTGAAACAGCTCGGTGGGGTTGGGCGCATCGGTGTGCAACAGCGGAAACATCTCGCAGTGCACGATGCCTTGGCCTGCGGTGAGCCACTGCACATCGCCATCGCCAAAACGCGCCGTGGCACCCGCCGAGTCCGCATGGTCGATGCGGCCCCGGCGCACGATGGTCACCGTCTCAAAACCGCGGTGCGGGTGCGCTGGAAAGCCCGGTACGGTCTGACCGTGGTACATGCTCCAACCGTCCTTGCCCGAGAAGTCCTGCCCCAGGTCGCGCCCGGCCAGCGAGACTTTTGGCGCCATGCGCGCATCACCGGCCGGGTAGGCGTCGTTGTGGTGCACGCAGAACAAAAACGGGTCGATGGTCTGCCACGGAAACGACAGTGGCGCGACCGACACGATGGGTGAGTTGGGCAAGGCAGGTCTCCTGGCGCGGGGGTTGAAACGGGCTAGCTGTCCGCACCGGGCTTGGATGGCGCGCTGGGCTTGGATGGCGCGCGCGGCCTGGATTTGGCGCGCGGGTGCGCCGCATCGTAGGCCTTGGCCAGGTGCTGGAAATCGAGGCGGGTGTAGACCTGCGTGGTGCTGATGTTGGCGTGGCCGAGTAGCTCTTGTACCGCGCGCAAATCGCCGCTGCTTTGCAGCACATGGCTGGCAAACGAATGGCGCAACATGTGCGGGTGCACCGGAGCCGCCGTGCCCGCAAGCAGGCTGCGCCTGCGCAGCCGCTGCCACACCGACTGTGCCGTCAAGCGGGTGCCATTGCGGCCGCAGAAAAGCGCCGGGGTTTCGGTCTTGCCGCCGGTGCCGCGCAGTTGCAGCCAGCGCTCCAGCGCGCGCACCGCCACACTGCCCACCGGCACCGTGCGGCGCTTGGCGCCCTTGCCCAGCACGTGGGCCTGCGCGGCTGGCAAGTCAATCCAACCTTTGGCATGGCTGCTGGCCTGCACATCGAGCCCCACGAGCTCGCCCACGCGCAGGCCGCTGCCGTACAGCAGCTCGACCATGGCGGCATCGCGCGCCTCCAGCCAGGGGTCGTCATCGCTTGCGAAGTTGGCCAGGTGCACCGCGTCGTCCACCGCCAGGGCCTTGGGCAAGGGCTTGGGGGCTTTGGGTGCGCGCACGTCCTGCACCGGGTTGGCGACCACCTGGTCCCTGCGGCCCAGCCAGGTGTAGAAACCGCGCCAGCCCGACAAAATGAGCGCGATGCCACGCCCGCTGCGCCCGGCGCTGTGCATCTGGGCCACCCAGCGCCGGATGTGCTGGTTTTTGACATGGCACAGACCGACTTGCGCCTGCGCCGCACAGGCCAGCAGCTTGTGCAAATCGAGCGCATACAGCTCGACGGTACGCTGTGCCAAACGCTTTTCTACGCGCACATGCTCCAGGTAGTGCTCAACCAGCGCGGTGTCGTCAGCGCCGACCTGCATGGTCACTAGCGCAGGCGCGAAAGCGCGGCGCTGGCCAACGTGCCCATGCGGGCCAAAAAGTCGGTGCCCATGCCGCTGGCAAAACGCTGCGCGTCGCCCGATGCGAGCACCAACATGCCAAAGGCCGGGTTGCCCTCGCCCGCAGGCCCCTGGCGCAACGGGATCAGCGCCAGCGAGGTGACGGCCGCGGGCTCGGCGAGCCACTGCACCGCCTCAAAGCCGGTGTTGAGTCCGCAGAAAGGCTCGGTAAGTGCGCTGGCGAAAGCCCGCACATCGTCGCTCGCGCCCTGGGCAAAGGGCTGGTCGGCAAAGGCCGGAGCCACATCCCACACCCGCAGACCCACCTGCGGCACCGCAAACTGCGACGCGATTTCGCTGGCAATTTGCGCGGGCAGCGCTGCCGGATCGGCGCTTTGCAGCAGTGCGCTGGCCCAGCGCACGATCTTGTCTTGCAAGAGCAGGTTGTCGTTGCCGTGGCGCAGCATCTCCACCATGCGCTGCTCAAGCAGCTTGATTTTTTCGCGCAGCAGTTCGGCCTGGCGCTCTTGCAGACTGACTGCGCGGTGTCCGTGCGGGCTGCTCAGCTGCACTGCCGCCAGCAACTCGGCGTGGCGGGCAAAGAAGTCGGGGGTGTTGCCCAAGTAATGGGCAATGTCGTCTTCGGTGATGGGGTTGGGAAGGCTGGGGTGGGTCATGGCAATGTGTCTGCACCAAACGCGGTGCTTATGTGGTCGGGTACGTCAATTTCGCCCTGGTACACGGTGGTGGCCGGGCCGGTCATCCAGACCGGTGTACCCATGCCAGCCCAGTCAATGGTGAGCACGCCGCCAAGCATGTGCACCTGCACGCTGGAATCCAACAGCCCCATGCGCATACCGGCCACCGCCGCAGCGCAAGCGCCGCTGCCGCAGGCCAGGGTTTCACCGACACCGCGCTCAAACACACGCAGGCGAATCTGGCTGCGGCTTTGCACCTGCATGAAACCCACGTTGACACCTTGCGCAAAGTGTCCACTGGCCTGGACCAGCGGGCCCAGACGGGCCACCTCGGTGCGCTCGGTGTCGGCCACCGTCAGCACCGCATGCGGATTTCCCATGGACACCACGGCCAGCGCCAGCGCAGCGGGCTCGCCGGCAAGTGGCAGCATCCACTCGCCCCACCCATGTGTTGCGCCTTCGGTGCGCTGGCGCAGGCCGCTTGCATCAAAAGGGATGTCGGACAGTGCAAACACCGGCGCACCCATGTCAACGGTGACTTGGCCGTCTGCGCCCAAACGCGGCGCAATGACGCCCTTGCGGGTTTGCACGCGGATGGTGTCTTTGGTGGTGAGTCCGCGGTCGCGAACAAAACGGGCGAAACAGCGCGCGCCGTTTCCGCACTGCTCCACCTCCTGGCCGTCGGCGTTGTGGATGATGTATTCGAAATCAATGCCCTCGGCCGGCGCGGGCCGCACCGACAGGATCTGGTCAGCACCCACACCAAAATGGCGGTCCCCCAGAAAACGGTACTGGGCAGCGCTCAGGCCCAAGCGACCTTGGGTTTCATCGAGCACCACAAAGTCGTTTCCGGCACCCTGCATTTTGGTGAACTGGATTCGCATGCCGCAATTATCGGCCCGCTTTGCACGCCAGCCTACATTGGCACGAAATCGGTCGGGTACGCCCAGTACTCGCGCAGCAGGTAGCTCTCGGGCAAGTTCAGCACGGCGTTCTTGGGCGGAATGGGGTTGGCAAACCACTTGGCATATATGGCGTTGATTTGCCTTGAGTAAATCAGCGCACGCAAGGTGTCATCGACCACCTTTTTAAGCTGGGGGTCGTCCTTTGGCATGGCGATGGCCAAGGCCTCGGTGGTCAGGAACTTGCCAACGACCTTGAGCGCCTCGGGCTTTTCTCGGCCTGCCCGCAAGCCGAACAAGAGCACATCGTCCATGGCAAATGCCTCGGCCTTGCCGCTTTCGACCATCTCCACCGCTTTTTGGTGGTCTGGCGCTTCGAGGATGGTCAGCCGCAGCAAGCGGTCGCGGTTGGCCTGGGTGAGCGCCTTGAGTGGGGTGGATCCAGCGGTGGACACCACGGTTTTTCCACGCAGGTCCTCCAGCCGGTTGGCCGGGTTGTCGGCGCGCACCATCAGGCGCGCGCCCGTGATGAAGTGGGGAATGGCGAAGGCGACTTGGGTGCGGCGCTCAGCGTTGTTGGTGGTGGATCCACACTCCAAATCCACCTTGCCCTGGACCACCGAGGCGATGCGGTTGGCGGAAGTCACCGGCACGAAAGCAAGCTTCATGGCCTTGGCACCGGTCTTGGTGCGAATGGCTTCGGCAATGGCGAGGCACAGGTCCATTGCGTAGCCCACCGGCTTGCCGTTGCCATCGAGGTAAGAAAAGGGAATCGAGGCATCGCGGTAGCCCAGATT
>JBIIZY010000030.1:0-21146 GCA_044346035.1 Rhodoferax sp. | reverse complement strand
GCCACCGCAATGGCGATGGCTACCAAAATATTGAGTTTGAGCGGCAGCGCGAACGCAAGCACCGCCGCCACCCCAGCAATTCCGGCAGATACCCAGCGCAGGCGGGTGGAGGCCAGGGAACAGGTCAGGCCTACCAAGGCCAATATCCCGGCAAAGCCCAGCCCCCAGCGGGTGGGAATGAAGTTGGCCAGCACCACACCGGCGACGCTGGAGAGCGTCCAACTGGCCCAGTTGATGCACCCGTTACCGGCCAGGTAGGCCATTTGCTCTACGCGACCCGCTGGCTCGGTGGCCGGGGTGGAAAACCGTTTGACAAACAACACGTAGGTGAGGTCGGCAGTCAGGTAGCCCACGACCAGCCGCTGCCAGCGCGGCAGGTGCATGACGTAGGCCCGCATGTGCGCGCTGAACACCACAAAACGCAGGTTGACGCAAAAGCCGGTTACCAGCACCACCCACATCGGCGCACCGCCCAGCATGAGGGGCATGGCGGCCAACTGGGAGCTACCGGCAAACACCGTCAGCGCCATCAACAGCGCCTCAAAGGTACCCATGCCCGACTTGACCATGGCCACGCCCGTCATCAACCCCCAAGCAGCGATGCCCGGTGCAGCGCCGGCCATGTCCAAAACGCCCCTGCGAAAGGCGGGGTGCTGGTAGTTTTCGCGCAGCAAAAACATCAGGCTGCGTCCGGTGCTGCGTCTAAGGCCGTGTCAAACCGCACGCCGGGCGCAATGGCAAATCCGCGCAAAAACGCGCCAGCAGCAAGGCGCTTACCGCCTGCGCGTTGCAGCTCCAACAACACCAAAACGCCATCACCAGTTGCCACGGCGATACCCTCTTCCGACGCGGCCAACACGGTGCCAGGCGCCGCGCTTTGCACGTTGGTGCGCTGCGTGGCAGCGCCATCCACCCGCGCGCGCCACACCTTGATCGCCTCGCCCCGCAGTGATGCCAGCGCCCCAGGAAACGGCACAAACGCACGCACCCGGCGGTCCAATACCGTGGCCGATTGGTACCAGTCCAGCGGCGCTTCGTTCTTGGCAATCTTGGGGGCATAACAAGCACCCTGGGCGGGCTGTGGCACCGGCTCTAAGGTACGGGCAGACGCGCCATCCAACACCTGGAGCAGCAACTGCGCGCCCAGCAGCGCCAGCGCATCGTGCACGGTGCCCGTGGTGTCTTCGTCGTTGATGGCAATGCGCCGCAGCGCCAGGATGTCGCCGGTGTCCAGCCCGGCATCCATTTGCATGATGGTGACACCGGTCTCGCGGTCGCCGGCTTCAATGGCGCGGTGGATCGGCGCGGCGCCGCGCCAGCGCGGCAGCAAAGAGCCGTGGATGTTGATGCAGCCACTGCGCGGCGCAGCCAGTGCATCCAGCACCCATTGCGGCAGCAGCAAGCCGTAGGCGGCTACCACCATCACATCGGCTTGTGCCTGTGCAATCTGCGCGCGCGCCAGAGCGGCGTCCTGCGGGTAGTTGCCGTCTTCGCGCAGGCTGCGTGGCTGCGCCACTGGCAAGCCGTGCGCCAACGCAAACGT
The DNA here is from genome assembly GCA_044346035.1 of Rhodoferax sp. Classification (GTDB taxonomy): domain Bacteria; phylum Pseudomonadota; class Gammaproteobacteria; order Burkholderiales; family Burkholderiaceae_C; genus Allorhodoferax. The sequence continues at coordinate 19,603 of JBIIZY010000030.1, read as the reverse complement.
TTTCACCGGTGAGGCTTGCAGTTGCAGGCCGCGACCGGCTGGACGGTCGGGCTGGGTCAGCACCAGCGCCACCGTGTGGCCCGCGCGGTGAATATGCTCTAACGCCACCCGGGCGAACTCCGGCGTACCGGCAAAAATCACGCGCATGGCGCCGCCTTCACGCCGCGGTGGCCCGGCACTCAGCGCGAACCATCGCGCTGCGCCTTGACCATCTTGGTTTTGATGCGGTTGCGCTTGAGCAAGGACAGGTATTCCACAAACACTTTGCCGCGCAGGTGGTCCATTTCGTGCTGAATGCAAACCGCCAGCAGGCCTTGCGCCTGCACCGTGCGGCTGTGGCCGGACTGGTCCAAGGCGCGCACGTGGACTGCCTCGTGGCGCAACACGCCGTCGTAAATGCCAGGCACCGAAAGACAGCCTTCTTCGTTGACGCGGGTCTCGGGGCTGGTCCACACCAGCTCAGGGTTGATCAACACCAGGGGCTCATCGCGCTCCTCGGACACGTCAATCACAATCACCTGCTCATGCACATCAACCTGGGTGGCCGCCAGGCCGATGCCCTTGGCCTCGTACATGGTTTCCAGCATCTGGCGCACCAAGGTGCGAATGCGGTCGTCCACCACGGCCACTGGCTTGGCAACCGTGTGCAAACGTGGATCGGGATAATTGAGAATGGAAAGTGGCGCCATGGGTGTCAAAGAGGTGGGCCGCTATTTTCGCCACTTTTTTGGTGGACTTCGTTGGCGGCGGACCAGGTACGTTGCCGAATCAGGTGCATGGGCGCAGAATCGCACGCGCATTTTCATGGATCACTTGGGGTTGCACAACAATATGACCACTCACCGACCGGCCCGAATCACGCTTGCAATGCTTGCCATGGGCGCAGCGACCACCGTGTTGTGGTGCAGCCAGGCCGCAGCGCAGGTCCCGGCACCCGCACCCGCCTCGGGCACCCAGAACGCGTCCAGCGCGGCTGCCACCCAGGGCGTGCCGCTGCAAGCCTTGGCGGCCGACGCGCCCAGCAGCTACACCGTCAAAGCTGGCGACACCCTGTGGGCTATTGCTTCCCTGTTTCTCAAAAGTCCCTGGCAGTGGCCCACGCTGTGGGGCATGAACCAAGAAGAAATCAAAAATCCCCACCTCATCTACCCAGGACAGCGCGTGGTGCTCGAAAGCAGCGGCGGCCGCGCTTTGCTTAAGCTCGGCGGTGCAGGTGCAGGCGATTCCGCTGGTGCTGGTGCTGGTGCTGGTGGCATGCAAAGCCTGCCAACCGTTCGACTGTCTCCGCAAACCCGCTCCGAGCCGCTGGCCAGTCAGGCCCTGCCGGCACTGCAGCCCAGCGCCATAGAACCGTTCTTGGCTGAGCCATTGATCGTCGATGCGGTGGCCTTTGCAGCGGCGCCACGCATCGTCTCTGCGCAAGAGGGCCGGGTACTGTTGTCGCGTGGCGACCGCGCCTATGCGCGCGGGCCAAGCGGCGCTCCGCTCATCGATGGTGCCGGTAAGTCGCAGCAGTTCCGGGTGTTTCGCAGCGCGACCCCGCTCAAGGACCCCGATACCGGCGAGGTGCTCGGGTACGAAGCGCGGTACGCCGGGCGCGCCAGCTTGGTACGCGGCGAAGGCGTAGCACAGGTGCCAGACGCCCAGGGCAATTTGGTCGCAACGGTCGTGCCCGCCACGGTGGACATCACCAGCGCGAAAGAGGAGATGCGGGTGGGCGACCGGCTGCTGCCAGAGCCGCCCAGGGAGGTGCGCAGCTATACACCGCAAGCGCCTTCTGGCGCGGCCGACGGGCGCATCGTGTCGGTCTACGGCAGCGCAGTGGTGAACGCCGCCCAAAACCAGGTGGTCGCCATCAACCGCGGCAAGCGCGATGGCATGGAGGCCGGTACGGTGCTGGCAATCCTCAAAGACGGCGCGCGCGTGGTAGACAAGCAAGACGAGAGCCTGGCATTGATGAAACTCCCCGACGAACGCAACGGCTTGCTCATGGTGTTTCGCACATTCGACCGCGTCTCGTACGCGCTGGTGCTGGAGATCACCGATGCAGTGCGCGTCGGTGACCGCTTGGCCAGCCCCCGCTGAACTCAGCCTGTGCGCACTGCACCGTCACCGCCCATGGAGCCGGCGGAACTTCACGCGTGGTTGCGCCTGCAATGCACACCCGGTGTAGGCGGGGTGACCGCGCGCAAATTGCTGCGCACTTTCGGTCTGCCCAGCGCGGTGTTTGCCCAGCCCTTGTATGCGCTCGAGGACAGCGTATCCACGGCGCAAGCGCATGCGCTGCGCGCCGAGCCTGCGGAGCTGGCCGCGCTGGTGGGCACCACGCAAGCCTGGCTGCAAGCCGATCCCGGCGCACGCCGTGTACTGGCACTTGGCGATGCCAACTACCCGCAGGCCCTGCTGGACACCGACGATCCACCGCTGCTGCTGTATGCCATTGCCCACCCTGAAGTATGGGAGCGACAGCTGCTGGGCACGGTGCACCAAACCTGCCTGGCGGTGGTGGGCAGCCGCAACCCAAGCCCCCAGGGGCTGGCCAATGCCAGGCAGTTCTCCCAGGCCTTGGCCGCGGCCGGGCTCACCATCGTGTCGGGGCTGGCCATGGGGGTCGACGGGGCGGCCCACGAAGGCGCGTTGGCGGGCGCACCGCCCGATTCGGTGGCCACCATCGCCGTGGTTGGAACCGGCCTGGACCGCGTGTACCCCAAAGAACACCGCGGCTTGGCCCACCGCATTGCCGAGCGCGGCGTGCTGCTCAGCGAATATGCGCTGGGCACAGCACCGCTGGCGTCCAACTTCCCGCAACGTAACCGCATCATCTCCGGCCTCTCACGCGGCACTTTGGTGGTGGAGGCGGCGCTGCAATCGGGCTCACTCATTACCGCGCGCCTGGCCGCCGAACAAGGGCGTGATGTGTTTGCCATTCCCGGCTCGATCCACGCGACCCAAGCGCGGGGCTGCCATGCGCTGATCAAGCAGGGCGCAAAGTTGGTAGAGAGCACCCAAGACATTCTTGAGGAGCTGCAGTGGCAAGCGCCGCTGGCGCACCAGCCAGCAGCGCCCATGCCCGCCGCTCCTGACAGCGCGCTGGTGCAGGCGCTTGGCGTAGACCCGTGCAGCCTAGATGCGCTGCAAGCCCAGACGGGCTTGGACACCCCCACCCTGCAGGCAGAGCTCATGGCATTGGAACTGACAGGCCATGTAGCGAGACTTCCCGGTGGCATGTTTCAGCGGTTGTTCGCTGCGCCACCGGCCTAAAACGCGGAAAAGAACGGGAAGTCCGACCAGGGCCAGCTGAACAAAGTATCTGGGCTATATTGCCCGCATGTTTGATGTACTGACCTTTGTGTACGACCATTACGATGCGACAGATACCTGCGCCGAACCCCACCTTCTGGAGCGCAAGCTCAAAGGCCTAGGCTTCGACCCAGACGAGATAGACGACGCACTGGCCTGGCTCAAGGGCCTAGAGAGTGCGGCCCATCCGCAGCCCGTTCTACCGTGGTTGGTACAGCCTTCGCCAACCAGCGTGCGCATTTACGCGGCGCACGAGCAGCAGCACTTGGGCGTGCAGGCCTTGGGATTCATCCGGTTCTTAGAGAGCGCCGGGGTGTTGTCTGCGCAGTTGCGCGAAGTGGTGCTGGAGCGGGCAATGGCGGTGCCGGGTGGACCCATCCGGCTGGAAGACCTGAAAGTGATCATCCTGCTGGTGTACTGGCGCTTTGGCCACGAACCCGACGCCTTGGTGCTGGACGAATTGTGGGACCACGGTTGCGTGCGCATCGCGCACTAAATCGACCCTCAGCCCAACAATCGCTCGGGGTTGGCTTCCAGTTTGGCCAGCGCATTGCGCGCTGCGCGCACTGTCAACGCTTCGTCCTCTTGGGGCAGCAGCAAACCAGCCTGCAGGTAGGCTGCCAACCGACCCGCTTGGAGCAGGTAGCCTTTGCCTGTGCTCGACGCAAACAGGTTGAGGTGTTTGCGCTCGCTGCGCCAGACAAACTGAACTTGCGCCAGGTGGCTGTTGTGGTCCAAGGTGAACCAAGCACCCAACTGCAGTTCGCCCGCCCAAGCCAGCATGGCCGCCGAGGGTTTGGCGCCGCCGTTGACCACCACCTCCATCGTCGCAGCATCGATACCCAGCATCATCTCCAAGCTTTCGGCGTCCAGTGGTAAATCGCCCACGCCGTCTTCACCGACGAGGTCTTCCAAGTTGGTCAAGCGCTTGGCCATCGCATCGATTTGATCCTGCGCGATGGCCTGGGTTTTGGACTGGAATGCATCGGCCAAGGTGTCGCTAATCTTCTTGATGTGCGCATCCTGCTCGGGCACTGGCATGGCAAGCAGCTCCATGCCCGCACGCAGCTGCGCAAGCAACTGCGGCAGATCCTGAATAACCTTGGCGCGTTCGGTGCGGTTGGGCTTGGCACTGGCGGCCCACACCAGGTCGGTCACCGATTTTTTGAGTATCTGGGTGTCCGCATGCTTGGCCCCTTTGCGCAACGCAGAAACCGCCAGCACCTCTGCCCACACCTTGAACAGAAACACCCGGACTTCCTCGCGCACCGGCATGTCCTTGAGCATGTTGCGCACTTCGATGGTGTACTGGATCGCCAAGGTCTCTTTCTGCTCGACCTGTTGCGCCACGCCCACCACCTTTTGCACGCCGCCATGGTCGCTAAGGAACTTGGCCAAGAACTTCTGGAACTCCTCGTACACGATTCGGTACACCTTGCTGCCCGTATCGGGGTACTGCTCGATGACCTGCACCACCCGGCGTACCTCTGCCTCCATTGCCGCGATTTGCACACCGGTGGCGTCAAAGCCCATCACGCACGAGCCCATGCGGTCAATCAACAGGCGCGCCGGGTGGTCGGTGGTGCCCAGAAAATCGGGGTCCTCCAGCGCCACCCGCAGCACCGGCATCTGTAAGCGCGAGAACCACACCCGAATGCCCGGTGGAATACGCTCTTCCGACAAGATAGCCTGGAACATCAGCGCAACGATTTCGATCGTGGCCTTCTCGCCCTTGGATTCTGTTTTCTTTTTCAGGTCCAGGGTCTTCTCGCGCAAGTTCTGGGCCAAGCGCGCGACGCCAACCGGGCTGTAATCCTCGTACAGCGTGCCGTCGATTAACTGGGTGGCCGCCACCCCCTGGGGCGACAGCGCCTGTATCAAGGTGGGCGAGGGCTGGTGCAACATGGTGGCGGCGTAGTCGGCACCCGCGCTGCCCACAAAAATGCGCCGCAACTGGCCCATTACGCCCTGCGCACGTTGCTGGGCGCGCGCAAACGGTGAGCTGCCCATGCGTGCCTCATCGGCTGCGGCGTACGCCATGCCAGGGGACTGGGCGTTTGCGCCCTGCCGCCAAAAAGTCGCTGCGCCAGGCTGAGCGGAAGCGTACTGCGCCGCTGCGCGCAGGGGACCAGGGACCGAGGGTGCAACAGGTGCTGCGGGGAGCACGAACGTGCCCGGGCGGGTCGGCTCGAAATACGGCGCATTGCCAAAGTCCGAATCGGCATACATCGCGCCCGGCACGGTGCGGGATGCATAGCCGTAGCCAGGATCGCCATAGGCCGCCTCGGGCTGCTCTGCTGTGGGTGGCATGGGCCGCACTGGCGCCGGCCGGTAGCCAGGCAAGGTACGCACGGGCGCTTTCACCCTGTCTTTGAGTTCGATGGTGGGCAGCACGCCCTTGCCAACCAGCGCCTTGTTGGCGTTCTTGTAGCAGTCGCGCAGGCGTTCGATCAAGATGCGCTGCACCACCGCGTTCACCATCGGCCAGGTGTCGCCGGGCATGCCCGACTGGGACCACTGCTCCACCAGCAGCAGCACCAACACTTCGGGGCGCAGCACGTCGCGCCCGTCCAGGTCTTCGATGCCCTCAAGCCACTTGATGCGGACCCGCAAATCGTCCAGGTCGGCCAGCACTTTTTCATTGACGGCCAGCACCAGGCGGGACGCCAGAATCTTGTTTTCGACCGCCTCGTTACCAACCAGCTCCATGTTGGCCAGCTCGGGCGCTTTGTCGGTTGACTTGGGCTTGGCGGGCTCCAGGCAATCGCGCCATTGCTTGATGGTGGAGCTCACCCAGGTCTCGCGCAAGGACTTGTAAGCCATCCAGGTGTCGCGCCGCGTCTGGGACTCGCGCGCGCCACCGGGCTCATCGACCAGCTCGGTCAGACGGATCATGACCGCGCTGCCAATTTCGGTCATGGCGTTGCCCGCGTCCACCAAGAACCGCTCACGCACCGCCCTTCCGAGCTGCAATCTGGGAGAGAGTCCGGGAGCGCTGGCCATGGTCAGCCCATGTTAAACCGTGGCACCTGCATTGGGATCATTGGGGTCGTCGGTCTTTTTGACCGGGCCCTTGATCAGGTCTTCGCGTTCAACGCCCAGCCACATGGCGATCGCAGCAGCAACGAAGACCGAAGAATAAATACCAAACAAGATGCCGATGGTGAGGGCCAGCGCAAAGTAGTGCAGCGTCGCGCCGCCAAACAGCAGCATGGACACCACCATCAACTGGGTGCTGCCGTGGGTGATGATGGTTCGGCTGATGGTGGAGGTGATGGCGTTGTCAATGATCTCGCGCGTGTTCATCTTGCGGTAACGCCGGAAGTTCTCGCGAATCCGGTCAAAGATGACCACCGATTCATTGACCGAGTACCCCAGCACCGCCAGCACCGCCGCCAGTACCGGCAGCGAAAACTCCCACTGAAAGAAGGCGAAAAATCCCAAGATGATGATGACGTCGTGCAAATTGGCAATGATGGCCGCCACGGCGAATTTCCACTCAAAGCGCACCGCCAAATACACCATGATGCCAACCACCACAAAGGCCAAGGCCTTGAGCCCGTCCACCGCCAGTTCGTCGCCGACCTGGGGGCCGACGAACTCGGTGCGGCGCAGCGTCACGCTGGGGTCGCTGGCCTTGAGTGCGCCCATCACCAAATCACTTTGCTGGGCGGTGCTGCTGCCTTTTTGTACCGGCATACGAATGAGCACGTCGCGTGCGGTTCCGAAGTTCTGCACCTGCACATCGTTAATGCCCAGCTTGGCCACCGTGCTGCGGATTGCATTGAGGTCGGCCGGTTGTGCGTAACTGACTTCCATCAGCGTGCCACCGGTGAATTCCACCGACAAATGCAAGCCGCGGCTGAAGAGAAAAAAGACCGCTGCAACAAAGGTCAGCGCGGAGAACAGATTGAACAGCACCGCATGCCGCATGAAAGGAATATCACGGCGAATTTTGAAGAATTCCATGTCTGGTGTTCCCTACGCGTTCGGTGCGACTTGGCTGCCCGATTCGGGCCGCCACACAGTGCCAATGGACACGCTTTTGAGCTTCTTCTGGCGACCGTACCACAGGTTAACCACACCACGGGAGAAGAACACGCCGGAAAACATGCTGGTCAAAATGCCCAGGCAGTGCACCACTGCAAAGCCACGCACCGGCCCCGAGCCAAAGGCCAGGAGGGCCAAACCGGCTATCAAGGTGGTGACGTTGGAGTCGATGATGGTGGCCCAGGCACGGTCGTAACCCGCATGGATGGCGGCTTGCGGCGAGGCGCCATTGCGCAGCTCTTCGCGCACCCGCTCATTGATCAGCACGTTGGCATCGATGGCCATACCCAACACCAGGGCCATGGCGGCCATGCCAGGCAGGGTCAGGGTGGCTTGCAGCATGGACAGCACCGACACGAGCAAGAGCAGGTTGAAGGCCAAAGCCACGCTCGATATCACCCCAAACAGCATGTAGTACACACACATGAACAGCGCGACGGCAACAAAGCCCCAGGTCACACTATTGAAGCCCTTGGCAATGTTTTCTGCACCCAACGACGGGCCGATGGTGCGCTCCTCGATGATCTCCATCGGTGCCGCCAGCGAACCGGCGCGCAGCAGCAGCGCGGTGTCAGCGGCCTCGGTGGTGGTCATGCTTCCAGAAATTTGCACCCGGCCGCCACCGATCTCCGAGCGAATAACCGGCGCGGTAACCACCTCGCCCTTGCCCTTCTCAAACAACACGATGGCCATGCGTTTGCCAATGCTCTCGCGGGTCACATCGCGAAAGATGCGGGAGCCCTTGGCATCGAGTGAGAGGTGCACTGCAGGTTCTTGCGTCTGGCTGTCAAAACCAGGTTGGGCGTCGGTCAGGTTCTCGCCGGTCAGCAACACCTGCTTTTTGACAATCACCGCCTGGCCGTTGCGCTCTAGAAAACGCTCTGAGCCAAAGGGCACAGCGGCGGTGCCGACTTCTGCGGCGCGGGCATCGGCTGTGTCATCGACCATGCGGATTTCCAGCGTTGCGGTGCGGCCCAAAATGTCTTTGGCCTTGGCCGTGTCTTGCACCCCGGGCAGCTGCACCACGATGCGGTCCAGCCCCTGCTGCTGAATCACCGGCTCAGCCACGCCCAGCTCGTTGATGCGGTTGTGCAAGGTGGTGATGTTTTGCTTGAGCGCTTGGTCTTGCACAGTGCGGGCCGCAGCGGGCTGGATGCTCGCCACCATCTTGAAGTCAGCGCCATCGGCCGACTCGACAGTGGCCAGGTCAGCAAACTGCTCCTGGACCAAGCGCTTGGCCGCCTGCAGCGTGGCTTCATCGCGGAACCGGATTTCGATGGTTTGGCCGTTGCGGTTGATGCCGCCGTGGCGCAAGTTCTTTTCCCGCAGCGCAACGCGCATGTCGCCGGCCAGCGACTCGGCGCGCTTGGTGAGGGCCGCCTGCATGTCCACCTGCAGCATGAAGTGCACACCGCCGCGCAAGTCCAAGCCCAAATACATGGGCGAGGCATGCAAAGCGGTCAACCACGCCGGCGAGCGGGACAGCAAATTCAGGGCCACCACATAGGAAGGGTCGGCGGGGTCGGGATTGAGCGCGCGCTGGATGGCGTCTTTGGCCTTGAGCTGGGTGTCGGTGTCGGCAAACCGGGCCTTGATGGAGTTGCCGTCGAGGACCACGCTGTCCGACGCAATACCGGCGGATTTCAGTGTCGCTTCGACCCGGCTGCGGGCGGCTTCGTCCAACCGCAATGTCGCCTTGGCCACCGACACTTGCACTGCGGGCGATTCGCCAAACAGATTGGGCAGCGCGTACAGCCCAGACACGATGAGCGCGACCAGCAAAATCGCGTACTTCCAAAGCGGATACCGGTTCATGGAGACGCCGCAGCCGGGTTACTTGATGGAGCCCTTGGGCAACACCTGCACGATGGCGCTGCGCTGGATCTGGACCTCAACACCGCTGGCCACTTCGAGGCTGACAAACCCGTCGCTGATTTTGGCAATCTTGCCCAGCACGCCACCGGCGGTAACGACTTCGTCGCCCTTGACGATGGCGTCGATCATCGCCTTGTGCTCTTTTTGCTTCTTCATTTGCGGGCGAATCATCACGAACCACAGCACCACAAACATCAGCACCAAGGGCAGCATGCTCAAGAGCGAAGACTGGAAATCACCGCCCGAAGCGGCCGGCGCGGTTTGGGCAAAAGCAGAGGAAATAAACACAGAACTACTCCACAAAAAATTGGGGGGATTGCGGACCTGTAGGGCCCCTGCGAAACAGCTGCGGTTGCGCGCTCCGCCAGGGCGTGGTCAGCCGCGCATTGTATGCGGGCACTGGTGTGGCAACCCCCGTGGGCGCGTAGCCCTATGTGATCGAGGGTTGCGGCACAGAAGTTTGGTGGTAGCGCTCCAGCAGCACGTCCCGCTGCGCGCGCGCCACTGCTAGGTGCCGCGCCTTGACATGGCCGTAACCCCGGATCTGCTCGGGCACGCTGGCCAAGGCCACCGCAGCTTCCAGCCGGGCGGGGTGCAGCGTGGGCAACAGCGCTGCAATGTCTTGGCGGTACTGCGCTACCAAGGCGCGCTCGGTGCGCCGCTCCTCGCTGTAGCCAAACACATCCAGTGGGGTGCCGCGCAGCACTTTAAGCGGCGCCAACAGTGCAAACGCAGTACGCACCCACGGGCCGTAGACCGACTTTTGCAATTCGCCCGCACTGTTTTTGCGGGCGAGAAGGGGCGGCGCGAGGTGGTGGCGAACCTTGAAATCGCCCTCGAACAACGCGTTGACCTTGCGCACAAAAGCGGCATCGGTGTGCAAGCGCGCCACCTCGTACTCGTCCTTGTAAGCCATGAGCTTGAACAGGTAACGCGCCACCGCCCGCGACAAGGGAGCGGCGGCGGCGCAGTCGCCCAAGGCGGCCTCGGCGGCGCGCACCGTCTCGACAAACTTCTGGTAGCTCTGCGCGTACGCTTGGTTTTGGTAGGCCGCCAAAAACTCGACGCGCTGGGCCACCATCTGCTCCAGGGACTGGTTGCTGCGCGGCGCGAACTGCACCACCTGCGCAGGCGCAAGGGCACGCTGCACCGCGGGCCAGTCGACGGCAGCGCGGCGCCCCCACTCGAACGCCGCCTTGTTGCGCTCCACCGCCACTGCATTGAGTTCGATGGCACGCAGCAAGGACGCCCGCCCCAAGGGAATCCAGCCCTTCTGCCACGCAAAACCCAGCATCATCGGATTGGTAAAGATGCTGTCGCCCAGCAACTGGGTGGCGACCGCGTCAGCATCGAACACGGCCACATGATCGGGGCCGACGGTTTGGGAAATCTCGCTTTGGCAGCGCGCACCTGGGTTGACCCAGTCGGGATTTTTGACGAAGGCAGCGGTGGGAACCGTGTTGGTGTTAAGGGCCACACGGGTGCGTCCCGCGCGCATGCGCAACAGGGTCTCGGCGCCCGCCACCACCACCGGGTCGCAGCCCAGCACCAAGTCGGCCGAGGCCATACCGACGCGGGTGGTGCGGATCGCGTCTTGGTGCTGCGCAATCAACACATGGCTCCAGGTGGCGCCGCCTTTTTGGGCCAGGCCACCAGCGTCTTGGGTGACGACCCCTTTGCCCTCCAGGTGTGCCGCCACGCCCAGCAACTGGCCGATGGTGATCACGCCCGTGCCGCCCACGCCGGCCACAACGGTGCCCCACACGCCACCCGGGGCTGCTGCCGGGTCGGCAATGACCGGCTCGGGCAGCGCGGGCCACGCGTGCATGCCCGCAGATGCGCTGGCATTGGATGTGGGGGCCGCGCCCTCAAACGCGTTGGCTTGGGGCTTGCGCAAACTGCCGCCCTCCACCGTAACAAAGCTGGGGCAAAAGCCCTTCACGCAGGAGAAGTCTTTGTTACAGGTACTTTGGTTGATCTGGCGCTTGCGGCCGAACTCGGTCTCTAGTGGCTCCACGCTCACGCAGTTGCTTTGCACGCTGCAGTCGCCACAGCCTTCGCACACCAGTTCGTTGATGACCACGCGCTTGGCAGGGTCCACCAGCGTGCCGCGCTTGCGGCGGCGGCGCTTTTCGGTCGCGCAGGTCTGGTCGTAAATGATGACGGTGGTGCCTTTGATCTCACGAAACTCGCGCTGAATGCGGTCGAGTTCATCGCGGTGTTGAATGGCGATGCCTTCCGGCAGACCCTGCACGGCTTCGTATTTCTCCGGCTCGTCGGTCACCACGGTAATTTTGATGGCGCCTTCGGCCCGCATGCTTTGTGCGATCTGCACCACGCTGTGCCCCTCGGGTCGTTCACCAATCTGCTGGCCGCCGGTCATGGCCACGGCGTCGTTGTACAAAATTTTGTAGGTGATGTTCACACCCGCCGCAATCGACTGGCGCACTGCCAACAAGCCACTGTGAAAGTAGGTGCCGTCACCCAGGTTGGCAAACATGTGCTGGTCGTGGCTGAAGGGCTGCTGGCCGACCCACGGCACGCCTTCGCCGCCCATTTGGGTAAAACCCACGGTGGCGCGGTCCATCCAGATCGTCATGAAGTGGCAACCAATCCCGGCCATGGCGCGCGAGCCCTCGGGCACCTTGGTCGAGGTGTTGTGCGGGCAACCCGAGCAAAACCAGGGCTGGCGGTCTGCTGCTTTGGCACCCGTTAGCGTAATGGCGTGCATCGACCGCTCTTTGGCTTCCAAAATGGCCAGCTGTGCATCCACGCGGGCCGCAGTGTCGGCATCAAGCCCCAGCTTTTTGATGCGCTGGGCAATCGCGCGGGCGATCAGGGCCGACGACAGATCGGCGTTGGCGCGCAGCAAGGTATTGGCCGTCGGGTTGGGCATGGACCACTCGCCGCCCGCACCGAAATGGTCGGCAGTTTCCACCTCGTTGAACTTGCCCAGCACCGTGGGGCGCACGTCGGCGCGCCAGTTGTACAACTCTTCCTTGAGCTGGTATTCAATGACTTGGCGCTTTTCTTCGACCACCAAAATCTCTTGCAAACCGGTAGCAAATTCGCGGGTTAGCTGGGCCTCCAGCGGCCACACTACGCCGACTTTGTGCAGGCGTATGCCCAGCGCACGGCAGGTGGCATCGTCCAAGCCCAGGTCCTGCAGCGCCTGGCGCGTGTCGTTGTAGGCCTTGCCGCTGGCCATGATGCCAAAGCGGTCGCCCCGCCCGCCCTGCGCGCCCTCAATAGCGTTGTAGTTCAAGCGGTTAGCGCGGATGTAGGCCAGCGCGGCATACCACTTGTAGTCAAACAGCCGGGCCTCCTGCTCCAAGGCGGCGTCGGGCCAGCGGATGTGCAGGCCGCCGGGGGGCAGGGCAAAGTCGGTGGGAATTCTGATTTGCACGCGGTCCGGATCAATCAGGGCGGTGGCGCTGGATTCCACAATTTCTTGGATCGTCTTCATACCCGCCCACACGCCGGCAAAGCGGCTGAGGGCGAAAGCGTGGATGCCCAAGTCCAGAATCTCCTGCACATTGGCCGGGAAAAACACCGGCGTTCCGCAAGCCTTGAAGATGTGGTCGCTTTGGTGCGCCGCCGTGGAGCTTTTGGAGATGTGGTCGTCACCCGCCACCGCAATCACCCCGCCCCAGGGCGTGGTGCCGGCCATGTTGGCGTGCTTGAAAACGTCCGAGCAGCGGTCCACGCCCGGGCCCTTGCCGTACCAGATGCCAAATACACCGTCGTACTTGTTGCTGCCAGGCGGCGCAAAGCCGAGTTGCTGTGTGCCCCACAGGGCGGTGGCGGCCAGCTCCTCGTTGACGCCGGGCTGGAACACCACGTGGTGCGCCTTGAGGTACTTTTGGGCCTTGACCAGCGCCTGGTCGTAGCCGCCCAAGGGCGAGCCGCGGTAGCCGCTAATGAAACCGGCGGTGTTCTTGCCCTGCCGCTGGTCGCGCACACGCTGCAGCATGGGGAGTTTGACCAGCGCTTGCACGCCGCTCATGAAAGCGTGGCCGTGGTCGAGGGCGTATTTGTCGTCGAGGGTGACAGACTCCAGCGCGCGCGCTGGCAAGGGGGCATTCATGGTCAGAAGTCTCCTGTGGTGGGTTGGCCGCCTTGTGGGCGGAACGCGGTGCGCCGCGCTCCGGGTAGGAGGCACGCATCAGCGCCACAGTGTAATCACGCACAGGCCGTACGCAGCACCTGGCTGGGGCCTCGCCCACCACATCCGGGCGCGGGACAGCAGCCCACGGACCGGCGCTGCGCACCCGCGCTAGCTCAGCCGACTCAGCACTTGCTTAATGGTTTCGCCCAACTCTTCGGCGACAAACTTGGCCACGTAGGCGTCGGCGCCCACGCTCTTGACGTGGCTCTCGTTGGTGGTACCCGTTAATGACGAGTGAATGATCACCGGCAGACCGGAAAAACGCGGGTCTTGCTTGATATTGCGGGTCAGGGTGAAGCCGTCCATCTCGGGCATTTCCAAGTCGGTCAGCACCAAGGCCACCTTGTCCTTGATGTTTTTGCCTTGCTGGCTTGCTTCGGCGTGCATGGCTTGCAGCCGCTCCCACGCTTCCTTGCCACTCTTGGTCATGACGTAGGTGATGTTCATGGCCTTGAGCCCCTGCTCGATCATCATGCGAGCGACCGCCGAGTCATCTGCCGCCAGCACCACCGAACCCGCAGGGATGGTGGCCTGCGGCATGACAGTATCTTCTTTGAGCGCGCGGTGCTGTTCGGGAAACACGTCGCGCAAAATTTGCTCCACATCGAGCACCTGCGCCAAGCGGGTGGTCTCGGCGTTGTCATCCAAGCGAGCGATGCTGGTCACCAAGCCGCCGCCAGTACCCTCAGCGGAGAGCACCTGCTTCCACTCCAGACGCACGATTTCGTTGACCTCTTCAACCGCGAAGGCCTGGGTGGTTCGCGCGAACTCAGTGACCAACAAGATACCCAGCCCCTTGGTCGGATTGCAGCCCGTGATGAGCGGCAGGTTGACCACAGGAATCATCTGGCCACGGATATTGGCCACACCCATGACCGAAGGCGGCGCGTTGACCATGGCGGTGATTTCCGGCATGACCATGATTTCGCGCACTTTGAAGACGTTGATGCCAAAGATTTCACGCTTTTGCGATCCGTTGGTCTCACCGAGCCGAAACAGCAGCAGCTCAAACATGCTGTTGGCCGTCAAGTTGGTGCGTTCGTCGATCTCACGCATTGCGGATGTGTTGCGCATGGCGATGTTCCCGGTCAATTGATATGGTTCGGCATAGTAACGTGAACTGGCCTACTTCGGCCACAGGGCCCACATCTGCACCGGCTGGCGCAAACGGCCCGCCAGTTCGCCCGCCGCCGCGTCCCATCCGGCAAAATAATCTGCCCGCACCGCACCGGTAATGGCGCTGCCAGTATCTTGCGCCAGCACCAGGCGTTGCAGAGTGATTTGGGGGCCTGTACTGGCCAGCCAAATGGGCGTGCCGTAGGGGATGCTGCCGGGGTCCACCGCAATGGAGCGACCGGGCGTGAGCGCCACGCCCTGGGCCCCTTTGGGTCCAAATTCGGCGTCCAAACCGGTCATGGGCTCTTCATTAAAAAACACTACCCGTGGATTACTCCACAAAAGTTCTTGCTCGCGCTGCGGGTTGGCGGCCAACCACGCTTTGATTCCCGGCCAGGACGCGTCCTTCACCAGACCCTGGTCGAGCAACCAGCGACCCACGCTGCGGTACGGCTGGTCGTTGGTGCCTGCGTAGGCCAAGCGCACCAAGCGCACGGAGCCGTCAGGTTCGGTGAGGTGCAGCCGTCCCGAGCCTTGGATCTGCAGTACCAACGCGTCCACGGGGTTGGCGAGGTAGGCAATCGCCCGACCTTGCAGTGCCGCCTGGGCCTGCGGCAAGGTTTCTATCTCGCTGCGGGTGTACCAAGCTTGCCCAGCAACCCAGTTCAGCGGGGTTCGGTACAGGGGCACAGGGAACTCGGGTGTCGCAACGCGGCTGGCTTGCAGTTGCGGCTCGTAGTAGCCGGTGAGCAAACCACTGCTGGCGCCTTGCAATCCCTCGACCCGGTAGGGCTGGAGCTGCTGGCGTATCCAATCGCGCTGCGCCTCCTCGCTGGCAATGCTGAGCCGTCGCACATCCGCACACACGCCAAGCCAAGGCTCGCGCGGCCGTTCGCAACTCTTGATCCAGGCGTTCCATGCCTCGAACAGAGTGTCTTGGGCAAAGCCCGGCAGATCGTCCCAATCGACTGCCACCCAGCGGCTTTTGGGCTGCATACGGATGTCCGCCGGGGTGGCTGCAACGGGGCCATTCGGCGTAGGGGAATCGGCGGTCACGCTAGCGCATCCGACCAGCGTTCCTACAATCACCGCCACCTTCCACCAACGCAAACGCGCCCCTATGACACTGCTGCTGCTTGAGGCCCTGGGTGCCGGTTTGATTTTCATCTTCATCATTTGGTGGACCATGTTCTCGGGCCGCAACAAAGGCGAACCGCCGACCCTGCAAGACAGCGAACAGTCGGCCAAAGACAAAGACACGCAGTCATAGCAGCCGGTGGGCCAGCGCAGGCAGCTGGCTGCGCCGCTGCGCCAAGTCCGTGGCATCCAAGGTTGCCAGCACCACACCGGGGCCTTGGTCCAAGCTGGCAAGCACCTCACCCCAGGGATTGATCAACATCGACTGGCCCCAGGTCTGGCGTCCACTGGGATGCACGCCGCCTTGGGCTGCGGCCAGCACGAACGCCAGGTTTTCGATGGCGCGGGCGCGCAGCAACACTTCCCAGTGCGCTTGGCCGGTGGTGTAGGTGAACGCAGACGGCACCAACAGCAGATCCGCACCCCCAGAGGCATAGGCCCGGTACAACTCCGGAAAGCGCAGGTCGTAGCACACGCTCAGGCCCAGCTGCCAGGTGTGACCATCGCGCGACGGCAGCGCAAACTGGGTGGGCGCAGCACCCGACTCCAGCACCCGCGATTCGTCGTAACGCTCGCGTCCGTTGTCGAACCGAAACAGGTGCATCTTGTCGTAGCGCGCTACACATGCGCCTCGCGGGTCGTAGGCCAGGGTGCTGTTGAACACCCGCTGCGCACTGGCACCACACAAAGGCAATGTGCCAGCCACCAGCCAGACACCGTGGTGACGCGCCGCATCGGCGAGGAGCTGCTGTATGGGCCCCGCACCAAAGGGCTCTTGGATCGCGAGCTTGTCGGCGTCGCTTTGGCCGATCATGCAAAAGTACTCGGGCAACACCACCAGCTCGGCGCCTTGGGTTGCGGCCTGCGCGATCAGCTCTGCAGCCTGCGCCAGGTTGTCGGCGACCACGCCGGTGGAGACCATTTGCAGTGCGGCTGCTTTCATCGGGAGCTTCCTGGGTTAGATGCTGCAGGTGCGGCGGGTTTGCGTTCGACTTTGGTCACACGGGGCTCCAGCCACGTGCCATCAATTTGGAATTCCAGGGTGTTGGCCTCGATCAGCGGTCGGCGCAACACCAGCTGCGCCAAAAAAGTGGTCAGGCCCACCAACGGATTGATGGTGGAAGCCAATAGTGATGCGCTGCCAGCGTTGATTTCGGGGACTACGACCACCTTGAGCTGCTGCGTTTCTTTGGCAATGTCGGCCTGCCCCTCCATCAGCACCGCCGCGTTCACGCCTCTCATTTGCAGGTTGTTGGTGCGGGCAATGCCTTGGGCAACCACCACATCGCCGCGCACAAAGTCAAACGAAAAACCATCGGAGAACACATCACGAAAATCCAGGGTCAGCCGCCGCGGCAGTGACTGCAAGCTCAAGACGCCCAGCAACTTGGCAATGCCAGGCTCGGCCTTCAAAAACTGACCGCCCTCAATGTTGACATTGAAGCCCCCGGCCAGGCTGGGCAGGTCCAGCGTGAGCGGGGAACCCTGCCACCCGATGTTCCCGTCGATCTTGCCCTTGCCCTTGGCCACCACGCCGGGCATGCCAAAGCGGGTCAGCAAGCCGCCGCTGTCGGCGATGTCGAGCGTGAAAGTCAGTGCGGTGCGTCGGCGCTCACGGCCGCTCTGCGAGGGCAGCAATGCGGTCGGAAGGTTCACGTTAGCCCAGTTACCGCTGGCCGTGAGGGTGGCCTCTGGCGTGCTGATATTGAAACGGTTAAGGCGCCACTCCCGGCTGGGGTCGCGCGCGTTTCCGGTACCAATGTTGGTGGCCTGGAGATCGATGCGGCCCAGTTTTTTGCCCCGCAACTCAAAGTCCTCCACCACGATGTCCAGTGCCGGGATGCTGGCAGGCTGCTGGTCCAGCAGATTTTCGACATCCTGTGCCGCCGCCGGGTTGATCACCATACGGGCAAGGCGCGCATACAGGCGGCCTTGGGAAGGGCCAGAAGGTTGGCGGTACTCCACGTAGCCATTGAGCTCGTTGGCATCGATGTTGGCGCGCCACAACGAACCCTCCCGAGCGCCGCCCACCACCACCTTGTTGAGCGTGCGGCCGTCAAGAACCAGCGTGTCTGCGCGCGCCGCAATGGTGGTGGGCAGATAGGCTTGCACCTCGGCGCTGGCGCCACCGGACGGCGCACCGCCCGAGAGTTGCGACAGCACGCCCAACCAAGCATCCAAATCGAGCCGGCCCACACTCACGTTGGCAGCAACACCCTCGTCAGGCAAGGGCGCTGACTCGTCGGCCGCCAAGCCCACCGCGATGGCACCGCGCAGCACCTTGCTTTGCGCACCAGCGATCTCGCGCACATAGGCTACGCTGACCAGGTCGCCCAGGTCGAGGTGCAAGCGTTCCTGCAAGCGGCCGGAAGGCGGCTGCGGCCCAGGGACCGCAGCGGACTCCAGCAGCAAGGGCAGTGCGGTGCTGGCGTCTTTGGTCAGCGGTGCAGGCAAGGCCAAGCCCAAGCCTTGGAGGGTACTGGTCAGCCGCACCTCGGGCACGCCCGCGCGCAAGCCTATGGTGAGGTTGTAAGCAGCCGAACCGCTGGCAAACTGGCCGATGCGCTCCAAGGGCGTGCCGACCCCGGTTTGGCGCAGCCCCTCGGCCGTGGCAACGCCAACCATGCGCAGCGCCGGTACCGCTGCGCCGCGCTGTGCAGCGGTGCCCAACCCGCCTTCGATACGCACATCGCCGCCGAGCGCACGGGCCTGCGCTGCCACCGAGAAGCCGTTCTCGTTGAACGCCAGCACCCCGCGGGCTCGCTGCAAACGCGGGTACTCTGGCGCGATCTGCACATCATTGCCCGCCAAGGCCACCGTACCTTGGACGGTGGTTTGGTCCAGGTCATCCAAAGGCAGGGCCAGCTTGAACCGGTAGTCGGCGTTGCCGCTGCCCACGGTGGTGGCCAAGGCGCCGCCCACCATCGCGCCAATTGGCGAGCCGTTGACCAGGCCAAGCGCCTCTTGCAGCGGCCCCCGGGCTTCGGCATTGACCGCCACCACGGTGGCACCGTACAACTCGGTCAGGGTGATGTCACCGCGTGCGACTTGCAAACCCGGGCTGCCCGAAAAGCTGGCACGCAGACCCTTGATGGTCAGGGTGTCGTGCTCCAGCACCAAAGCGGCCGAGGCCTGCGACAGGGCCGGCCACGGCCGGCTGCCTTTGGGCAGCACCAGCTCAGGCGCGTAAGCAAACTGCATGTTTTTCAAATCGCCAGCAATTCGGAACTCACCTTGGGCGGGGCTTTCAAACGGAAATCGGTCGAGGTCGCCGCGCAGCTTGAAACGAACATTCGATGCGCCACCTCCCAGCAGCGCAGCTTGCAGGTATTGGCGGGCTTGCGGCTGCATGGTCAGCGGCAGGTACTTGGGCAGCGCGACGGCATCGAGCCGGACCAGGCTACCTTGTAAATCCAGGCTGCCCGCACCCGTGGTAGGAATGACAACCGACCGGCCGCGACTGGCACTGGCAGCGCCCACTGCACCCGCGACCTTGCTGGCGCTGGTCCACTTGGCTTGGGCCTCGCCCTGAACGTCTGCATTTGCAAACCGCAGCGCGGCAACGTTGACAACCCAGCGACCGCCCTCCTGGCGCCAGGACACATCGGCTGCCACGTCGTCCAAGGTCAAGCCGGGATTGGCGAAAACACCGGGCCAATCAAAGGCGCCATTGCGCACTGCAAGGCGGGCGCTGCCCCGGTCTTGGTTGAGGTCGAAGTCGATGTCGGCACCGCGAAACCCCGGCGCGTAAACACCCTCTTGCACCGAGGCCAGCATGCTGAGTTGGCCCACCCGTCCCTTGGCAGAAAACCGCTGGGGCCAGCCACCCGTGCCTTGCCACTCTGCCTCAATGGTTTCGACCAAACCGCTTGGCGCCAATGCTGCCAATTGCGCGCGCACCGGCGCGTCCAGTGCCAGCCGGTTGGCAATCTCACGCACGGCCGCTACATCCAAGCG
>JBIIZY010000179.1:0-6109 GCA_044346035.1 Rhodoferax sp. | reverse complement strand
GCCGTGGGTGTCGTCCGCCCCGCAGAAGTTGACCACGTGCCCCTGCATCCGCTGAAACCGCACCCAGATGTCGGCCTGGATGTACTCCATGATGTGCCCGATGTGGAAGTTGCCATTGGCGTAGGGCAGGGCGGTGGTGACGAAGAGTTGGCGGGGCATGGGGGGGGGCGGGCTTGGAGGGATGCGGGAAAGCAGATGATTTTAGTGGGGGCGGGGCAAGAACCCGGTGTTGTGCCTCTAGCGTGGCCACAGCGCACCATGCTGGCGCTTGTTCACATTAGCCCCAGCCAAACAATCAATGCGCTGCGCCTTTGCATACGCAGAAAAACTCGCCCCACCTTTTTCTGCTTGATTTGCCGACGTGGCGAACTTGGCCGAAGCGGCAGTGTTACGCCGGTCAGCACCCTATCAGCGCAGCCCTCTCACACCAGTCTGCGTTTTCGTTTTTGGAGATTCACCATGTTTATAGCCACCTTGCCCGCCACCCTGGGCGGCGCCGACAGCCAAGTCAAGCTCATCACGGTGAGTGGCAAGGAGTATGTGGTCCCTGCGACGGTGCTGCAGCTGGTGGGCTTTGCCAGCTAAGGCCACGTTACTGGCGGGCTAAAAAATGGCAGGCTGCGCAATGTTGGGTACGCCACGCGGCTGGGCGCAGGGCCTGGGCGCTGTATTCGGCGCTGTGCTGCAAGCGGTGTTGAGCGCCTTGCTGCACAAAGACCGCAACGCACGCAAAGCAGCTCGCACAGCGCTGCGCGTGGGCCTGACCTTGGCGGCATGGATGGCCTTGCTGGTTGGGCCCTTGGCGCAGGCAGGCCAGACGGTCGTTTATGGCCCCATGACAGCCGGCATCAGCCCAGTGGGCGCAGGGCCTGTTGCGTTTACCGACCTTGATGCCTACACCCCCCATGCACGCAGCACAGGGCCTTTTGTCCTCGTAATTGACAACGCCTCAGCCAACCTGCCACCGGGGGCGCAGTTGCACATTGAGGTGTGGCACAACATGGAGCGCATCGCCTCTGCCAGCGACCTGTTTGGGCCCGGTGGGCAGGCTATTGCGAGCTTTCAGAAGACCGTCAACGTCCGCTCGGCTTCGAATCTTGTGCAAGTTAGGGTATTTGGCACTGCCCCGGTGCGCCTGAGCTACAAAGTGCTGGCGGGGGACCCGGTAGGTGCGCCACCCGCACTCACCGGCCTCACCCCCAACCCCCTGGGCCTGACCAACGGCGAAAGCGGTGTACTGACCGCCTCCATCAGCCCCGCCCCACGTGAGGCAGGGAGTTTGTTGCTTAGATCGAGCAACCCAAGCGCGGCCATGGTGGCCGCCACGGTGCCCTTTGCTGCGGGGCAGACCAGCGTGGCCATTCCAGTGCAAAGCGTAGGAGCAGGGCAGTCCAGCGTCAGCGCCAGTTTGAACAGCGTGGGCCTGAGCGCCAGCGTGAACGTGGCTCCAGCGCCGGCCCGGGTGGTATCGGTGCTGCCCTCCCAACACACGCTGCAGCAAGGTGCGTCGGGCACCCTGCAAGTGGGCATATCGCCCAGCCAGCTGCAAGCCACCACGGTGGTGCTGTCTAGCTCCAACGCTGCCAGGGTCAGCGTGCCCGCTACCGTAAGCGTTCCGGCCGGGCAAACCCTTGCCAGCTTCACGGCCCAGGGTATTGCAGCAGGCACTGCCCAAGTGACTGCCAGCCTGAACAACGCAGCAGGCGCGTCCAGCGCATCAACCCAGGTGCAGGTGCTGGCGCTGGCGCCCACCGTGGTGTCTTTGTTGCCCACGACCCTGGTGCTGCACAAAGGCAGCACCGCACAACTGGTGGTCCAACTCGGGGCCGCACCAAGCGCAGACACCCCAGTGGACCTCCAAGCCCGCACCAGCGGCGTGGTGGGCCTGCCCGGCAGTGTGGTGGTGCCAGCAGGCGCCAGCCAAGTCGCCTTGGACATCCGTGCGTTGGAGGTGGGCAACACCTTGGTGGCGGCCACCCTGAATGGCAGCACGGTGGAGTCTGCCGTGCAAGTCACCTCGGCCCCAGTTGCAGTGGCTGCGCTCACCCCGGCGGCCACCAGGCTGGTCGTTGGGGCCACGGGCCAACTCAGCGTGCAGCTCAACAACGCGCAAAGCAGTGCCACCACCGTAATGGTGGCGACTGCCACGCCCGGCACGGTACAAGTTGCGGGCAGCGTGCTGGTGCCTGCGGGCCAAACCGAGGCCACGTTCAACGCCACGGCCTTGCAAGTGGGCCAGGCCGAGGTCCTGGCCACCTTGAACGGGTCTGTCCAGCGCGCCGCAGTAGAGGTGTCGGCGCTGCCTGCTGCCATCACCCACGTGTTGCCCAGCCCGCTGGGCTTGCAGCAAGGTGCCAGCGGCAACGTGACCGTGCAGCTCAACAACGCACAAAGCAGTGCAGTCACCATCAACTTGGCAGCCGCCAATGCAACGCTGCTGCAGGTACCGGCCACGGTGGTGATTGCGCCGGGGCAGATGTCGCAGTCGGTTGCGGTGCAGGCCCTGGCCGCGGGCAGCACGCACCTGCGTGCCAGCCTCAACGGCACGCTGCACAGCGTCCCCGTCCACATCAGCCTGTTGCCGCCCCAAATTGCAGCACTGGTGCCCGTCACCCAAGACCTGCCCAAGGGCAAGCTGGGTCGGCTCACCATCACGCTGGAGCGCGCCCCCCAATCGCCCGCAGTGCTCAGCATCAGCAGCACCAACAGCGCAGTCCTGGGGCTGCCCGCACAAGTCACCGTTGCCGCAGGCCAGCGCAGCGTGGACATTCCCATGGCTGCGCTGGCACTGGGCCAAACCCTGGTGATTGCAACGCTGAACCGCAGTGCCAAGAGCGTGCTGGTCAACGTGGTGGCGCCAGAGATGGTGGGCATCACCCTGGGCCCCAGCAGCGTAACCCTCACCCCCGGCCAAAGCACACAAGTGCAGGCCACGGCCACCTACTCAGACGCCAGCAGCAAAGACATCACCACCGCCCAGGGCACCGTGTGGTCCACCACCACCGTTACCTCTGCCACCACCACCACCTCCTCCTCCTCCTCCATCGCCACCATCGCCACCGTCAGCCCCGAGGGCCGCGTCACCGGCGTCGCCCCGGGCCAAGCCGTGCTCAGCGCCACCCACAATGTGCCCCCCACCGTGCCCCCCACCAACGGCAACCCCACGCCCAGCGTCGTGGTGGGCCAGGCCCACATCACCGTAGAGAGCCCCGCGCCGCTGGCCCTGTCGGCCCCCAAGACCGACCTCAGCACGGGCGAGTCCGTGGTGGTCAGCATCAGCGCGCCGTATGCGGCCGGTGCCAGCGCCTACACCGTCAACCTCAACAGCAACGGCACGGGCGCCCTGCAGTTCCCAGCCAGCGTGGGCATCGCTCCTGGCTTGGTCAGTGCCAACGTCACCGTCACCGCCACCCGCGCCGGTAGCGTGCAGCTCACCGCCAGCGCCGCCCCCTTTGCGCCAGGCCAGATCAGCTTTAGCGTGACCAACCCGGTGGTGCCCAGCGTGGCCATCACCGGCATCGCGCCCACCACGGGAGCGGTGGGCAGCACAGTCACCATCGACGGCAGCGGCTTTACCACGCCGGCCAACAGCAACACCGTGCGCTTTGGCGGCGGCGCGGTCGCGGCGGTGCAGTCGGGCAGCGCCACGCAGTTGGTCGTCAAGGTGCCCGAAGCCGCAGACAGCGGCCCCGTTTCCGTGCGCAACGCCAACGGCGCAGCCCAAAGCGCCGCCTTTACCGTGCTGCGCGAGCAAGACTTCAGCTTTACCGCCAGCCCGTCGGGGGTGGACGTGATCCAAGGCTCCAGCGCCAGTGTGGTGCTCAACCTCGCCAGCGTAGGCACCAACAGCTTCCAGGGCTTGGCCAAGCTCACCGCCAGCGGCCTGCCTGCGGGCGTAAGCGCCAAGTTTGAGCCCCCGTCGCTTAGCGCCTACCAAACCGGCAGGCTCACCCTGGTGGCCGACAGCAGTGCTGCACTGGCCACGGCCAGCGTGACCGTACGGGCAGAAGCCAGCCTCAACGCCCTGCCCTGGGTGCGCACCAGCAGCGTCAACGTGCGCGTGGTCAGCAAAGACGGCCTCACCGGCGTGAAGGGCCGCTTTGTGACCCCGGCGGGCGCGGGCATTGCAGGCGTCATCGTGCGCCAAGACACCAGCACCAACCAAGTCGTCACCGACGCTGGGGGCAACTTCACCCTTACGGGCTTGAATGCCGGTGTCACCACCCTGCGCTTTGATGCCACCCCGGCCAACCCGCTGTACCCCATCTGGCCCTACAACATCACCCTGGCGGCCAACGAGGTTGTGACCCTGGCCGACTGGGTCATCAACGCGCCGCCCACAGACGAGCAGTTCAAGCCCATCAACAACGCCGCAGCCGACCAGCACATCACCGACGAGCGCTACCCCGGCTTTGCGGTCACCCTGCCCGCAGGCGTGTCCATCGTGGGCTGGGACGGTGTGCGCAAAACCCGCCTTGCAGTGCAAAAAGTAGACCCCGACAAGCTGCCCGTGGGTGCGCCTCCCTTCCCCATGAAGGAGGCCTACCAGCTCTACTTCGGCACGCCCATGGGCGGCATCCCCAGCGCGCCCATTCCCGTTACGCTGCCCAATGTGGCAGAGAAAGACCCCGGCGAGAAGGTAGAAATCTGGTGGTTTGACGGCTCCCCGATGGGCGGCACCGGCGAGTGGAAGATGGCTGGCCTGGGCACCGTCAGTGCCGATGGCAAAACCGTCAGCAGCGACCCTGGCGTGGGCATATCGCGCTTTTGCGGGGTGTGTGGCCTCTTTAGCTTGAGCTGCCCGCCCAACCCCACACCGCCGCAGCCCTGCCCGGCCTGCGACGGCCAAGACGGCACCCCCTCCAACAGCGCAGGCAACCCGGTGAGCCTGTTCACCGGCCAAGAACTCGCCCGCGTTGGCGGCCTGTCCATTGGCGGTTTGGCCCCGGTACACACCGGCATGCGTTACAACCCTGTGGACGCATTCAACAACCGCGCAGGCACCATCACCAGCTTTGGCTACGGCTGGACCTTTGGCTACGACATCAGCTTCTGGCCCATGAGTGGTGCGCAAAAGCGCCTGGTCATGCCCGGCGGCATCTTCGTCAACATGGCCGATGACGGCACCGGCGTCGGCACCGGCAGCGGCAGCGGCACCTACCGCCCCGTCGATGACCCCCGCTACAGCGGTGCCCATGCCCGCGCCCTGAGCGAGACCCAATGGGAAGTGGTGCTCAAAGACGGCACCAAGTGGCAGTTTGAGCCCTTTGCGGGCATCACCGGTGTCATTCGCGGTGGTCCACCGCTCTTCCTCACCAAAATCACCGACCGCAACGGTGTGGCCACTACCATCAGCCGCCAAAGCAACGGCCGCATCCAAAGCATCAGCGCCTTGGACGGCAGGGGCATCAGCGCCACCTATGGCTCCAACGGCTTTGTGTCGCGCCTGACCGACCACACCGGGCGGCGCCAGGACTACGAGTACAGCGCAGACGGCCGGGTTAGCAAAATCACCGACCCCCAAGGCCGGGTAACGCAATACAGCTACCAAAGCCTGCCCACCTACACCAACCCCAACGGAGTCACCGCCTGCGCCGCAGAGATCGTGGACAACGGTTACCAAGGCATAGCCTCCATCAAGTACCCCGGCTCGGACACCCCCACCGTCAACACCTACGCCACCGACCGCATCGTCAAACAAACCACCGCCAACGGCGAGACCTGGAGGTTTGCCTACCGGCGCACCGGAGCTTGTGTGGTCAAGTTGTCTAGCGCAGTGTCCAGCGCGGTGTCCAATGCAGGTACGGCGGCTGTGGGTGCAGTGAACCCCGGCACTGCTGGCACTACTTCTACGCCCACGGTCTGGGACTTCACCTGCCGCGCAGGCCAATCCTTGAGCAGCGCAGGCCTAGCCGGCACCTGCCCCGACACCGACTCCGAAGACAGCCGCGCCGCGGGCTGGCGCTTCTACGGCGGCAGCGTGCAAGAAACCACTGTGACCCAACCCGACGGCAGCACCACACGCTCCAAATTCAACGCCCGTGGCCTCATCACCGAGCAGACCGATGGGCTGGGCCAGCGCACCCACTACAGCTACAACCCCCAACAA
>JBIIZY010000178.1:0-6120 GCA_044346035.1 Rhodoferax sp. | reverse complement strand
CAGGGTTGGGGTACTCACCGGCTGCAATCAGCCCTGCGTAGTGCGCCATATCGACCATGAAAATGGCGCCAACCGCCTTGGCCACCCGAGCGAACCGCTCGAAATCAATTGCCAGCGAGTAGGCACTGGCGCCAGCAATGATCAGTTTGGGGCGGGTCGCGTGGGCCGTCCGTTCCATCGCGTCGTAGTCGATTTCTTCCTTCTCGTTGAGACCATAGGACACCACCTTAAACCACTTGCCGCTGATGTTGAGTGGCATGCCGTGGGTCAGGTGGCCGCCTTCGGCCAGGCTCATGCCCATGATGGTGTCGCCGGGCTGCAAAAAAGCGAGAAACACGGCCTCGTTGGCGGAGGCACCGCAATGGGCTTGGACGTTGGCGGCGTCGGCACCAAAAAGTTGCTTGATACGGTCGATCGCCAATTGCTCGGCGATGTCCACGTTCTCGCACCCGCCGTAGTACCGCTTGCCGGGGTAGCCCTCGGCATATTTGTTGGTGAGCTGGCTGCCCTGCGCCGCCATCACCGCAGGGGACGCGTAGTTCTCGCTGGCGATCAGTTCAATGTGGTGTTCTTGGCGGGCGTTCTCCGCCTGGATGGCAGCCCACAGTTCGGGGTCGGTTTGGGCAATGAGGGTTTGGCGGTCGTACATGGCGGTCTTTCTGGGCGGGCTTTGGCCCGGATCAGTGGGCTGGTGCGGTGGCGCATCCCTGCATGTGTGGCCGCATGCTGCGTGCCACGTTCAGAAATGCCCCGCTACTGGCCCGGCGCGGCCGAGTCTACCCGAGCCCGATTCAGCTACCAAACAGGCTGGCCACGCGCTCGTCGCTGGTGGTTTGCGGCGCCGTGGGCACGTTGCCGTCGGGAGTGAGCGGCTGGCCTGCAGCGACGCGTTGGATACGGTTGTACTCGGCCATGACCTTGGCGGCGTACCCGCCGTCGTCGGCAAGGTTGGCGGCGCCCACATAGAGCTTGAGGCCGCCTTCCACCGACCCGGCGCGGGCAATGCAATCTTTGAGGACTTTCACGCCCACCCGCAGGTTGCTCAGCGGGTCGAATGCCGCCAAGTGCCCGCCAAAGCTCTCGTATTTCTCACTGTGCACTTTGGTCATGACCTGCATCAGCCCCTGTGCGCCCATGGAGCTTTGGGCAAATGGGTTGAATCCCGACTCGACCGCCATCACCGCCAGAATCAGCGCAGGGTCTACTTTGACCCGCGCGCCGGTTTCGAACGCCTCGACGACCAGCGCACTGAGTGGCTCCGCAGCGACCCGGTACTTGCGGCTGAGCCAGTAGGCGACAGCAGCTTGTTGCTTTGGCAAGTCCTTGGGGTCGGCGGCGGTGGCGCGCTCACCAGCGTCGGCGTCTTGCACCAAGCCATCGAGGGCGACTTGCCGGTCCTGCAGCCAGTTAATGAGGGCCACTTCACTGGCTACACGCAGTTCCGGGCGGGCCACCAGGGCGATGGCGACAAACACGACGCCCAGTCCCACGAGCGCAAAGCCGCTGTGGGTGAGCGCGAAGAAACCACGGGAGAAAACACGTGGAAAGACCTTGTTGATCTTCTTGAATGGATTGGCAACTGTCATAGCACCTCCTTCGTTGGCAGGTTTGTGCAGTTCACCCACCAGAAACTGGATGGGTGCAGCGCAAGCATGCCGGGTTGGGTTGGTACGCTATCAATGTCCTGCGGCGTCGTATTGACATGTGCAGCGACTTGACCATGCCGGGTTCGGCAGCGAAGCGGCTCGGGGGCCGCGTAGGTCGGTTTAGAACCGATGGCTGGAATTTTAGGTGGGCCCGATATATCGAGTCAACCATAAAAATTAGACCAATTAGCCAATTATTTATCTATAAAGCCGCCCAGGTTGTGGCTCGGCGGGGGCGTTGGGTGCCCCGAATGGCCACCCAGTTGGCGGCTCCCGGTATGCAAACCCGTATCCCTTGCCGCGGGCTGCGGGACAGAAAATCGCGAAAGCAACCCCCACAATGTGCCGATCGCCCCGTAAATCGCTGCGAAAATGCGCGGTCTTTACCCATTTGGATTCGAGCCCACTGTGACGACTGCCCACTCCACAAAAACACATGCGACACATCCCCTGGACGGTATGACCGGTGGGGCTTTCACGGCAGCCACAGCGGCCGAGCGGGCCACCCGCATCAAAGCCTGGGTCGCTAGCGAGCCCACGCCCGAGCAGCTCGCAGACGTGTTCCGGGAGCTCAGTGGCAAGGACAAAGGCGCTGCAAAACTGGTGCGCGAAAAGCTCGACGAGGCCAGGCGCGCCAAGGAGCACGAGGCCCTGGCCGCAGATTGGGCGAGCAAGGCGCAAACGCTGCTTGCGCTGCCCAAGCTCAACATCGCCGACGCGATGGCGTGGCAGCGCGACGCGGCCAAGGCTGGCGCACCTTTAAGCAAGGAACCCCTGGCCACGCTCAAGAACCGAATCGCTGAAAGGGTGCGTGGCATTGAAGATTTGCAGCACCAAGTACAAGTGCAACGCGAAGCGGCGGTCTTGCTTTCTCAGCGCATCGAGGTTTTGTCCACCAAGCCGCTGGAGGACGCACGTGCGGCGATGGACAGCTTACAAACCGATGTGCAGCGCTGGCAAACCCAGGCGGGGGCGTTGTTGGAAAACCTGAATTGGGCTAGCGTGGACCTGCGGTTTCCGCCCTTGCTGGATGCTTCGCGCGCGCAGTTGTTGGTGGTGTGGGAGGCATTTCAAGGCGCATTGGCGTTGGCTGTTGCGGCCAGCGACGACCCGAACGCGCCCTTGCCGCCCGTGCCTGTGTGGGCCGACGGGCTGCGTGCGGTACGCGAAGCGGGTAGCGAAAGTGCTGCCAAGCCGGCCAGGCCGCAGGTTGATCCCCAGCTGCGCGCCCAAGCCCATGCTGCCGTGTCCGAGGCACTGGAGCGGCTAGAGCAAGAAGTTGCCCAAGGGCACGGCAAGGCCTCTGCTGGTGCGTCTGCGGCCCTGCGCGCAGTGCTTAAAGAGCATGCCAAGCTGGTGGATGCCAAGCTGGAAGGCCGCGCCCACAACGTGCTGGCTGCGGCCGGAGAACTCGAAGGATGGCAGCGCTGGCGGGCCGACCAACTGCGCGAAGAATTGGTCACCAAGGCCGAGGGCCTGCTGCAGCGCCCCCAGGGCCAGGCCATCGGTGGGCGCAAGATGCAAGAGCAGCTGCGCGCCTTGCGGGAGCAGTGGAAGCAAACGGACCAGGGCGGAGCGCCCAACCACGCGCTGTGGAAGCGTTTCGACGCCGCGTGCAACGAAGCCTACAAAGTGGTTGAAGCTTGGCTAGAGCAGGTGCGCACGCAAGCTGCTGAGCACAAGGCACAGCGGCTGGCCCTGATTGAGGAGGTACGCGCTTGGGCCGAAGCCAACCGCACTGCCTTGGACGGTGATTGGAAGGGCTTTGGCCGCATATTGCAGCAGTTTGGCGAGCGCTGGCGCGATGCTGGCCACGTCGGAGAGAAGCTGTTTGCCGAGTTGCAGCCCAAGTGGAAGGAAGCGATTTCGTACGCCGCAGCGCCCTTGGAGGAGCTGCAGGCGCACAGCATCACCCTGCGCCAGGCAATGATCGAAGAGGCCCAAACCCTGGGCGAAGCGCCCGTTGTGCGCGTGGATGCGGTCAAGTCTTTGCAGCAGCGTTGGCAGGCCGAGGCCCACCGTGTGCCGCTGGACCGCCGCCTGGACCAAAAGTTGTGGGACGCATTTCGGCAGCCGATCGATGCCGCCTTTGGTCGCAAAGCCAGCGAGCGTGAGCGCGCGCAAGCCGCCCTGGGCGCGCGCGACAAGGCGGTGTTGGACGCATCCAAAGCGCTGACGGTTGCCACCGCCAGTGGTGACGCAGCCGCAATCCGCCAGGCCATGGCCCACTTGGACGCTGCCTTGCGCGCGCAAGAGCCGACAGTTCAAGCGGGTGCATTGCCTGCACCGTCTTCATCTTCATCGTCAGAAGTTCCGAATGCAGCGCCAGCAGAAGCAACACAAGCGGTAGAACCAACACAAGCGGTAGAACCAACACAAGCAGTAGAACCAGCGGAACCGGCACCAGCACCAGCGCCAGCACCAGCACCAGCACCAGCACCAGCACCAGCACCAGCAGCCAAGACGGTGCGGGCGGTGCGCGGTGATGACCGCCCCGGCATGAAGAAGGAGGTCGCCGCACCCGCACAAGGCCGGGGTACCAGGCCCACGGGACGTGGCGACAGCGCCCGTGGCGACCGGGCGGCTAAACCTGCTTTCTCCCAGCGCCACGAGGACCGTGGACGCGGCCCGTCCGCGCCCGAAGCACCGCGCTTGGGTGATGTTGCGTTTCGGGCCCAGCGCGAGGCCATGGACAACGCCCAGCACACCCTCAAAAAGCTTGCGTCGCAAGCCCACGGTGAGGCGCTAACCCAGCTGCTGAGTTGCTGGGAGAACCGCGACGCACAACAGTTGCCCTCGGCGCAACAGCTGGGCGCACGGGTGGGTGCGCAGGCACGTGCGCTGTGGCAGCGTGCAGTTTCAGGCGGTATGCCAGCGGCCCAAGGTGCCGACCCCGCCACGGCGCTTTTGCGGCTGGAGATCGCCGCCGAGTTGCCCACACCCGCCCAGCACCTGGCCCAGCGGCGCATGTTGCAGTTGCAGTTGCTGACGCGGCGTAACGAACCCTCGCCAGCGCAGACCTGGGTGGAAGACACCGCCGGGGTGCTGGCGGGCCCGTTCGACCCGGCAGACGCGAGGCGGCTGCAAAATGTGCTCAAGTCCCTGCTTAAGCTGTAGTGCCGCGCTGGGCCTTGGGATGGTGGCGTGACATGGTGGTCAGGTCTCGTCGGTGCTTGGTGCCCAGGGAGGTTCAATGAACTCGGTGGAAAACTTGCTGCGCCGCTTGGAGCAGCTCAACGCTATTGGTACGGCGCTATCCAAAGAGCGCGATATCACCCGTTTGTTGGAGAGCATTCTGGTGGCAGCCAAAACCATCACCCATGCCGATGGAGGCACGCTGTACCGTGTGTCCGATGGCGGACGGGCTTTGCGCTTTGAGATCATGCGTACCGACTCGCTGAACATCGCAATGGGCGGCACCTCGGGCCAGCCCATCAACTTTCCCAACCTGCCTCTGTATACCGAGACCGGAGCACCCAACGACTCGCTGGTGGCCGCGTACTCGGCAATCCACCGCCAGACCGTCAACATCGCTGACGCCTACACCGAGCCAGACTTCGATTTTTCTGGAACCCGCAAGTTTGACCAAAAGACCGGCTACCGGTCGCAGTCTTTTTTGTCGGTGCCCATGAAGGACCACGAAGGAGAGGTCATCGGCGTGTTGCAGCTGATTAACGCTATTCCACCGGGATTCGAGACCGCACAGCCGTTTTCCGCTGCGGACCAAAGCCTGGCGGAGTCACTCGCATCGCAAGCGGCCATCGCCATCACCAACCGCAACCTGATGGTGCAGCTAGAAGAGCTTTTTGAGTCTTTCATCAGCCTTATCAACCTGGCGATTGATGAAAAATCGCACTACACCGGGGGCCATTGCCAGCGCGTTCCTGCGCTCACCATGATGCTGGCCGAGGCAGTCAATGCCACCACTTCGGGGCCGCTGGCCAGTTTCTCGATGGACGACCGCGACCGGTACGAGCTGAAAATTGCCGGCCTGCTGCACGACTGCGGCAAAGTGACCACGCCCGTGCATGTGGTGGACAAGGCAACCAAACTGCAAACCTTGTGCGACCGCATCGACCAAATTGACACCCGGTTTGAAGTACTCAAGCGCGACCAAGAAATCGCTGCACTGCGCGCGCAACTGGCGCTGCGGGACTGTAAGGATGCCAGCGCCGAAGCGGTGGTGTGGAGCCAATCCCGCACTGCCATCGCTTCGTTAGAGGCGGACCGCGCTTTTCTGCGCGCTGCCAACCAAGGTGCAGAGGTCATGGGCGACGCAGACATGCAGCGCGTGCGCGACATTGGCACCGGTATGCGGTGGCGCAACGTGGCGGGGGTGGAGTCGGATTTTTTGAGCGCCGACGAGATCGAAAACCTCACAATCCGCAGCGGCACCTTGACCGCCGCAGAGCGCGACACCATCAACTACCACATCGTCGCCACCATCAAGATGCTCGAGCAGTTGCCTTGGCCC
>JBIIZY010000029.1:0-21247 GCA_044346035.1 Rhodoferax sp. | reverse complement strand
GTGCAGATCGGCCCAGGCGTTGGCGAGTCGGGCTTCAGAGAGGTTTTGTGTGTTTTCCATGGGCGGATTGTGCGGTGGAGAATGTGCTGACCGTAAAGGCACTTGCTCAGGATTGGTGCACCACGGCGAGCCAAGCTGTTGCCGTGCTTTTGCCGGGGTTGCGAATGGCGTGGGGGCGGTCTGCGCTGTAGCGCGCCGTCTCGCCAGCCTTGAGGCGTTGTTGCGCGTCCGCGCAACGTACTTCAAGGTTGCCCGCTAACACGCTCAAGTGCTCTACGGTCCCAGGTTCATGGGCACCCGACTCCAGCGCCCCACCGGCTTGAATTTTGAGCTCGTACCACTCGAATTGGCCTGCCAGCTCAATCGGCCCCAAGATGCGCAGTTCGCACAGTCCGTCGGGACCGTGCAGCGACGGCGTGGCGTGCGACGCCACCACTGCGATGACGGGAGCGCTCGGTGTTGCCGTGTTCCCCAACAGGTCTGCCATCGGAACCCCCAAGGCATTGGCCAAGCGCCACACCACTGCCACTGTCGGGTTGGCTTGCGCGCGCTCAATTTGGGACAACATCGACTTGGAGACGCCAGCCATGCGCGACAGCTCGTCGAGTGAAAGCGCGCGGGCCTGGCGCAGCGTTGACAGCGTATCGCCAACGCGGGGAGGTTCTTGGGCAAGCGGGGTGTTTTTTCGGGGGGGCATGACGTTCTATATAGTGAATTAAATTTCGATATACTGGATTAGAAAAACTTTTCTATTTTGCCAGACTGGCATCTTCCACCACGATAGAAACCACAACCACCCGTCGCAGGCCCACACCATGAGTTCTACAGAAGCCTTTTACACCCATCTTGAGTCGGAGCTGGCCGCCACGCGCGATGCCGGCTTGTTCAAAACGGAGCGCACCATTCACACTGCGCAAGGCGCGCAAATTGGCGTTGTGGATGCTGGCGGTGCGCGGCGTGAGGTCATTAACCTGTGTGCCAACAACTACCTCGGCCTGGCCAGCCACCCGCAGGTGGTCGCTGCAGCACAACAAGCGTTGCAAACCCACGGTTACGGCATGGGCTCGGTACGTTTCATCTGCGGCACCCAGGACCTGCACAAGGCATTGGAGCAACGCCTGTCGCGCTTTCTGGGCACCGAAGACACCATCCTGTATGCGGCTGCGTTCGACGCGAATGGCGGCCTGTTCGAACCGTTGCTCACCGAGCAGGACGCCGTTATCAGCGATGCCCTTAACCACGCCTCCATCATTGATGGCATCCGTCTGTGCAAGGCGAAGAAGTTCCGCTATGCGCACAACGACATGGCCGACTTGGAGCGCTGTCTGCAAGAGGCCCGTGCGGGTGGGGCGCGCCACGTGCTGGTTTTTACCGACGGTGTGTTTTCCATGGACGGCACGGTGGCACAGCTCGACACCATGCGCGCGCTGTGCGACCGCCACGGCGCTTTGCTGGGCGTGGACGAATGCCATGCCAGCGGCTTCATGGGCGCAAGGGGGCGGGGCACGCACGAGTACCGCGGTGTGTTTGGCAAGGTGGACATCATCACGGGCACCTTGGGCAAGGCGCTTGGGGGCGCATCCGGCGGCTTTACCAGTGCGCGCCGCTCCGTGGTGGAGCTGCTGCGGCAGCGCTCGCGCCCGTACTTGTTCTCCAATACCTTGGCGCCTTGCATCGTGGGTGGCTCGTTGGTGGTTCTAGACATGTTGGAGGCCTCCACCGCCTTGCGCGACAGGTTGGAGGACAACACGCGTTATTTCCGGCACGCAATCGCCGCGCTGGGTTTTGACACCAAGCCTGGAGGGCATCCAATTGTTCCCATCATGGTGTACGACGCCCTGGTGGCGCAGCGGCTTGCGGCGCGCATGCTGGAGCTTGGGATCTATGTGGTGGGCTTTTTCTTTCCGGTGGTACCGAAGGGGCAGGCGCGTATACGGGTGCAGGTTAGCGCGCAGCATTCCCGCAAAGACCTAGAGCAAGCGGTGGCCGCATTTGCCCAAGCCGGGCGCGAACTCGGCCTCATCCCCGAGCAGGCGGCATCATGACAACGCGCATACTGATCGTAGGAGCCAACGGCCAAATCGGCACCGAACTCACGCACGCTTTGGTTGCACGCCATGGCAGCGACGCGGTGGTGACCAGCGACCTCGCACCCGAAGGCCGGCTGCGGGGCTTGCGCCACGAAGTGCTAGACGCCACCGAAGCCACCGCGCTTACCGAGATCGTCGAGCGTCACGGCGTCACCCAGATTTACCTGCTGGCAGCGGCCTTGTCTGCGCGTGGCGAGCAGCACCCCAAGTGGGCGTGGGACCTGAACATGAAAGGCTTGCTCAATGTGCTGGAGCTGGCACGCAGCCATGGTTTGCAGCGGGTGTTCTGGCCCAGTTCGATCGCTGCCTTTGGGCCTTGCACGCCGCGCGACCACACGCCGCAGAAAACGGTGATGGACCCCAGCACCATTTACGGCATTTCCAAGCTGGCTGGCGAGGGCTGGTGCGCGTGGTACCACCGCACGCATGGCGTCGATGTGCGCAGCCTGCGCTACCCCGGGTTGATTAGCTGGAAAACGCTTCCTGGCGGCGGGACCACCGACTATGCGGTCGACATATTTCATGCGGCGCTGACCACCGGGCGCTATACCTGTTTTCTGGCGCCCGACACGCGCCTGCCGATGATGTACATGCCAGATGCCATCCGCGCTACTCTGGAGTTGATGGAGGCACCCAGCGATTTGGTGCGCGAGCGCGGCTCCTACAACGTTGCGGGCACCAGCTTCACGCCTGCGGAGCTTGCCCAAGCTATTCGGCGCCAGCTACCCACATTCCATATCGATTACCAGGTCGACTTTCGCCAGGCCATCGCAGACACCTGGCCGCGCTCGGTCGATGACCACGTCGCCCACAGCGACTGGGGCTGGCGCGCAGATTACGGTCTCGACGCCATCGTGGCGGACATGCTGGAGAACTTGCGCCGCACCTTGTAAGTTCAAAGCGCGCTGGCTCTGTAGATGCCCCTGTTTGGACAAAAAAAACCTCGCTGTTGCGAGGTTCTTTTAGGGTGCTTGGGTGGCCGTGCTAAACGCGCTTGCGGTACTCGCCGGTTCGGGTGTCGATCTCGACCTTGTCACCTTGTGCGACAAAAATCGGCACACCGATCTCAAACCCCGTGGCAATCTTTGCCGGCTTAAGCACCTTGCCCGATGTGTCGCCTTTGACTGCCGGCTCCGTCCAGGTGATTTCGCGCACCACGCTGGTAGGCAGCTCCACCGAGATGGCCTTGCCATCGTAGAACACCACTTCAACAGCCATGCCATCTTCGAGGTAGTTCAGCGAGTCGCCCATGTTTTCGGCTTCGACTTCATACTGGTTGTACTCTTGGTCCATGCACACGTACATCGGGTCAGCGAAGTAGGAGTAGGTGCATTCCTTTTTGTCTAGGATGACCTGGTCCATTTTGTCGTCCGCCTTGAAAACCACTTCGGTTCCGAAGTTCGCAATCAGGCTTTTGAGTTTCATGCGCACAGTGGCAGAGTTGCGACCACCGCGGCTGTACTCGGTTTTGAGGACGACCATGGGGTCCTTGCCGTGCATGATGACGTTGCCGGCGCGGATTTCTTGAGCGATTTTCATAGATAACTTGGAGCAGTTGTCACCACTAGTCGGGGCTACTGGCGTGGTTATGCCGCAGTTTGCGGCGGGGGCGTGAGCTGCCAATAATCGAATGCGGCGGGCCCAGCAAAGCCGCGCATTTTAGCGGCTTTTGTGTGCCCACCTGAGCAGCTGGCTGGCCAAGTCGTCCTGTTGCAGCAGCCGGTTGCGCAAAGCCAAAACCGACTCGGTCCACGCTTGGTTGTCGTCCAGCGCAAGCACGCAAGGTGAGCGCGCAGGCGCTTCGCGATGCCGATTCCACTGCTGATGAAAAAGCCAGACCGGGGCGGGCGGATCAAGCAAACGTAAAAACGCATCGAGCTTGGATAGGTGCGCGCCGTCGTGCTGCGGGTAAATGTTCCAGACAAAGGGTTTTCCAGCCCACAGGGCACGCACCACCGAGTCTTCACCGCGTACAAAGTGCAAGTCACCGTGCTGCAAAAGCGCGTCGTAATCGACTTGGGTCAGGCTGGGCAGGTAGTGCAGGCGCAGGTTGTCGAACTCCAGCGTCTCGCCGCACAATGCACGCACCGCCGCCGCCGCGCGCCCGTCAGTTACCAGCAGCAATGTCGGGCGCTCGTTTAGCGCCAGTTGGTGCAGCAGGTCTGCCAAAGCCGGTGGCTCGTAGCAAAAAAGCGTTACCACGCGCTCGCCCCGCAATGCCACGCCCTGTGCCGCCAGCCACTGTGTCGCAGCTTCAGCAGATTCGGGCTTGGCTGGCTCCACAAAGCCGCGCAGCACACCGCCGGTTTTGGCGGTAAAGCCTGGGTAGAAGAAGGTTTTGGTCCAACCCTTGGCAGGTCCCTGCATGACCGGAGACGCAAGCAGGTGCGAGCGCTCCACGTAGTCCTCGGCGCTTAGGTACTCCAAGTTAATCCACGTGGGCTGATTTTTCAGGCTTTGCGCGGTGGCCCGTGCACATCCCTGAATGAATTCGCTGGGGATCTCACAGCCAAACATTTCCAGCAAAACATCGGCGCGGGGTCGCGCAGCCGTTGCAACTGGCGACTGTGCCAAGTTCCAAGGCAGCACGGCGATCCCATGCCAGCGACCTTCTAACGCGCCGGGCGCCATCCACTCGAGTGCACTGCCATCGTCCACCCACAGCCGCACTGTTTCGCCCCGCCGTGCCAGTTCGGCGCTCAGCCTCCAAGTAACGCCAATATCGCCAAAGTTATCGATGACGCGGCAAAAGATGTCCCACAACATGTGCCCAATTGTCCATGGACAATACCGGCCATGAGCCATGAGCACGCTGAAGAATTGTTGCGACAGGTTGCCGCGCTACCCGCGTTGCCGGGTGTTTACCGCTACTTCGATGCCGAGGGCACGGTGCTCTATGTCGGCAAGGCCATTCACCTTAAAAAGCGGGTGTCTAGCTACTTTCAAAAGAACCATGGAGGCACGCGCACAGGCCACATGGTGGGAAAAATCGCCCGCATTGAGACCACCGTGGTGCGCTCCGAGGCGGAGGCGCTGCTGCTTGAAAACAACCTGATCAAAACCCTCAACCCCAAATACAACATTTTGTTTCGGGATGACAAAAGCTACCCCTATTTGAAGATGTCGGGCCAGCCCCCCAGTACAACAAAGAGTGGTCGCGGGGATGCAGTTGCGGCAACCGAGCTCCAAGCCGGTGCAGGGCCAGACGCATTCGCCCGTGTTTCCTATTACCGCGGGGGCGTCGAGAAGAAGCACCGCTACTTCGGACCGTACCCCAGCGCATGGGCGGTCAAAGAGGCCATCTTATTGATGCAAAAGGTGTTTCGTCTGCGCACCTGCGAAGACCCGGTGTTCAGCAACCGTACGCGGCCGTGTTTGCTCTACCAAATCAAACGCTGCTCGGCACCTTGCGTGGGTCACATTTCAGTGGCCGACTACGCCCAGGATGTCGCCAACGCCGAGCGCTTCCTGCGTGGTGATGCGCAAGAGGTAATGCATGAGTTGGAGGCCCGCATGTTGGCGCATGCTGACAAGCTGGAGTTTGAGCAGGCCGCCGAGTTACGCAACCAAGTTGCTGCGCTCTCGAATGTGCTGCACCAGCAGTCGGTTGACAACGTCTCGGACCGTGACGTGGATGTACTTGCCGTCAAGGTGCAAGGTGGCAAAGCCTGCGTCAACCTTGCGATGGTGCGTGGCGGTCGGCACCTCGGGGATCGGCCTTACTTTCCCGCCCAGTTGGACGATGCAGCGGCGTTCGAAGTGCTGCAAGAACCGCAGCAGGTACAGCCGAAAACAATTGAACTGCGGGTGCTCGAGGCTTTTTTGGCCCAGCACTACCTGGATATCCCTTTGCCTTCTGTGCTGGTGGTTAGTGAACCAGTCGACAAGGACTTGGTGCAGGCGCTGTCCGAGCGCAGTGAAAGCAGAGTGGTCGCAGTGCACCAGCCGCGTGGCCAGCGCCGTGCGTGGCTGGAGATGGCGCAGACCAATGCCGACTTACAACTCGCTCGCCTGCTGGCTGAGGAGGGCTCACAGCAAGCCCGTACGAGGGCGCTGGCCGAGGCGCTGGACCTGGCTGTGGACAACTTGGACGAGCTGCGTATCGAGTGTTTTGACGTTTCGCACACGGCCGGCGAGGCCACGCAAGCATCTTGTGTGGTATTCCATCGCCACAAGATGCAGAACGCGGAGTACCGCCGTTACAACATCGAGGGCATTACCGCAGGAGACGACTACGCTGCCATGCGCCAAGTCCTTACCCGGCGCTACGAAAAAACCGCGCAAGCGTTAACCGAGGCCAAGCACTCCGGCCAAACCCCCGCAGGTACCGCCAGGCTTCCCAATTTGGTGTTGATCGACGGGGGCAAAGGGCAGGTGTCTATCGCCCGCGATGTCTTTGTGGCGCTGGGGCTGGATGTCTCCTTGATCGTTGGTGTCGAAAAGGGGGAGGGCCGAAAAGTAGGTCTGGAGGAATTGGTGTTTGCCGATGGGCGTGACAAGGTCTACCTGGGTGCGGACTCGGCCGCGCTGATGTTGGTAGCCCAAATCCGAGACGAGGCACACCGGTTCGCTATCACCGGCATGCGCGCCAAGCGCGCCAAAGTACGCATGGGCGGGGGCAAGCTGGAGGACATCGCTGGCGTCGGACCCAAGCGGCGTGCGCGCCTGCTGCAGCGTTTTGGCGGCGTGCGCGGGGTGGCGCTGGCCAGTGCCGAGGACCTCGCCACGGTGGATGGCATCTCGCGCGAGTTGGCGCAAGAGATCTACCGGGCTCTGCATTAGCCGTGCCACAATCCTGCGCATGTTTCTGACCTTGCCGACCATCATGACGTGGACGCGGATATTCGCGATTCCCTTGATCGTGGGCGTGTTCTACCTGCCCGACGCGGTGGCCAATCAAGCAGAGAAAAATTGGGTAGCGACGGTCATGTTTGTGGTGTTTGCGTTGACGGATTGGCTCGACGGTTACCTTGCCCGCAAACTCAACCAGACATCGTCATTTGGTGCATTCCTCGACCCGGTGGCTGACAAGTTTTTGGTGTGCGCGTGCGTGCTGGTGCTGGTGCATTTGCAGCGTGCCGACGTGTTTGTTGCGCTGATCATCATTGGGCGCGAGATTGCGATCTCCGCGTTGCGCGAGTGGATGGCCCAGATTGGGGCGTCCAAGAGCGTGTCGGTGCACTTCATTGGCAAACTCAAGACCACCGCGCAGATGGTGGCCATTCCTTTTCTCCTGTTTGACGGATACCTGTTTGGTGTAATCGACACCCACGCTTGGGGCGTGGTGCTGATCTGGGTGTCAGCGGGTTTCACTGTGATTTCGATGGCGTACTACCTGCAAAAGGCGCTCCCAGAAATACGGTCCAAGACCAAGTAGCGCAACGGTGGCCTGTCCCGTCGAGTGACTGAAGCGCCGATGGAAATGCCACTAAAATTTCCACCCGGTTTTTTGTTGCTGGGTATGCACTTGGTTTGTTCCAGTCTTTCGCGGTGCGTTGAGCAAAAGATTGAAGTTGTCTTGCAGGTGTTTTTTTGCTGGTGTGTGGGGAGCATGCGTGAACAAAAATGAATTGGTAGAGCACATCGCTAAGCAAGCGGACTTGTCAAAGGCCGCTGCGGCGCGTGCGTTGGAATCGATGACCGATGCGGTACAAACCACGTTGAAAAATGGCGGTTCGGTATCCTTGGTGGGTTTTGGTACATTCGAGGTCGGCGAGCGTGCAGCCCGCATGGGTCGCAACCCGCGGACCAATGCGGCGATTAAAATCAGCGCCACGAAAGTTCCCAAGTTCCGTCCAGGCAAGGCACTCAAAGACGCCTTGAACTGAGTATGAGTTTCCGGTGGGGTGATTAGCTCAGTTGGTAGAGCGGCGCCCTTACAAGGCGTAGGTCGGCGGTTCGAGCCCGTCATCACCCACCACCCACCCAAACCAAGGCGAACACGGTTGTTCGCCTTTTTTTGTTTTTGAGAGGCAAGCGCATGTTCGAATTCGTCCGCAAGCACACCAAGATCATGATGTTTGTCATGTTCTTGCTAATCATCCCTGCCTTTGTTTTGGTGGGTGTCGACGGATTTCATAGCGGCAATTCAGCAGGCGCCACCGTTGCCAAAGTGGGCAGCACGTCGATCTCTCAGCTTGAGTGGGACAACGCGCACAAGGATGATGTGGACCGCATGCGTGCTGCGATGCCCACGCTCGACTCCAGCCTGTTGGACTCACCCCAAGCGCGGTTTGCAACGTTGGAGCGTTTGGTGCGTGATAAGGTGCTCACGCTGGCCGCACAGGACCGCCACCTTGTCGCCAGCGACGCCCAAGTCGCGCGCGAGTTGGGTGCCAACCCGACTATTGCAGCGTTACGTAAGCCCGACGGATCTTTGGACATGGAGCGCTATACCCAACTGCTTGCCAACCAGGGGTTGACGCCAGCGGGCTTCGAGGAACGTGTGCGCACCGACCTCTCGGCACGCCAAGTTGAATCTGCGATCAATGCCAGCGCGTTCGCTTCCGCTACCCAAGCGGGCAAGGCCTTGAATCCGTTCTTTGAGCGCCGCGAAGCGCAGATCGTTCGTTTCTTGCCCAAAGACTACCTTGGAAAAGTTTCGCTTTCCGATACCGATCTGGAGACTTTCTACCAGGCCAACCAGACGCTGTTCAAGGAAGCCGAGTCCGCCGATGTTGAGTACTTGGTGCTAGACCTCGAAAGCGTCAAGAAGTCCATCAGCCTTAACGAGCAAGACCTCAAGACCTACTACGAGCAGAACGTGGAGCGCTTTAGCTCCAGAGAAGAGCGCCGCGCCAGCCACATTCTGATCACCGCCTCCAAAGACGCACCGGCCGCCGACCGCCAGAAGGCCAGGGAGCGCGCGCTGGCCTTGCTCGAGCAGCTGCGCAAGCGCCCCGAGAGCTTTGCGGAACTTGCGCGGCAAAACTCGCAAGACCCCGGGTCCGCCAAAGCGGGCGGCGACCTCGACTTCTTCGGTCGGGGGGCGATGGTCAAGCCGTTTGAGGATGCAGCTTTTGCTCTGAAAAAAGGTGAACTCAGCGACATCGTGGAGTCTGACTTCGGCTTCCACATCATCAAGCTGACCGATGTCAAGGCGCCCCAGCGCAAGCCATTTGAGGAAGTTCGCGCTGCCATGGAAGCAGATATCAAGACCCAGCAGGCCCAGCAAAAGTACGCCGAAGCTGCAGAAACATTTACCAATGGGGTGTACGAGCAATCTGACTCGCTCAAAGGGGTTGCAGAAAAGCTCGGACTGGCGTTGCAGTCTGCTGCCAAAGTGCCGCGCCAGCCGGTGGCAGGTGGGCAAGGGCCATTGACAAATCCCAAGCTGCTCGCGGCGCTTTTCGCGGCGGACACCATAGAGAAGCAGCGCAATACCGAGGCGATTGAGACTGCACCCAGCACGCTCGTGTCCGCGCGTGTCACCAAGCACCACCCAGAGAGAACGCTTCCCTTTGCAGAGGTCAGGACTGCCGTGCGAGAGCGTCTGATGGCCAGCCGTGCGCAAGAGTTGGCGCGTGCCGATGGCGCGGCCAAGTTGCAGGCTTGGAAGACCAGTCCTGATGCGGCTCCGTTCCAAGCGCCGGTGGTCGTGTCGCGTGACCAGGCGCCCGTGCTTGCGCCGACCGTAACGTCTGCGGTACTGCGCGCTGACTTGGCGACGCTTCCAGCGTTTGTAGGCGTTGACCTCGGCGCGGACGGGTACGTTGTGGTGCGGGTCAACAAGCGCATGGACCGCACGCCCCCAGAACCCGAGGTGGCCAAGCAGGAGATTGCCCAGTACGCCCAGTGGCTAGCCCAGGCCGAGAGCGCCGCTTACCTAGAGATGCTAAAAGCCGAGTTCAAAGTGCAGATCAAAGTGCCGCGTCCTGCTGATGGAACTGCCGCGCAAAAGTAAGCCGCCTCGCGCCTGTGCTGGCGCGTTATAATTTTCTAGCGGTGGCTGTAGCTCAGTTGGTAGAGTCCAGGATTGTGATTCCTGTTGTCGTGGGTTCGAGCCCCATCAGCCACCCCAAGTGAATCAAGCAAGCCTGCTACCTCTTTGGTAGCAGGCTTTTTTTTGCCCGGTGCACATCAAGTTCTACGCACCAGTCACGGTTTTATCCATGCCTCTCCACAGTAAAACCACAGCTTTCGACCAAGTTATCCCCAGCGATTCATTCGACGCAGGTGCGTTCGAGACGTAGCATCGCAGCTTGTAAGGAACATTCATGGCAGCCGTTTTTTCTACGCCCGACGAACTCAGCCGCGACCACCAGGTCGCGCAACTGCGGGTCCCACCCCATTCCATCGAAGGCGAGTCCAGTGTGCTGGGTGGTCTTTTGCTTGACAACACGGCCTGGGACCGGGTCGCAGACCTGTTGGTGGACAGTGACTTCTACCGCTACGAGCACCGGCTGGTCTACGGTGCGATAGGTGCGCTGGTCAATGCCAACAAGCCCGCCGATGTGATAACTGTTTTCGAGCATCTGCAAAGCCAAGGCCACGCCCAAGAGGTCGGTGGATTGGCTTATCTGAATTCCTTGGCCCAGTACGTGCCCAGCGCAAGCAACATTCGGCGTTATGCCGAGATCGTGCGGGACCGCTCCATCCTGCGCAAGCTGGTGAGCGTGAGTGACGAGATCGCCACCCACGCATTCAATCCGCAAGGCCGACCCGTGTCACAGATCGTGGACGAGTCTGAGCAGAAGATTTTCAACATCGGCGAGCAAGGCAAGCGCAACAAGGAGGGCTTTCAGGCGATGGAATCGCTGGTGGTCAAGCTGCTCGACCGGGTGCAGGAAATGGCCGACAACCCCAACGACGTGACCGGGGTGCGCACCGGGTTCTACGATCTCGACCGGCTCACCGCTGGCTTACAGGCCGGCGACTTGATCGTGTTGGCCGCGCGCCCCTCCATGGGCAAGACCGCGCTGGCCATCAACATCGCGGAGCATGTCGCTTTGAACGAAGGTCTGCCGGTGGCGGTGTTCTCCATGGAAATGGGAGCTGCGCAATTGGCGGTGCGTATCGTGGGTTCGATTGGTCGCATCGACCAAGGCCACCTGCGTACCGGTCGGCTGACCGACGAAGAGTGGCCGCGTTTGACGGAGGCGATCGAGAAGTTGCGCAGCATCTCGCTGCACATCGACGAAAGCCCCGGCTTGAACTCCAGCGAGGTGCGGGCCAACGCACGGCGCCTGTCACGCCAATACGGGCAGCTCGGCTTGATCGTGGTGGATTACCTGCAGCTCATGAGTGCCAGCAGTTCAGATGGGGAAAACCGCGCCACCGAACTTGGCGAGATTTCACGCGGTCTCAAGATGCTCGCGCGGGAACTGAAGTGCCCCGTCATCGCCCTGTCGCAGCTCAACCGCAGTGTGGAGCAGCGCCCGGACAAGCGGCCCATGATGAGTGACTTGCGCGAGTCCGGAGCCATCGAGCAAGACGCCGACATCATCATGTTCATCTACCGCGACGAGTACTACACCAAGGACGCCTGCAAAGAGCCCGGTGTGGCCGAGGTCATCATCGCCAAGCAGCGTAACGGCCCCACCGGCACGGTGAAGCTGGCTTTTCTGCGCAACATCACCAAGTTCGAGAGCCTGGCCAGCGGCGGCGGTGGGGACTACTAACCTCTGCCGCGGCGGAGCTTTCGTCTAAAGCACCTCGCTGGCGAAATCCGCCAACCGTGACCGCTCTCCGCGTGCCAAGGTGATGTGCCCACCGTGGGGCCACCCTTTGAACTTGTCCACCGCGAAGGTCAAACCCGATGAACCTTCGGTGAGGTAGGGCGTGTCAATTTGGGCCAAATTGCCCATGCAAATGATCTTCGTTCCAGGCCCCGCGCGGGTGATCAGCGTTTTCATTTGC
The DNA here is from genome assembly GCA_044346035.1 of Rhodoferax sp. Taxonomy (GTDB): domain Bacteria; phylum Pseudomonadota; class Gammaproteobacteria; order Burkholderiales; family Burkholderiaceae_C; genus Allorhodoferax. The sequence goes on along the minus strand of JBIIZY010000029.1, from coordinate 9,299 downwards.
TTTGGCGTGAGGTTTTGCGCCTCATCGATGATCACGAATTTGTTGAGGAAGGTGCGCCCACGCATGAAGTTCATGCTCTTGATCTTGATGCGGCTGCGAATCAACTCGTTGGTTGCCGCGCGCCCCCATTCGCCTGCGTTGGTATCGGTCTTTCCCAGCACCTCGAGGTTGTCGTCCAGAGCGCCCATCCAGGGCCCCATCTTTTCCTCCTCGGTACCGGGCAAGAAGCCAATGTCCTCACCCACGCTCACGGTAGCGCGCGTCACAATGATTTCGGTGTACCTGCGGTCGTCCAGCACCTGGGTTAATCCGGCAGCAAGCGCCATCAGCGTTTTTCCGGTGCCCGCCGTACCGGTGAGCGTCACGAAATCGACCTCTGGATCGGTCAGCAGGTTCATGGCGAAGTTTTGCTCTCGGTTGCGGGTGGTGACGCCCCAGACCGCATTCTTGAGGTGGTTGAAGTCCTTGAGGGTTTTGAGCACCGCCGCGCTGCCGCGAATCTCGGTCACACGCGCATACAGGCTGGGCTCACCCGGTGACTCGTAGTACACAAACTGGTTGATGAGCATGCTCGGAACGGCAGGCCCTTCCACCTTGTAAAACGTGTGTTGCCCTTGCTGCCAGCTCTCTACGCTGTGTCCATGCGTGGCCCAGAAGTCGCCCGGCAAAGCCAGCGCACCGGAGTACAGCAAATCGCCGTCTTCCAAAGTTTTGTCGTTTTGGTAGTCGTCGGTGGCCAGGCCCAGCGCGCGCGCCTTGACGCGCATATTGATGTCTTTGGATACCAGCACCACTTCGCGCGGTGCATAGTTTTTGCGCAGTGCTTCCACCACGCCCAGGATCTGGTTGTCGGCCTTGCCCTGGGGCAGGCTGGTGGGCAGCGCGTACTCCAAGGGCTGGGTTTGGAACAGAAGCTTGCCACCGGCGTCGCGGTGGCCGGTGCTGTTAAGAAGGAATCCTGCAGTGATGTCGGCTCCGGGCGTGGCCGCCAAAAGATCCAGGGTGCGGCTGGTTTGGCGTGCATTGCGCGCAACCTCGGTCATGCCTTTCTTGTGACCGTCGAGCTCCTCCAAAACAATCATTGGCAGGTAGATGTCGTGCTCCTCGAAGCGGAACAAGCACATCGGGTCGTGCAACAGCACGTTGGTATCGAGCACAAACAATTTGGCAGGGCCGGTGCGTACCCGTTTGGCGGGGCGCTGCGTTGCCGCATTGCTGCGTGGAGATGCTTGCGGGGCGCTGAGTGGCCGCGCTTTCGCATCGGCAGTTTCTTTGGGCTTGCTAATCTCTCGAGCGACTGGCTTCTTCAACTCCACTACGACGGCAGGACTTTGGGTCAATGCGGGTGCCTGCGGCTTGCGTGCTGGCCGGTTGGTACCCGAAGCACCAAAGGCGCTGGCGGGCAGACGGTCGGCACGTTTGTTGGGAGCGGGTGGCAGTGGCATGGGGCTTGGCTTTGGCTGAGGTTGGTTGGGGAAAAGTGGACACACGCTGGCTGGCAGAAAAGAAAATGCCGCCTGGGGTCAAGGCGGCATTGCTGGTTGCTGCGGCGGGTGCATTCAATGGCATGCGACCCATTATGCACAAGCTGTGTGGCAGCGATTTGGCTGGCGCGGGGTACGGCCCCGACAAGACGTCAAGCCGCTTTTTTTAGCGCTTTGACGGACTTCAAAACTTCGTCCACGTGACCCGGCACCTTCAGTCCGCGCCACTCTTCTTTCAGCAGGCCATCAGCGCCAACCAAGAAGGTGCTGCGCTCAATGCCCTTCACTTTTTTGCCGTACATGATTTTGTTTTTTACCACGCCAAACATGTGGCACATCTTCTCTTCCGTGTCGGCGATGAGCTCAAAGGGAAGTTCGAGCTTGGCCTTGAATTCGTCATGCGACTTCATGTTGTCTCGCGACACGCCAAACACCGTGGCCCCGGCTTTGACAAAATCTTTGTACTTGTCACGAAACTGCATAGCTTCCGTGGTGCAGCCCGGCGTGTTGTCCTTTGGGTAAAAGTACAAAACCATGGTCTTTCCCAGGTGGCTGGTGTTGCTTACCTTGACGCCGCCAGTTGCGTTGGCTTCAAATTCGGGCAGGGGTTTGTTGACAACGATCGCCATAGGGTGTTGATTCTCGCGTGCAGGTGTCAGTCAGGAAGGGCGCTGGCGTCAGGGGCAAAACGCTGGACGCCCGAAACCGGAACCAGCGATTTTAACCGCAATTGAAACCGCAGAGCCAAGCCGGTTCGCGCATCAAACCAGCAAGACAGCCACGACCTTTCGACCTTCTCCAGCCAGAAAATTGAAGGTCCGGCATGCCGCTTGGGTGTCCATCGCCTCCACGCCAATGCGTTGCGCATACAGGCTTTGCAGCCACTGGGGTTTGGGAAAGCGCGTGGTCTCGCCACTGCCAAAAAGAACCAACTCAGGTGCCATGGGCGCCAGCATCGCGAAATGCGCTTCTCCCAGCGCTTCAAACCGGGTGCAAGGCCAGTGCGCAACGCCGGACTGGGAATTCACCAACAGGCTGTGCCCGTAGCGCACACCATTGACCGCTACCCATCCGGCCCCGTATCCGGTGATGGTTTGGCCTTTGGCGGCGTCGGGCAGGAGCTTCATGGTGGGGTGGTTTTTGCGGGGCGTTGTTGGCGCCAAAGTCGGTGGGCAAGTGTGGTCAAATTATAGGTTTCGCCCACCTACACGCCGCTGGAGACGCTTTGAAAACCATTCAGAAATCCGCCAAGCTCGCCAATGTCTGCTATGACATTCGGGGTCCCATCATGGACCGAGCGCGGCAGATGGAAGAGGATGGTCAAAAAATCATCAAGCTCAACATTGGCAACCTGGCGGTGTTCGGCTTTGATTCCCCCGAAGAAATTCAGCAGGACATGATCCGCAACCTGCCCAGTTCGGCGGGCTACTCCGATAGCAAAGGCATTTTTGCGGCGCGCAAGGCGGTCATGCACGAGACCCAGCGCCAAGGCATCAAGGGCGTCAATTTGGAGGACATTTACCTTGGCAATGGTGCCAGTGAGCTGATCGTGATGGCAACCAACGGCCTGCTCAACGACGGCGATGAACTGCTGCTGCCTGCGCCAGACTATCCCTTGTGGACCGCCGCGGCCAGCCTCTCGGGTGGCACGCCGGTGCATTACCGCTGCGAGGAATCCAACGGGTGGATGCCAGACCTGGACGACATCCGCGCCAAGATTACCCCGCGCACGCGTGGCATTGTCGTGATCAACCCGAACAACCCGACCGGCGCGCTGTACTCAGACGCACTGCTGAACGCCATCGTGGATATTGCCCGCCAACACGGTTTGGTGATTTTTGCCGATGAGGTTTACGACAAGGTGTTGTACGACGGCGTCAAGCACACCGCCATTGGTTCGCTCAGCGAGGATGTGTTGACCCTGACCTTCAATTCGCTGTCCAAAAGCTACCGTTCCTGCGGTTACCGCGCGGGCTGGTTGGTGGTCTCGGGCGACAAGCGCGCGGCACGCGACTACATCGAGGGCTTGAACATGCTCTCCAACATGCGGCTGTGCGCCAATGTACCGGGGCAGTGGGCCATACAAACCGCGCTCGGCGGGCACCAAAGCATCAACGAGCTGGTGGGCGAGGGCGGCCGCTTGCGCCGCCAGCGCGACTTGGCGTACGAATTGATCACCCAGATTCCGGGCGTAAGCTGTGTCAAGCCCAGCGCGGCGCTGTATATGTTTCCTAAGCTCGATCCCGCCGTGTACCCCATTGCGGATGACCAGCACTTTTTCATGGAGCTCTTGCAAGAAACACGGGTCATGCTGGTGCAGGGAACGGGCTTTAACTGGGACCAACCAGACCACTTTCGCATTGTGTTTTTGCCCCACGAGGACGACCTGCGTGAGGCCATTGGCCGTGTCGCCAAGTTTTTGGAAACCTACCGCAAACGCCATAGCAACTGAGTAAACATTTTTTCTGAAGAACTGTATGAAACCGATTCAAGTGGGCCTGTTGGGCATTGGCACAGTGGGAGGGGGAACCTTCCAGGTGCTGCGACGAAATCAGGAAGAGATTAAGCGACGTGCCGGTCGCGGTATTGAAGTCGCTGTGGTGGCCGCCCGCAACATGGAGCGGGCAAAGGCGATGGTGGGCGAGCATGTACCTGTGGTGAGCGACCCCTTTACCGTGGTGAACAACCCAAGCATCGATATCGTCGTGGAGGTAATTGGGGGTACTACAGTTGCCCGCGATTTGGTTATGCAAGCAATCGCCAACGGCAAACACGTAGTCACAGCGAACAAGGCACTACTGGCTGTACACGGCAACGAAGTGTTTGCTGCAGCCTACGCAAAGGGAGTGATGGTTGCGTTTGAAGGGGCAGTTGCCGTCAGCATTCCCATCATCAAAGCATTGCGCGAAGGCTTGTCAGGCAACCGCATTGAATGGGTCGCCGGCATCATCAACGGGACCACGAATTTCATACTTTCTGAGATGCGCAGCAAAGGATTGGGCTTTGACGCAGTTCTCAAAGAGGCCCAACGACTGGGTTACGCCGAATCCGACCCGACGTTCGATATCGAGGGCATCGATGCCGCGCACAAGGCGACAATCCTGGCTGCCATCGCCTTCGGCGTTCCCGTCCAATTTGACAAGGCCTACATAGAAGGCATCACCAAGCTGGCAGCCCAAGACATCAGCTATGCAGAGCAGCTGGGATACCGGATCAAGCTGCTGGGTGTGGCCAAGCGCCGGGCAACGGGCATTGAGCTGCGGGTGCATCCGAGCTTGGTACCCAGCAAACGCTTGATTGCGAATGTTGAAGGCTCCATGAACGGCATCATGGTCAAAAGCGATGCTGCGGGAATTACCATGTACTACGGTGCTGGCGCCGGTTCGGAACAGACCGCCAGCGCAGTGATCGCCGACCTCGTCGACATCACCCGCCTGCACACCGCTGACTCCGCCCAGCGTGTGCCGCACCTGGCCTTCCAACCCGACGCCATGAGCGACACGCCGATCTTGCCGATGGCGCAGGTGGTTACCAGCTACTACTTGCGCTTGCGGGTGGCTGACCAGGCCGGGGTGCTGGCCAAAGTGACAGGCATTCTTGCCGATGCCGGCATCAGCATCGACGCCGTTTTGCAGCGCGAGGCCGACGAGGTCAGCGGCGTTGACGGCACCCAAACGGACCTCATCATCCTGACGCACGACTGCGCCGAAGCCAGCATGAACGCGGCCCTGGACCAGATGCAAGCGCTGCCCACGGTGTTGGAACCCATCACCCGCATTCGCAAGGAAGAGTTGGCCTGATGCGCTACATCTCCACCCGCGCAACCGGCCCCGCCACCGAGGGCAAGCGTTTCTGCGAAATCTTGTTGGAAGGACTGGCGCCCGACGGTGGCCTGTACCTTCCCGCGTCGTACCCGCAGGTCGACAGCGTAACGCTGTCGGCGTGGCGCAAGGTCTACCACGAGCAAGGCTACGCGGCGCTTGCTTTTGAGGTCTTGTCGCTGTACATCGACGACATTCCCGCGGCAGACCTGCGTGCGCTGTGCGAGAAAACTTACACGGCCGAGGTGTTCGGCACCGGCGAGATCGTGCCGCTGCGCCACGTCGAAGAAGGCCTATGGATCGAGGCGCTCTCCAACGGCCCCACTTTGGCTTTCAAAGACATGGCCATGCAACTGCTGGGCAACCTGTTCGAGTACGAACTGGCGCGCCGCGGCGAAGAGCTCAACATCCTGGGCGCCACCAGTGGCGACACGGGCAGTGCCGCCGAGTACGCCATGCGCGGAAAAAAGGGCGTGCGGGTGTTCATGACCAGCCCGCACGGCCGCATGAGCCCGTTCCAGCAGGCCCAGATGTTCAGTCTGCTGGACGACAACATCCACAACATTGCCATTCACGGCGTGTTCGACGATTGCCAAGACATCGTGAAGGCGGTCAGTGGCGACCTCGACTTCAAGCGCAAGTACAAGATCGGCACCGTGAACTCCATCAACTGGGCACGTTTGCTGGCGCAGGTGGTGTACTACTTTGCCGGCTATATCCAAGCGACGGAGGTCGCCCCCACGCTCGGCACTGCCGTGTCCTCGCTGCCCCCCGAGGGGGCTGCTCCGTCTCGGGGCGGTCAAAAGGTTTCTTTTGCGGTTCCTAGTGGGAACTTTGGCAATGTTTGTGCCGGTCATGTTGCGCGCATGATGGGTTTGCCCATCGACAAACTGGTGGTGGCCACCAATGAAAACGACGTGCTTGACGAGTTTTTTCGCACCGGCACCTACCGTGTGCGGGCTGCCGCCGACACCCACGAGACGTCGAGCCCGTCGATGGATATTTCCAAGGCCAGCAACTTCGAGCGTTTTGTGTTCGACCTGGTAGGGCGGGACGGTGCGCGCACGCAAGCCTTGTTTGGTAACGCCGTTCCTAAGCTGGGCTACTTTCAATTGGAAGCCGACCCGCTGTTTGCCCAGGCCGCCACCCGTTTCGGCTTTGCCAGCGGCAAAAGCACCCATGCAGACCGTCTGCAAACCATTCGCGACACCTGGGCCCGTCACGGCTTGATGGTGGACCCGCACACCGCCGACGGCCTAAAGGTCGCGCGTGAGCACTGCACGGCGGGTGTTCCCATGGTGGTGCTGGAAACCGCTTTGCCGATCAAGTTTGCTTCCACCATGGTGGAGGCCCTGGGGCGTGAACCCCAGCGGCCTGCCAAGTTCGACGGTATCGAGGCCTTGCCCAAGCGGGTGTTGGAGATGGAAGCGGATGTGGGCGCCGTCAAGGCCCTGATTGCCAAGGTCTGCCAGCGCTGAACCCATGGCCACCATGCCCCGCGCTCCATTGATGCCACTGGCAGAGGCGCTGGCTCAGTTGCTCGCCGCAGCAACGCCGCTTCGCGCCACCGAAGATTTGCCCACCTTGGAGGCCCATGGTCGGGTGTTGGCGCAGGATGTCGTGTCCGCGCTGCACGTGCCGCCCCGAGACAACAGTTCCATGGACGGTTACGCGGTGCGCGCGGCGGACGTTGTGGAGGGCGGATTGCTGCCGGTGTCGCAGCGCATCGCCGCAGGCACGGCCGGCGGGCCGCTGCAAGCCGGTACCGTCGCGCGCATCTTCACCGGTGCGCCCATCCCCGATGGTGCCGACGCGGTGGTGCCGCAAGAAGATTGCACCGCGGTGGATGCTGCAAACGGTAGGGCGCAGATTCAGGTCCATGCCACGCCACGTCCCGGCCAATGGATTCGCCGCGCAGGCGAAGACGTGGCGCGCGGTGCAGTGGTGCTCTCGCGCGGCCAGCGGCTTGGCCCGGCCGAAATCGGATTGGCGGCAGGCGTTGGCATGGCACAACTTGCGGTGCTGCGCCGCCCACGGGTGGCTTTGTTTTCCACCGGTGACGAGCTCGTGATGCCCGGCACGGTGGCGCCGCAGGACATGCCCGCTGGCGCCATTTACAACTCCAACCGGTTTTTTCTGCACAGCCTGCTGTGCCGCCTGGGCTGTGCGGTCACCGACTTTGGCATCGTGCCCGACCAACGCAGCGCCACCACGGAGGCACTGCGAACCGCAGCGCAAACCCACGACTTGATACTGACCAGCGGCGGCGTGTCCGTTGGCGAAGAAGACCACATCAAACCTGCAGTGCAATCGCTGGGCAGCCTCGACTTGTGGCAAATCGCCATCAAGCCGGGCAAACCGTTTGCGCACGGCCGTGTGGGTGCTGCCCACTTCATCGGTCTACCGGGCAACCCGGTGTCGAGTTTCGTCACGTTCTTGCTGTTGGTGCGGCCCTTTTTGCTGCGCCTGCAAGGCGTGCACGACGTGGCACCGACCAGCGTCGCAATGCGCGCCGACTTCGATTGGCCCAAGGCCGACAAGCGGCAGGAGTTTTTGCGCGTGCGCCGCAATGCCCATGGCGGCCTGGATTTGTTTCCCAACCAAAGCTCAGGCGTTCTCACGTCGGTAGTGTGGGGCGATGGTCTGGTCGACACGCCTGCGGGACACCCCATAGCCCAAGGCGACACCGTGCGATTTTTGTCGTTCGTGGAGCTGCTGTGATGAAGGTGCACATCAGGTACTTTGCCTCCGTGCGCGAGTCCATTGGCCTGGCCGCCGAGGAAGTGGAGACCCACGCCACCACTTTGGCAGCATTGCGTGCCGAATTGGTCGCGCGCGGTGGCGCATACGCGCACAGCCTTGCACCTGGACGCGCCTTGCGCATGGCCCAAAACCAAACCATGGCCGACGAGGCCACGGCATTGCTTGACGGTGCCGAGATCGCGTTCTTCCCGCCCGTTACTGGCGGCTAAGACACCCACCATGGCCGCGCCCCGCGTCGTCATCCAGACCCAAGACTTCGACCTGTCCGCCGAAGTGGCCGCGCTGCGCGCCCAAGACCCGCGCGTTGGCGCAGTGTGTACCTTTGTGGGCACGGTCCGTGACCGCAACTCCGTGGCTCTGGGTACGGTCCGTGACCGCAACTCCGTGGCTCTGGGCACGGTCCGTGACCGCGACCCAGGCGATGTGGGTTCGGTGCGCTCGTTGGAGCTGGAGCATTACCCCGGCATGACCGAGAGGTCGATCGAGGCCATGGTCGATGAAGCGCAGCGCCGCTTTGACATCTTCGGCGCGCGCGTGGTGCACCGCGTGGGCCTGTTGCAACCCATGGACCAAATCGTGTTGGTTGCGGTGACTTCGGCGCACCGGGGTGAGAGCTTTCAGGCCTGTGAGTTTTTGATGGACTACCTCAAGACTCAGGCCCCGTTTTGGAAGAAAGAGCAAACTCCCGATGGTGCGCAGTGGGTGGATGCGCGGGTGTCCGACGACGCCGCGCTTGCGCGCTGGGGCATCGCTGCTTCCAACGCAGCGACTGGCGTGTAAGCGCACTATTGCTGCATGCTGTGCGCGCCAGCAGCGCGTCTTTACCCCACGCATCCCGATTCAATCGCACATTTGCGAGGGGCTTGATGCAGGTCATACACCCTGCGCGATGTACCGCTTGTGTGCGCCCGCGCACTTGAAAATCGGCCCGCATGCCCCCAAGCTATGGCGCAATCCAAGAACCAGCAAGGGACTTCGCCATGCGTATCGACAAGCTCACCACCAAGTTCCAAGAGGCGCTCAGCGCCGCGCAGACCATCGCATTGGGTAACGACCACGCGTACATTGAGCCGGTCCATGTTTTGGCCGCCATGATTCGCGAGGACGACGGCCCCAAGGCCTTGATGCGCCGTGCCGGCGTGAACGTTGCGGGCCTGCTGGCCAGCGCCGAGGCGGCCATCAAGAAGCTGCCGCAGGTGCAAGGCCAAGAACAAGTCACTGTGGGGCGCGA
>JBIIZY010000177.1:0-6127 GCA_044346035.1 Rhodoferax sp. | reverse complement strand
GCGCATTCTCAGTACCGCCAGAGCTGCCAAACGAATGCTTCCACATGGCCAAAAACAGCATCGGGCTGAGGATGCCGTAGACGCCGTACACCGGGTCCACGGGCCGGAACTCGCCGCGCTCCACGCCGCGCTGCAAGATGCGGCTGATGAGTGCATTGCCGGGGCGAATCACCTCGGCTTGGTAAAACGCGGCCAGTTCGGGAAAGTTGCTGGCCTCGCTGAACATCAGTTTGGTGATGCCCGACGCCTGGGTGTTGCCGATGCGCTCCCACCAACTGGTCATGCAGTAACGCAGCAGCGTCTCGCTGCTGCCTTGGTAGTGGTTGAGTTCCTCGCCCCACTCGGCAAAGCGGCCCGAGATATTCGCCCGCACCACCGCTTTGAACAGCTCTTCCTTGCTGGAAAAGTACAAAAAGAGGGTGCCTTTGGACACCCCCGCGCGGCGTGCCACTTCCTCGGCGCGGGTGGCGGCATAGCCCTTCTCGACGAACAGCTCCAAGGCCGCATTGAGCAATTCGCCCGGACGTGCGTCCTTGCGCCGCTCGCGCTTGGCGCGGACCTTGTCCCGCACGCTGGTGGCTAGTTCGCAAAGGGTTTGGCTGGGGCACATGGAGTTAATGACTGGTTGGTTATTAGTGTAGTGGCCCGCTTGGGACGGTGTCAAACCTTGGATGGGTCTGGCGGCGGGGCGCGTGCGGCAGCGGTGCGGAGTCTGACCCAAATAGGGTGACCGACGTTTGCCGCTTCCAGACCGGGCACTCCAGTCAAGCCTTCAAGTCGGTCACGATCGATCGAAATACCCACGCGGACGTGCTTTTCTGCCGACGTCACGGCCAGCAGTGATCAAAGCAGTACATGTTTCTCCCCATGCTCCGACCTGGTTTGGCGGACTCGTTGAGCAGTTGGTGCGACGCTATTCTCTAAGTGTCCCGGTGGTCCGATCCAGTCTCTACGAGCGGCCTGTTTTCTGAGGACTCACTGCACTCGCAGCTTGATCCTCGGCATTTCATAAATACAATGTACGTATGATTAAGTTCGAGTGGGATGAGTCCAAAGCCATTGCGAATCTCAAAAAACACCAAGTTTCTTTTGATGAAGCCAAGTCAATTTTCTTCGATGAATTTGGTGTTCAGTTTTTCGACGACGGCCATTCATCTGACGAGGAGCGCTTCCTGATGTTGGGTATGAGCGCCGATGCGAAGCTACTCATCGTTTGTCATTGCGAGCGGCAGCATGGTGCGGTTGTCCGCATCATCTCCGCACGCAAGGCGACCAAGCACGAAAGCACGTTTTACCGAGTTGGATAAACATGAAAACTGAGTACGACCTTTCCAAACTGAAGTCCCGCAGGAACCCCTATGCTTCTAAGCTCAAGAAGCCTGTGACCATGCGCCTCTCCGAGGATGTTGTGGACTATTTCAAGGGAATGGCCGAAGAGTCCGGTGTGCCCTATCAGAGCCTGATTAACTTGTACCTGCGCGACTGTCTGGCCAACAGCCGGAAAGTGCAAATCAACTGGCCGCATGCCAGCTAACAAGTCCGACCAATTCCCTTTTTGATGGAGCCTACCTATGAGCGATTCTTTGCAGACCATCTACCTCGGCGGCGGCTGTTTTTGGTGCACCGAGGCGGTGTTCGTGCAGGTGCGCGGCGTGGTGGATGTGGAATCAGGCTACAGCAACGGCCACCTGCCCGAGCCCACGTACGAGCAGGTGTGTACCGGTAACAGCGGCCACAACGAGGTGGTCAAGCTGGTGTACGACCCGGCCGTGATTTCCACCCGTGAGGTGCTCGAAGTCTTCTTCGTCATCCATGACCCCACGTCGCTGAACCGCCAGGGCGCAGACACTGGCACGCAGTACCGCAGCGGCATTTACTTCACTACGCCCGAACAGCAGACCGTGGCCCAAGAGGTGATGGCCGAGATGGCCGCCAGCGGCGTTTACAGCCGGCCACTGGTGACCGAGGTGTTGCCGGTACACAACTACGCCGCTGCCGAGCCTTACCACCAAGACTTTTTTGCCCGCAACCCTACCCAGGGCTACTGCATGGCGGTGGCCGCGCCCAAGGTGGCCAAGTTCCGCAAGACCTTTGCGCGTTTGCAAAAGGATTGAGCCGCGCGTTCAAAACTCTGAGCAATCCTCAGAGCAATCTATGGGTCTCGGGTTTAGTCGCTTGGTTCGGGCATCTTCATGTGCCGGTGGCTGCATTTGCGCGCCAGCGCAGCATCGTGGCTGACGAGCAGAACGGCGCTACCTTGTTCGGCGGTGGCATTGCACAGCACTTGCATGGTGTTGCGCTGGGTGATGGGGTCCAGGCGCGATGTGGGCTCGTCCGCAAAAATGAAGCAAGGCTCTAAATGCATGGCCCGCAACAAGGCGAATCGTTGCAACTCTCCACCGGATACCTCGTGGGGCTTTCGGGCCAGCAATGCCTCTGACAAACCCAAGGTCTGCATCCACTGCGTGCGCTGGGTGGTAGGCAGCCGGTGCAGCTTGCAAGCATCGTCCAATGCCTGTTGCATGGTTAAGTACGCTGAGAAAGATGCAGGCGGATCTTGGTATAGCTTTTGAAATTTCCAGCGTGGCACTTGCAGTGGGCGGTGTACGGCGCCTGCGTCTGCAGGCACGATACCCAGCAAAATGTTTCCCAATGTGGTTTTTCCACACCCGCTTGTGCCGCTGATTGCAAGTACTTCGCCGGCATGCAACTGCAGGTCAACTGCGTTAAACAAGGTGCGCGCGCCGTAGCGTTTTGCGAGTTGGGTGGCTTGAATCACTGGCGCGGCACCATTGCGCGCGGCAAAGGGATAGTCGGGCCAGTGCTTGGGCTGCGCGGCTACGAGCTCGCGGGTGTAGGCATGCTGTGGATGGTCGAGAACTTGTTGTGTGGTGCCGTACTCGACGATGCAACCTGCACGCATCACGGCCAGGTTGCCGCCCAGCCGTGCCGCCAGTTCCAGGTCGTGGGTAATTGTCAACAGCGTTTGTCGATCGCTTTGGAGGGCCTCAAGAAGTGCAGCCACCTGTGCGCAAGCTGCAGGATCTAGCCCTTTGGTGGGTTCATCTGCGATGAGCAGGGATGCCCCGGCCGCGCCCAGGCAAGCGACGCCCACCCGCTGCGCCATACCCCCCGAAAGTTGGTGCAGCCAATGCGATCCTGCGTGACCCAGGCCCAGCGCTTGCAGCTGCGCGTCAGCGCATAGACGTGCCTGTAGCCAGCTCTTGCCACCTGCGTAACGTGCCGCTTCTGCCACTTGATTGCGCACTCGCATCAATGGACTGAGCGCGCTCAGCGGCTCCTGCGGGAGGGTCATCACCGTGCTTCCCCACAGCGCCTGGGTGGCACTGCGTTGGCCATGGGTTGCTACCCCGTTGATGTGGATGGAGCCGCTGGCGCGCAAGCTTGGCGGCAGGGTGCCCATGATGGCTTGGGCCAGCAGTGATTTGCCAGCCCCTGACTCCCCCACCAGCGTCAGCCTCTCGCCCCTGCGAAGGGTAAAGCTGCATGCGTCAAGCAACAGGTGGCTGCGTTTGTTGCCGGCACCTGGGCATACGTGTATGCGCAAATCATCAACTTGCAAGATGGTGTTTGTCATCCGCTTGCCCCAGGGGTTTGCGATGGGGCGGTGATTGATTGCAAGGCGGCCACCACGCACACCAGCAAGACGACCGGCGCTGCCAGCAGCCAAGGTGCCTCCTGGTAGTAGGGCAGGGCCTCTGTCATCATGAGTCCGAGTTCGGCGGTGGGTGGGCGCAGACCTACACCAACAAAACCCAGTGCAGCCACCGCCAGCACCGCATTGGCAACCGCATAGCACCCCAGGCGCAACAAGTCGGTTCGCATAGGGGGCAGCACATACCAGCGCAGCAAATAGAAGGCACCAAATCCCAGCAGACGACCTGCCTGCACCGCGTCACTTGCCAGAGCGACGCTGGCTTGGCTGCGCACCAAGCGGAAAAACTCGACCCAAGCAGTTAACACCAATCCGCTGTAGAGGGCCCACTTTTGTCCTGGCGCAAGCGCCGCAACCAGCAGTACCCACAGCAGACCGGGAATCGCTGACACGCCGTCAGCGCACAAGCACACCAGCCGATCCGCAAGTCCGCGTCGCCAGGCCACCCAAAGGCCCAACAGGGTACCCACCAGAACCGCGCCCAGGGCGCTCAGAAGGGCCAACCAAAGCGACACCCGCACCGCCTGCCCCAAACGCGCCAGTTGGTCGCGGCCGAGGTGGTCCGCGCCGAGCCAGTACAGCGCGTTGGGCGGCTGCAGGCTATTGCCCAGGTCTTGAACACGCGGGTCGTGGCCTATCCATGCACTGACCAGCCCGAAAACCAGTACCGTCCCTAGGACAAGCGGCCCCCACGAGTGCGGTCGCATGCGTTGAACGTCGGGTGGTGCGACATCGGTTGGAGTCGCCTTCATGAGGTGCTCCCGGCAGGTCGGCGCAGGCGCGGATCGAGCCATTGAACGGCAGCATCAACCAAGCCATTGAGGAGCACGAAAATCAAGCCCATCGCCAACGCCGTACCTTGCACCATCGGAATATCGCGGGCAATGATTGCGTGTACCAGCGCGTGGCCGATGCCAGGCCACGCAACCAAGCTTTCTATGACCACCACACCCTCCACCAACAGCACCAGTTGCATGCCGGCATAAGCCAGCGTGCCGAGCGCGAGCGGTGCCAGGGCATGGCGCACAAAAGCCACAGGCATCCGCATCCCTTTGGTTAGGGCGAACTCAAACGACTCGCTCGCTTGCACCTGCAGTAGCCGGTTGCGTACCACCTGGGTCATACCGGGCAAAAGCGTTAGGGCCAACGCCAATGCTGGAATCACCACGTGTTGCGCATCGCCATGGCCAGCAACCGGCAGCCACCCAAGGTGCACACCCAATCCCAGCATCAGTGCCAGCCCCAGTAAAAAAGCCGGGCTGGCCCGCAACACGGTGCATACGGGGTCAATCCACCGACTACTCCAATGGGACGCGCGCAGCGCCGCCCAGCTTCCCAATACCAAGCCAAGCAGTATGGCGATCAGCCACGCCGATAAAGAGAGCTGCAGTGTGTGACCGAGTTGGTGGCGAATCTCATCGACTACCAGTTCACCTGACACCATGGACTCACCAAGCCTCAGGCGCAGCAAATCAACAAGCCACCACAGCAACTGCTCCATGGCCGGCCGGTCCAGCCCCAGCTCGCTACGTACTGCCTCAGCAGCGGCAGTGTTGACCATGTCGTAGCCATACCGCCCTGCGGCAATTCGGTAGGCTGCGTCGCCGGGCAGTGCGCGTGTCATGACAAAAGTCAGGACACCAACGGCACCCGCCACCAGAGCCGCCTGGCCCAGTAAGCGCGCGGACTGCCCAACGATCCCGTGCCCAGCCCGCACTACTTCGCCCATGTGATTTGGCTAATCCGGTAACTGCGCTCCTACGGGTCGATCACCACGTTGGCGATCCGCTTGTGGTGGGTGGCGTTGTGCTGGTACCACGCAATCGGGATGACTGGGAGTTCCGCTTGCAGCACGGTGGCCATTGCGCCCCGCAGGCGCGAACGGCGCTCTGGATCGTTGCTGGTGCTCAAGCTGTCGAGTGTGCTGGCAACCAATGCGCTGTGCCAACCCATGGCACCCCAGTCACCACCTTTGGGCCCAAAATCTTGGAACAAGGTGCCAATCGGATCGGGCACCAGCGCATAGTTGCGCGCGAGCAATGCCAGCTCCAGCGAGCCATCTTGGTGGCCAGCAGGAATGTCACTGGCATTGCCTACCGAAACGTTCAGGTCAATCCCAAGCTCACGCAGCTGCGCCTGAATTGCGGTTGCCATGGGCGGCAACTCGGGTCGGTCGGTAAAGGTACGCAGTGTCAGCTTGAAGGGGCGCCCGCCTTTGGACAGCATGTTGTCTGCGCCCGGTTTCCATCCGGCTTGTGCCAAGAGCTGGCGGGCGCGTGGCAGATCGCGTCCCAATGGCTGCAAGCCTGGCACATGCCATTCGGCCATCCCTGGTGTGAAGAGCTGCGTAGCAGCGGCCTTGGGTTCCCGCAGAATCGCAGTGGCGATGCCGGTTCTGTCTATACCCATGCTGATGGCCTGACGCACATTTACGTCGTTGAGCAACGGGTG
>JBIIZY010000176.1:0-6137 GCA_044346035.1 Rhodoferax sp. | reverse complement strand
CAGCTGCAAACCGAATTTGCACATGCGCAATTCGTCTGGATCGACATCGAAGACCAGGCCGACTTGGTGGACCCATTGGAGGTAGACAACTTCCCCACCCTGCTGATCGCAAGCGGCGGCCAGGCCCTTTTTTTTGGCACCCTCACGCCCCACATCGAGACCCTGCGTCGGCTGCTGCAAACCCAGCAAACCGCGCCCACGCCCGCTATCGCCGATACGGCGGTACATGGGCTGGTGGTGCGGTTGCAGGAGCAGCGCGGGGCATCGGTCCCCAACCCGAAGAGGACAAGCTAATGGGCCGACAGCGTCAACCTCGCCTGCTATCGGCTTCATCACCGCTGTCGCCCTAAGCACCGCACCAACTGGTTCCACCATGCCCAACGACTACACATTGCTACTGATGTACTTCGTAGTATTTTTCCTATTGGCCTTTGTGCTGCGCTCGGTGCTGGTGTACCGCCGCACCGGCATCAACCCACTGGTATTGCCGCGCACGCAAGATGCATACGGCTATGTGGGGGTGGCATTCAAGGTGCTGATGCTGGCCTGTGCCTGCACGGTCACCGCCTTAGCAACCGTGCCGAGCGCGCCCGACTGGCTGGGTGCGATCCGCCCGCTGGAGCTTGAGGGCCTGCAATGGCTGGGCTGGTCGTTGCTGCTGGCGTGTTTGGTCTGGATGCTGGTTGCACAGGCACAAATGGGAGCTTCGTGGCGCATCGGCATCGACAGCGCAAACCGCACTGAACTGGTTCGCAAGGGCCTGTTCGCGATTTCTCGCAACCCCATCTTCCTCGCCGTGCGCCTAGCCTTGCTGGGCTTGTTCTTGGTGGCGCCCAACGCGGCGACCGCCGCACTGGTGGCGGCAGGCGAAGTGGTAGTTCAGGTGCAGGTGCGACTGGAAGAGAAGCACCTGCGCGAACTACACGGCGACGACTACGCTCGCTACTGCGCGCAAGTGCGGCGTTGGATGTAGGGGCAGCACTGCGTTCGCCACCGGTCTCAAACTCCACAGGAACAACGTAAGGGGCCAACCCCGCTTGCCATCACCGCAACGTGGCACTGATGGGAATTTCACCCAAGCGCACCGTGCCTGTTGTGCCAGTCGGCACACCGGTTACGGACCAACCGGTATGCTCAGCAAGGCCACCGCCACCTTAAATCAAGCGCAAGGAGTCAGCCATGAGAGAACCATTCGCCCTGCACCGCAGAACCCTGCTGCTGTTCGCTTTGGCCAGTGCTGCAAACGCAAGTTTTGGCGCTACGCCCCGACCAAAAGTTGAGGTCTGGAAAGACCCATCATGTGGATGCTGCAAGGATTGGGTTGTGCATTTGGAAAAGTCGGGCTTCGATGTCACGGTCAACGATTCAGGTAACGAACAGGCGCGGCAGCGGCTTGGAATTCCGCAGCGCCTTGGCTCGTGCCACACCGCCAGTGTGGGCGGCTACGCCTTGGAAGGCCATGTGCCCGCACGCGAAATCAAGCGTCTACTGGCGGCAAAGCCAAAAGCTGTTGGGCTTGCGGTTCCTGGCATGCCGGTCGGGTCTCCCGGCATGGACGGGGCGATTTACAAGGGCCGCAAAGACCCGTTTGACGTGCTGCTGGTCGCCAAAGACGGAACCAGCACGGTGTACCAGTCCTACCGCTAGCGGGCTTGAAACGGAAAGGACTGCGGCAATCTGGAGCGATTGCGGTTTTTGCCCATGTTGATCCATGTTGATTCATGTACATGGCTGTGCCGCGGTAGCTTTCAGGTCAGCAAAACAGGGGCGTCAGGGAGCTCGTTAACGTAGGCTCCGCTGGGCGGAAAGTGCGTCCGTATCGCTTCTGCGGTCGCCGCGATGCCGGCCAAGGCGCCGCGCTGGTACGCTGACTTTGAAAACTCAGCCTGCATTGCAAGGCAGATGGCCTGCCATGTTTCTTGACCTGCCTTTGCGTGAATCCCCCGGTCGGCCACGATTTCAACAGCATGGTCGGCCAGCAAGACATAGATGAGCACGCCGTTGTTGCGCTCGGTATCCCACACTCTGAGCATAGAAAAGACCTCAACAGCGCGCGCGTGGGGCGATTGGTTTCTTAGCAAACGGGCGCCGTCCAGCGCACCTTCTACGGCGAAGCGAATCTGACCGTCATGCAGTTTTTCACTTGCCTCGATGGCCATTTCTATTGCTTGCAGCGACTCACGACTGAACGCCCGGCGTGCCTGCCAATCCGTAAAGAGCAGGTGGCCCACGATGCGTTGAAAATTCATGGTTACCACCTCCCTGATGCGCCACCGCCACCAAAACCACCCCCACCGCCTCGGAATCCACCGCCGCCGAATCCATCGCGGCCTGCGCCGTGAAAGCCTCCGGCGCCGCGAAGCACCGTACCCGCACCCACCAGGGTAATCAACATGGAAACCACTCCCGCCAATACGGCATACAGCAGGGTTCCAATCACAAACCACGCAAGCCCTGTCACCGCGATGCCCGTGATCAGCGAGCCGCCCAGCTTCCCAAAAACACGTCGCAGCACGCCGCCAAGCGCCAAGGCCACGATGAACAAGAGCGGCACGAACTGCTGCAGACCCTGGTCTGCGACTTTGGCGTTGCCTTGAACTGCGGGCAAAGGCTCGCCGTCTATGACCCCCATGATCTGATCGGTGCCCGATTGCAACCCCGCGTAAAAGTCGCCTTGTTGGAACCGCGGCACGATGGTCTCGCTGATGATGCGTTTGCTCACGATGTCCGAGAGTGCGCCTTCCAAGCCGTAGCCGACCTCTATGCGCACGGTGCGGTCGTCTTTTGCGACCAGCACAATGACGCCGTCGTCTACCTTCTTTCGACCCAGCTTCCATTGCTCGGCCACACGCAGCGCGTATTGCTCAATCGCCTCTGGGGCGGTTGTGGGAACCAGCAGGATTGCCAGCTGCATTCCCTTGCGCGCCTCAAAGGCGCTCAAAGTCTTCTCAAGCGTGGACCTCTGCTCTTGTGTGAGCGTCCCGGTCTGGTCCGTGACATGGCCCACCAGCGCAGGTACTGGCACCTGTGAATGCGCGCTGCCAAGTGCAAGCCCTGAAAGCACTGCGAAGGAAAGCAAAACAGCGCTACACCTACGGCCTAACGCCCCATTGAAAATCACTTTGCAACTCCCGACGCAGTGCCCTGCGGTGCAGCCGCTGGAGCGTCAAAACTCACTGACGGCGGTCTGGAAATTTCTTTCTCGTTCTCCACAGTGAAGTTGGCCTTTTCCTTGTAGCCCAACACCATGGCGGTGAGGTTAGACGGAAAGGAACGCACCGTCACGTTGTATTCCTGCACCGACTTGATGTACCGGTTGCGTGCGACCGTGATACGGTTTTCTGTTCCCTCCAACTGGGCCTGCAAATCGCGAAATGCTTGGTTCGCTTTGAGATTGGGATAGTTCTCTGACACCACCAGCAGACGGGACAAGGCGCCGGTCAATTGGCCTTGCGCCTGCTGAAATTGTTGAAAAGCCGCCGGGTCGTTGATCAGCTCTGGTGTAGCTTGGATGGAGGTGGCCTTGGAGCGTGCCTCAACGACCTGGACCAGCGTGTTCTGTTCAAAATTGGCTTCTCCCTTGACGGTACTTACCAGGTTGGGAACCAGGTCCGCGCGCCGCTGGTACTGGTTGAGTACCTCTGCCCAACTCGCCTTCACTTGCTCGTCCGTGCTCTGGAAGGTGTTGTATCCGCAGCCCGATAAAGCCAGGGCGACAACAGACATGACAACGATAAGAACTTGGCGCATGTTGCAACTCCCAAAGGAAAAAAATTGTGGGCCCATTATCCTCAGCGACGACCGCCCTCATTACGCGCTCCGGCACCGTGTGCGCCTTCGTAACGCCTAACCACGCCCCCCCCGCCAAGCCTCCAACTCCATCGGCCTGATTCCAAAGCGCACCGCATTGCCAGGATGCAGCGCGACAAACTCTTGCAAAACCAATTCGACAAAGTGTGCCCGGTCTGGCGCTGTCACCGCGGCAGGCATATTGGCCATCACCACATCGCGGCTTGCGGGTTGGTTCTTTTTGACGATGGCGGCGACCACCTCGGTCAGGGCTTGACGGTAGCGTAGCCGGAAGATGTCTGGCGGCACCAGGTGGTGCTGGACCGCCACATACTGCTGGCACGATCGCTCGTAGGCCCACACAAAAACATCGCGCAATAACTCCACGCGGTTGAGTTCGTAGACGCCGATCATGGCGTCTACATAGGCTTGCTGTGGCACGTCAATAAATGACAGTGGGCACAGGTTGTGGCGAATAAAGGGGATGTTGGCAGCCAACCGAGAGACACGCTTGTTCACGTCCTCAAAAGGTTGCAGATAAGGCAAATGCACCATCAGAAAAAACGCTTGCTCAAACGGGTCGTGTATTTCTGCGGCGGTCTGTACGACGATGCCAAACAACTCCTCCAAGCGCTGGGGCAGCGCCACGGGCAGGTACACGCTGCCACCGATTTCGACTGCGCGGCGGCGGATGCGGCCCACTGCTTGGGGATCGGCCATCAAGCCGTCGGACAAAAAAGCGTGCAGCGCAATGATGGTGTCTGGCGTCAAGCGGGCACCCGTTGGGTCGAGCACCAGGTACTCGATGGCCTGCTTGTGGTTCAGGATCATCTGGGTTTCCAGTGCGCCCTTGCCGTCGGCAGCCTCACCAAACTCAATCAGACGCGCGGTGTCTTGGCGGCTGTAGGTGTTGCCCTCCAGCTGCGATGAGGCCCAGGACAGGTCGATCAACAAGCGGTTGAGAATGTCGCGGGCAAAGGTGCCCGCGGGCTGCTGCTCCGAGCGCGATCGGCCCAGCGCATGCAGCTGGTCTCGCAGCGGCAGTGGCAGGTACGCAGTGTGGTTGGGGTGGTACTGCTCCAAAAACTCCAGCCTGTATCCCACCGGCGTGCGCAGTGCGCGCGGCTGGCGCACATGGGCCTTGATCTCTGCGCCTTGCGGCGACACTGGCACATACAGCTCGGCGCCAACTGGCACGTTGTAGCGCGCAGGTTCCTGGGCCGCCAGAACCTTTTGGACGGGCAGCGGCGGACGCACATAGCGCACGGCCCGCGCCGCACCAACCGACTGAATGCGGCCCTGCGCCACCAGCAAAGCCAGACGCCGCTGCAAGGTGCGGCGCAAGAGCTTGTCGTCGAGCCGCTGCGCAAGGGACGCGACACCGATGCCGTCTGGGTGTTCTCCAATCAGATGGACCAGCCGTTCCAGTTCGTCGCGCGGGGTGAGTTTGGGCATGGTTTCGCTCCGGGCGTTGGGAGCCGGATTATTGCGTCAGTTTAAGTGGCGCGCAAGCCCTATTGAGACAAAAAAATCTGACGCGATAGAAAATCGCGTCAGATTGGTAGCTTTCTGCGCGGTCTATGCGGCGCGTAGCGCGGTAGCGCCGCCTGCACCCCAAGGCATCACAACTTGCCAGCCACCCAAGCCTGCACACTCGCCAGCGCAGCACCCAGTTGGGCCGGCTGGGTGCCACCGGCCATGGCCATGTCGGCTTTGCCGCCGCCCTTTCCGCCGACTTGGCCAGCCACGTAGTTCACAAGCTCACCGGCTTTGACTTTGCCCAGCGTGTCGGCGGTGACGCCTGCTGCGATCTGCACCTTGTCGCCGTCCACCGTGCCCAGCACGATGACCGCGGTTTTGAGCTTGTCTTTGAGTTTGTCCAGGGTGTCGCGCAGGGTTTTGGCGTCCGCACCTTCTAGCTGCGAGGCCAGCACCTGCACCCCGGCCACCACCACCGCCTGACCGAAGAGCTCGTCGCCCTGGGCCGAGGCCAATTTGCCTTTGACGGCGGCGAGTTCCTTCTCTAGGTCACGCACCTGGGCCAGCATGGCCTCCACCCGCGCAGGCACCTCACTCGAGGTCACCCGCAAAGTGCCAGCCACACCACCCAAGGTGGCCTCCAGCCCCTGCACATAGTGCAGCGCAGCGGTGCCGGTAACGGCTTCGACCCGGCGCACGCCCGCTGCCACGCCGCCCTCGGCTGTGATGCTGAAAAAGCCAATGTCGCCAGTGCGCGCCACGTGGGTGCCGCCGCACAACTCGGTGGTGCTGCCAATGTCGAGCACGCGCACGATGTCGCCGTACTTTTCGCCAAACAGCATCATGGCGCCGGTTTGCTTGGCGTCTTC
>JBIIZY010000028.1:0-21327 GCA_044346035.1 Rhodoferax sp. | reverse complement strand
TGGCGCAGCTGGCGGGTGTGGAAGCGGTGATTGACAAGGACATGAGTGCGGCCTTGCTGGCGCGCCTGCTGCACGCCGATGTGCTTCTGATTGCCACCGACGTGGACGCGGTTTACCTGCACTGGGGCCAGCCCAACCAGACCGCCTTGGGCCGGGTCACGCCCGAGCACCTGGCACAGCACCGCTTCGCTGCAGGCTCCATGGCGCCCAAGGTGCTGGCAGCATGCGACTTTGTGCGGCGCACCGGCAAGCCCTGCCATATTGGATCTTTGCAGCACATCGAAGCGATGCTGCAAGGTGACAGCGGCACCACGGTCGGCCTTGGCGTTTGACGCACGGCTGTGGCTGCACACGCCGCGCAGCCAGGATCAGAGTCACGCTCGGACGCGCTCAGTCATGCTCAGTCACGCTCGTTACGGTTGCCTTCACTGCGGCCTTCACCCCGCCCTTCGCCCTCGCTGTCACCCCCACGGTGGCATTCAACACAGTTGTCCAGATTGCCGCTGACCTCGCCCTCGTGGTCTTTGCGCACTTTGGCGGGCGTATGTTCGTGGCAGCCAAAGCAGGTGTAGCTACGGTAGATGTTGCCGGTGTGGCACGTCGCGCAGGGCGCACGGTGTTCGCCCTCTAGGGGGAAGTACTTTGCATGGTCAAACGTCGTGGGCTGCCATGCCGTGGTGGTGTGGCACTGCGCGCACTGCGGGCCAAAGTGGTGGTGCGTGGGCAGCTTAGGGGCCGCATGGCACGACGCGCAGGCCTCACGCGTTGGCGCTCGCAAGAGCGCGTGTGAAAACGGTTTGGTGCTGCGCGGGGCAAGGCGGGGGTTGGCATGCTCGCTGTGGCATGCGGTGCACTCGCTCTGAATCAGCTGCTGGTGGAAGGCGACCTTGGTTGCGCTTGCATTCGCGGCAGGCACCGGTTGGATAGCCACGCCAGCGCTGGTGCGCACCCCAATGTCCGCCACCGCGTGGCACGCCACGCAACGGGCTTCGCTGGCACCTTGCAAGGGCGCATGGCAGGCAAAGCAATCGGTGCTGAGCTGGGCATGGCCTGCGCTGAGTGGGCCTGGCGCGAGCATCAGGTGCGGGTAAGCAAACACCAGCCCACCAATCACCAGCAAGTTGGCGACGATGACAAGCCAAAGCCAACGGCCCTTCATCGCCAGCTCCAAAACAGCATGACGGCAACGATGTGTCCCACGGCCAACACCGCAAACGCCAGCGTGATGGGAAAGTGCACCGAACGCCACTGCGTGACCGCATCAAACGTGAGACTGTCCCAGTAAGTGCGCTCAGCAAGTTGTTGTGGCGTCAGGCCGTGCGCGCGCAGCTGCGCGCGGGCGACCTCCAAACGGCGTCTGGCGCGCTCCAGCAGAAACTTGCCGGTCAAGCCACTGGCCACGTTGACCAGCATGGCCCACACCGCCAGCCAGCCCAGAATCGCATTGAAGTGAATACCCGCATGCACCAATACAAAAAGCGAGCCGGCCCAGGCCAGGTACGCATGCCAGCGCAGCAGCGTCGCAGGCTTTCCCCATGCAATGCGTTTGCGCTTGCGCGCCGAGTACACCAAAGACAACACGATCAGCACCACCCCTGGAATGCCCAGCCAGCGCCCCACCCACACTGCACCGAGCAGGTGCAGCGCCGCATCACACAGTAGCGCGGCCACTGCGAGCGCCAGCAACGAGAGGTAGAACGGCAGCACTTCGCGGCTGAACAGGTGGGCTTTTATAGTGACCATGGTGTGTGACTCACGCGTCCAGCAACAGCGCCGAGGTGGGTGTGCCGATACAGGGCAGGCAGTAGCCCGCGGGAATGGTGTACTGGGGCGGAGCGGGGTAGCGGACACTGCCCGCAATCAGCCGCGTCTGGCAGGCACCACAGCTGCCGGCGCGGCAGCCCGACTCCAGGGGCACGCCGTTGCGCTCGGCAAATTCGAGCAGGTTGGTGTCCCGCCCGTCCCACACGAGGGTACGGCCTGAACGGGCCAGACGCACCTCCCATGCCGCCGACGGTGGTGCGGACCGCGTGGATGGACCGGCTGGTGCCGAGCCCGGTCCGAAGGCCTCCAGGTGAATGTCGCGCGGATCGTCCACCCATGCGCGAAGTGCCGGCACCAGACTGGCCAGCATAGGCGGAGGGCCACACAGGTACCACTGGTGCCGCTCCAGCGGCAGCGTACTGCGCAGCAAGGCCACATCGATGAAACCAGTGTGGTGGTAGTCACGGCCTTGCACATCGGGCGAGCCAGCGGCGCTGTACACCACCATCAGAGTCAATGCGGGGTGGGATGCTGCAAGCGTTTCCAGGGTGGTTTTGAAAGCATGGTCGGCGCTGCTGCGAACGCCGTAGTACAGGTACAGCGCCCTGCCAGCTTGCTCGACCAGACACCACTGCAGCATGCTCATCAGCGGTGTGATGCCAATGCCGCCAGCAACAAAAACCGCAGGCACGCTGGCATCTGCATCCAGCACGAACTGGCCCGCTGGTGCGCGTGCCTTGAGCACACTGCCTACCTGCACCATGTCAAGCAAGTAGCCCGACGCCAAGCCCGCAGGCAGGGCGAGGGCTCCAAGCGGTGCCAAAGCGCGCTTGACCGTGATTCGCAAGCCCGATGGGTGCGGGCGCTCAGAAAGCGAGTAGCAGCGTGTGATGGGCACCGCGCCGCTGGAACTCTGTGCCGACACCGGCTCCACTTCAAGCAACAGCACCACGTACTGACCCGGCTGAAAATCTGCGAGCGCCTGGCCGTCGACCGGCGCAAGGTACAAGGAACACTGGCTGTGCTCGGCATCTTCGTAGGTGCGCGCGGTGACTCGAAAGTCGCGCCACCCCGACCAGGCGGCCACCGACAGTGCCGAGGGGTCGACCGCACTGGGCGCTGCGCGCAGGGCAAAGTCGTCCTTGCGCTTGCGCAATATCCACAGCGTCGCACCTGAGACCACCTGCACCAGCAAGGCCGACACGATGGTGAGCAGCAGCGCCAGTGCGGTCATTGTGGACTCCGGCAGCGCATCAACATTCGGGGCTGCTCTTTGATGCGATGGACAAATGCCACACCGCAATGAACATGGCCGCAATGGTGGGTCCGATAACAAAGCCGTTGGCACCAAACACGGCCATGCCGCCCAACGTTGCAACCATCACCACATAGTCGGGAATGCGGGCTTGGCGTCCGACCAGAATCGGACGCAGCAAGTTGTCCACCAAGCCGATGACCAGCACCCCCCACACCACAATGGCCAGCCCCTGCCAGGTTCTGCCGGTAGCCAGGAAATACAGCGCCACCGGGAACCACACCAAGGCCGCGCCCACCACCGGGAGCAGGGATGCCAGCGCCATCACCACGGCCCACAAGAGCGCGCCGCGCACCCCAAACAGCCAAAAGGCCAGGCCGCCCAACGCGCCTTGGATGGCGGCTACCAACAGGCTGCCTTTAACGGTGGCACCCACCACTGCCATGAACTTGGTGAGCAACTCTTTCTGGTAGCGCGGCGCCAACGGCAGCGCGCGCTCCAGCAGCGGCACCAGATCGCTGCCATCGCGCACCAGAAAAAATGCAAGGTACAGCGTGACGCCCACGCTGGCGAGCAAGGTGAAGGTGTCCATCCCAAACCCCAATGCCTGCGTGGCCATCCAGCGGGCGGCGCGCACCAAGGCTGCTGTGAGCTGCTGCTGCACGGCATCAAAGTCGGCCAACCCCAGGCGCTGCAGGAGCGAGGTACTCCAAGTGGGCAAAGCCTCGAACCCGGTACGCATCGAGCGCACCGGGTTCCATGTACCGGTCTCGATCAGCGCATACAACACTGCAGCCTCGCGCGCGAGTGATGCGGCAATGGCGACCAGCGGCAAGACCACCAGCACCAACACCAGCACGATGACCAGTGCGGCGGCGGCATCGCGCTGCAGGCCCAAGCGCGTTTGCAACATACGGTAGACCGGCGCAAACAGCATGGCGATGATGACGGCCCACAAAATCGCGCCGTAGAACGGCAACAACACCCAGCACAGCGCCAGCGTGACCGCCGCCAGCAGCAGCGCGGGCACGGTGTTGGGTTGCCGCTTCAATCGAACCGCCGTTGTTACTTCTTCGCCGGATCGGACCACTTGGCTTGGGACTTGAAGTAGCGGTACGAGTTGCCAAACACGTCGCGCAGGCGGTCCATTTCGCCGACCATGGTGTCCCAGGTTTCCACCCCCGCAGCCTTGAGTTCTTCAAACTTGGTGCTGGCCAGCGTGAACTCGTGGCGCAGCTTCTCGGCGTTCTCTTGGTAGAGGTGGCGCGCATCCTCTTTGTACTCATGTGCCCGCGCTTCCAGCACGTCCAGGTTGGCGCGCATGGTGTCGAGCTCTTGCTTCATCTTTTCGGTGTAGTCGTCGCGGTGGGACATAGAAGTTTCCTTGTGTTGTGGTGCGGTGTGCCGGCCCAGCATAGGGGCCACCAACGCCAGCATCTGTGCGCTTGCCAACACATGCGATGGCCTGCCTGCGGTGTGCGATTGCGCACAGACCCCGACCTGGCAAGCGCCCAAAAATGGCCCGTCACCTACGCATTCACAACCATCCGAAAGGCATCCATGAAAACCACTCCATCCCTGCGTCTTGCCTGCTTGGCCACGCTGTCCGTTTGCGCCGGCGCATCGGCCCAAGCGCAGCCCGACCCGAACTACTACTACCTTGGCTTGGGCGTGGGGCAATCCCAATCCCAACTCGACGAGGGCGCCACCACCCGCAGCGCCACCGGCTCCAACAGCGGCACCAACCTCACCAGCCAAGACCAACAGGGCGCCCCTTACAAGGTGTTTGGCGGCTACCAGTTCAGCCGCATGTTTGCGCTGGAGGCCGGGTACTTCAACCTTGGCAAATTTGGCTACTCCGCCACCGCCCCCGGTGGTGCGTTGAGCGGGCAGTACGAGGTCGAAGGTGTCAACGTCGACCTGATAGGCACCGCGCCCATGAGTGACAAGTGGTCACTGATTGGCCGCGTCGGTGCGCAGTACGCCAGCACTGACAGCAGCTTCGCCGGCAGCGGCGCCCTGTCGCCTCTGGTGACCAGCGCCAACAGGAGCGACACCAACTGGAAGCTGGGCATCGGGCTGCAGTACGACGTCAGCCCGGGCCTACAGATCCGGGGCGAGGCCGAGCGCTACCGGATCAATGACGGGCTGGACAACCACGGCGACGTCAACATGTTCTCCTTGTCCCTGGTCTTCCCGTTGGGCCGCGCTTCGCGCGTGCGCAGCACCCCTGCAGCCTACCTGGCACCCGCGCCCGTGGCAGCTGCCGCGCCAGCGCCGATTGCACCGGTTGCCCCGGTAGCAAGCGCGGTGGCGCCACCACCAGCGGCGGTGGTCCAACCCTTGTCGGCACCGATTGCACCGGCCAAACGCCGGGTGCAACTGTCGGCGGATTCCCACTTTGGCTTTGGCAAGCCCGACCTCAGTGCGTCCGGTAAGGGCGAGCTTGACGCGTTTGTGAAAGACGCGCGCGCAATCACCTTCAGCACCGTCACCGTCGAAGGCAACACCGATCGCCTGGGCTCCGAGGCCTTTAACCAAAAGTTGTCTGAAGACCGCGCCAATGCCGTCAAGAGCTACCTAGAAGGCGCGCCCGAGATGGCCGGTATGGCCATCAACGCCAGCGGCAAGGGCAAGGGCGATCCCGTGACCATGCCGGGGGATTGCGTGGGTACCAAGGCCACCAAGGCGCTGGTTGCCTGCCTGGCACCCGACCGCCGTGTGGACGTGGACGTGGTGGGCGTGCAATGACCCAGTGCCTGTAACAAAACAACCAAAGGAAACCACCATGAAAAACCTTGCGCGCTACGTTTTCCTGCCTATGGCAGCCACCTCGCTCTTGCTGTTGAGCGCTTGCGCCAACATGTCTGAGGGCGAAAAGAACACCGCCATCGGCGCGGGCATTGGGGCCGTGACGGGCTCGGTGCTCAGCGGAGGCAGCCCCATCGGCACCGTAGGCGGTGCGGTGGTGGGCGGTGCGATCGGCAACGAAATCAAGAAGAAATAGGCGGTAAATAGCCATGCCCACTGTGCACAACACCCTGGCCGACCCACTGGCCCACACCCCCATGCCCCGCCCCCACGAGGCGGCCGACCAGGCCGAAGCGCTATTGCAGCGCGGCATCGACGCCGTGCTGGAAAGCACCCACAACCTGCAGCAGCGCAGCCAGTACGCCAAGACAGTGGGGTTGGACTACATCCGGCGCGAGCCCGTCAAGTCGGTGCTAATGGCGCTGGCGCTGGGTGCAGGCGCAATGGCCCTCGTGGCGCTGCTGTCACGCCGGCGCTAACCCACATCCCACACCAGGAGCTACACCATGCAAAGTGCTCTGCTTGGGCTTGTCACCCAACACCCCGAACTGCTAGCCACCCACGCCCAAAGCTACTTTGCGCTGGCCAAGGAGGCCTTGGGTCAACAAGCCCTGCTGTACCAGCGCAAGCTGGTATGGCTGGTGCTGGCCTTTGCCTGCTTTGTCGTGGCCGCAGTGCATGCAGGCATGCTGGTGATGTTGTACCTGGTGCTCGACCCGGGGCTGCAACCATCGCTGTGGCTGGCCAGCGGCGTACCTATGGTCTCGGTGCTACTGGGCATGGTGTGCTTGGGCCTGTGCATGCGGCCTGCGCAAAACGATCCGTTTGGTGCATGGAACGAGCAACTCGCCACCGACCTGGCCTTGCTGCGCCCGGCAGTCGCTTTGCCATGACGCCAGCGGAACAGGTTGCCGCCTCGCGCATTGCCATGTACACGGCGCTGCGCGCGCAGTCACACAGTGAAGCGCAAGCGCCGATGCAGGCGGCCAACACGGTGCTGGCCTTGGTCAAGCAGATTGGCGATACCGAACTCGCCCCCACCGCCCGACGCCACCCTGTGGCGCTGGTGTTGGGCTGCGCGGTGCTGGGCGCAGTCTTGGTGCAAACCCGGCCTTGGCGGCTGCTCTCCCGGCCATGGGTGGCGCAGGCCCTGCTGGCGGCCTACGCGGTGCTGGCAAAACCTAAGTCGCCGTAAGGCCACCAAACGCGTCTGCATACGCGTCTTGCGACTTTTGGTAGCAACTGCATGCGGCCCGCTCCAGCCCCAGGCGGTCCAGTATCTCAATGTCGCCGCGGTGGTAGCGAATCAGTGAAGCACGCTGCAAGTGGCTTGCAGCCTGGGTGACGCTGACACGTCGAACTCCCAGCATGTAAGCCAAGAACTCTTGCGTCATCAAAAAGTGGGCGCTGTGCGCGCGGTCTTGGGTCATGAGCAGCCAACGCGCCAGCCGCTGCTGCACAGAGTGAAACCGGTTGCAGGCGCACAGCGTGGCGGTTTGTGCCAGCAGCACGTTGGCATAGCGGTGCACGCGCTGGCGCAAGGTGGGGCACTGCGGCAACAACTGGCCAAACAAACGTGCGGAGTAACCCATTGCATCGCCCTCGCCCTGGACCACGATGTGCCAGGGCACGGACTTGCCCCCCAGCGCCAGCGCCACGCCCACCATGCCTTCGTTGCCCACCATGCCAACTTCCAGGCCGGGCGCGTCGTTGAGCTTGACCACCAGCGAGACAAAGCCACTCAAGGGGAAGAGAACGCTGCTCAGTTGGCTTGCAGGCCCACCGGCCACCGGATGCAGGGTCAGCGGCTGGGCCGTGGCACTGTGTGCCAACAGCAAGCGCTCGCGCGCGGGTAAGGTGGTGATCAGGGAGTTGAAGTGGTGTGCCAAAGCGTGGGCTCGGTGGGCTGGGAACTGCATCATCGGCAACCGTTGCAGATGTGACCGTCTGCCATCCCACATAGGGCTGCGATGTCGGTTCAGATACCGCAGTCACTCGTACCGCTTTGGCCCCAGCCGCCCATGCGGCGCTCAAACCGCCTTGATGTCTGGCAGAAGCCTTTGGTATTCCTTGCGCACCACGTCGTAGCACTCGCACGC
This sequence comes from Rhodoferax sp., assembly GCA_044346035.1. Taxonomy (GTDB): domain Bacteria; phylum Pseudomonadota; class Gammaproteobacteria; order Burkholderiales; family Burkholderiaceae_C; genus Allorhodoferax. The sequence goes on along the minus strand of JBIIZY010000028.1, from coordinate 13,398 downwards.
GCGATGCTCCAGGCCGGGACGATCCAGTACGGTGATGTGGCCGCGTGCGTAGCGAATCAGCCCGGCGCGCTGCAACTTGATGGCCGCCTCGGTGACGCCTTCGCGGCGCACCCCCAGCATGTTGGCAATGAGTTCCTGCGTCATCATCAGCTCGCTGTCCTCCAGCCGATCCAGGCTGAGCAGCAGCCACCTGCATAACTGCTGGTCTAGCGAATGGTGGCGGTTGCAGACAGCGGTTTGCGCCATCTGCGTGATCAAGGCCTGGGTGTAGCGCAGCAGCAAATGCAACACCGGCCCGGCGCGCTCGAACTCCTCTTTCATGAGGTGCGCGCTTAGGCGGTAGCCTTGGCCCGCACTTTGCACCACCGCCCGGCTGGGGGTGGATCCACCACCCATGAAGATGGACACGCCCACCACGCCCTCCTTGCCCACCACCGCAATCTCGGCCGAGGAGCCATCCTCCAACACATACAGCAGCGACACGATGGACGTGGTCGGAAAGTACACAAACTGCTGCTGCCGGCCCGACTCGTAGATCACCATCCCCAAGTCGAGCTGTACCGGCTTGAGTCCCTCTTGCCAGCGCCCCGCCTCCGCCTCTGGCAGCGCTGCCAGCAAATGGTTTTTCATCATCGCAAGCGGCAAGGTCATGGTGTGAGCAGCCCAAAGGTGGAACAGTTTTTTGCAGCTTACAAAACGCGGCCCGCTTTGTATGTTCGATACCGAACATAACCGCTTTTCCTGCGCGCGCGCCGCCCTTGCCGCTAAGGTGACGTACGCAGGCGTACAGACCCGCCAACGCGGGCACCCCACCATGGCGGCACTACTACGAAGGACTCCATGCGATTTTTGCAATCCAACCCGGCCGAGCCAGCTACCTGGCGGACTTCTAGCTGTATGCAGGCCTGCTGGCCTAGGGCAGGCCGGCCGTGTTGTGGCTTGCGCCGCCACCGCAACGCTGGGCGCTGGTGGCGGTAGCGGCTGTGGACTTCGTTGCGTGGGGCCCGCTGGAGTACCTGCTGCACCGGTCAACGCTGCGGAATCTGGCCAGCTTCGTCGGACAAGACCACTTCCACCCGGCGGTTTGCCATGCGGCCTTCGGCATTGCGGTTGCTTGCAGCCGGGTAGGTCTCGCCGTAGCCCACCACCGCAAGCCGTCCACCCTGCACACCCATGCGCAACAGCGCTGTCCGCACCGCGGCGGCGCGGCGCTCTGACAGCTCTTGGTTGCTTTGGGTGCTTCCCACGCTGTCGGTGTAGCCTTCCACAGAGGCAGTGCGCGTCGGGTACGCGAGCAAGAACTCGCCCAGACGCTCCACGCTGTTGCCCATGCTGCTTTTCAAGCCAGCGCTGGCAGTGTCAAACAGGATGTCCCCGATGGTGACCACCATGCCACGTTCGGTGCGCTTGGCATCCAATGCCGCCAGCCGCTGCTCCAGCTCTGCGGCGCGCGCGCGTGCGGTGTCAGTCTGCATCTGCGCAGTGGCCGCGCTCAGGTTGGCAAGGTTGGCCTCGCGCTTGGCTTGCTCAGACTGTTGCCAAGCCAGGCGCGCCAGCTGCTCGGCACCGTCGGCGTCGCGCAGCGCGGCCGCGGCGGCTTGCGCCTTGGTGCTGCGCACCTTGGCCTCGGCCAGTTGTGCATCGACCACTGCCTGCTCAGTCTGACTGCGCGCGATACCCATCTCGCCCTTTTGCAGCGCCGCCTGGGCGCGGTCCAGGCCACTGCGTGCCGACAGCATTTCCGCCGGGGCGTGGGTGTCACCACCGGCCTGGGAGGCGCGTGCAATAGCGCCACGGGCCGACGCCAGCTTGTCCACTGGCGGCGGGCTGGCAGCGCAGCCCACCGCCAGCGCCGACGCCAGCAGGCTGGGTACAACAAAACGCAGGCCATGAAGGCGCAAAACAAGACGGCAGGAAACACGGCGTGGCACTGCCACGGTTTCTGTGCGGCGCATGGGAGTTCCAATCAATGGGTGTGGCGTGGCCGGGGACCTAACGCTTGTTGATGGGCGAGATCTTGGTGCCCTCGATGCTGAAGCTGGCCATCAGGCCTTGTTGGTCAAAGATGTAGGCATAGGCATCGTCCTGGAGGGTGGAGGTAGAGATGTTTTTTGCCAACCCGTCGTTTACCACCACCACATTGGGGCCGACGCCAAATTCCCAGCCTTTGCTGCTTTCGAGGTAGTCCACCGCTTTGTCGTTCATCAAAAAGACCACATAGCCGTAAGACTCCGCTCCGGCCTGCCAGCCCCAAGAAGCCGAGACCGAGTTGTAGTACCCAGTGGGCTTGCCCTTGCGCAGCATCACGCCCTCCCCGTAGCTGCCACCGAACACCAAACCGGCCTTGATGATTTTTGGAAACACCAGCACCGCGCGTGCCCCTTGGGCTAAGCGCTGCGCCTCTGGGTGGGTGACGTAAAGCGTCTTGAGTGCCTGTTGTGCGTCAGCGCTGAGGTCCTCGGCGGCAGCGGCCTGCGCAGGTAAGCCGACGCTGCCCACCGCAAATGCGGTGGCGGTGACGAACATGATTTTGTTAAAGCTGCGTCGGGTGTTGTAGGTCAACATGGTGGGGCCTTGGGTTGGTTGCGGTCTGGTGTTCCAGCACCCATGCGACCTTACGCAGTTGCCCAGTGTCTGGCGGTGCGCTGGCGTACACAACAGCCCGGGGCTGCATGGGCCGCGGCACAGCCACGCCCGGCACGGCGAGGTGCCGTGCGGTGGTTTACGGGGGCAGGCAGATGGTTTGGTCGGGTATCGGTGCGGCGTGGTCCACCAACAGTTCGAACTGGCAGGCTGCAAGCCCTTGGGGTGACACACGCATGCGGTATCTGCCCGGCTTGGGGAACTCCACATACACCTCGCCACGCGCACCCATGACAAAACGCTGTGCCAAGCCCAGCACTTGCACTTCGGCCCAGGCTGGTGGAACGGTGCCGTCGGGGTACTGCACGCTGACCGTGCCACCGATAACCTGCGCCACACCAAAGTCGGCGCGTACCCCACCCAGCCACCGGGGCCGCACGGTCAGAGTGGTGGCAGTGAGGAGGTGGTCCATCGGGATGGTGAGGGCGTCAATGCTCAGCAAATTGTCTTGGTAGGCGCGCAAGTTGCCGACCAGCGCGCTGCCGTCAGCACCGGTGCGTGCGGCCAACTGGCCTTCCAGATACACCGGCACATCGGGCTCACCCACATGCACGATGGCAAAGCTTTGGGGCAGGCCGCGGGTCAGGTACGCCTGACCGCCCAATACCGCCACGCCGCCGGTGGCACCCAGGCGTGTGCTCACGCCCGCGGCCTGGTTGAACACCTGGGCGCTCCAGCGGCCTTGCAAGTGCTTACTCGACAGGTCGATTTGTTGGGTCCCCTCGCCACCCGCCTGCGCCACGGCCAGTCGGTAGTCCAGCCCGTCGGTGCCCGGTGCGATTCGCGCGTAATCCGCGTACAACGTGGAAGACTGTGGTGCCTGCTGGGCGCCAAGCGTGGAGATGTGCTTAGAGTCCCACGCAACATTCAAGCCTGCCAGCACCGACACACCAGCGAGCACATTGGTAGAGAGCAAGGACACCTGCGCCGTCACCCGCGAATGCAAGCGCCACGCGTAATTCATCTGCAACACCTTCAGATCGCTCTGCGCAGGGTCGTGGCTTGCGCGGCTGAGGTAGTTGGTGATGAACGTGCCAGCGCCCACGGGCAGCGCCGCCTGCAAAGTCCACTGGTGGCTGGACGCATTCCGTGGATCCCCACCCACTTGGCGAAAGCTCTGCGTGCTGCCCGCGACGCGCCCACCCAGCGAAACACGGTTGCCGGTAAAGCTGTACAGCAATCCGTAGGCGCCGCCCAGTTCGTGTGCGCTGCTGGCAACCATGGTGGCCTCCACCACACTGCTCCACGCCGGAAACAGCAAGGCATGCGAGAGACCCACGGTGCGCGCATCGCGCTGCAATTCGGCGCGCAGCTCGGCGGTCCATTGGGGGCGCATGCCGCGGCGCAGGGTCATGCTGGCAAAGGCGTTGCCGTAATCATCGCTTTGTGTACCGAAGTTGCGGCGCAAGGCACCGAGCTCGTACGACTCTTGCAGCAGGCCAGGCCGCAGCAAGGTTGCGCTGGCAAGAAAGGGCTGGGTCACCACCTGCTCCCGGCCCAGCACATCGCGCACGACCATGCGAATTTCTCCCTTGCCGTTGACCAGCGGCAAGTTGTTGATGACAAATGGACCTGCCTCCACGTTTTGGCGCGAGCGCAGCACGTTGTCCACATACACATCAACGGTCGAAGGCAGCACCGCGTCGCCCGAGACGCTAGGAACGGACTGCACGACGAACTCGGGCCGCACCGCAAAGTTGGTACCGTATTGCACGCCGCCAAACAGCGCCCCAATGCCCCACGCGCCGGTACTGGCGATCGCATCGCCTAAGCGCAAGGTCTTGATCGTGTGGGGCGAATCGAGTTGCACGCTGCTCATCAACCGCACGCTGTGCGCCTCGCGCAAGGCCAGCGAGTGGGTCATCAGCGCGGGGCCCGTAAACACACCCACGCCCAGCAAGCCGTCATAACTCACTTCCTGCGGGGTTTGGGTGCGGCCCAGTTCGTAGTTAACAAACCCACCCGGCGGGTAACTGGGTGCCTGCAGGTTCTCGGCGGCGAGCGCGTCCACTACCTGGGACTCGAAAGCGCCGGCGCGCGCTACCAACAGAATGCGGGCGTTGGCGGTATCGCGCAGCACCTGCACACCCGGCAGGGCGTAGAGGTCGAAGTGCGCCGCTCCGTACACACGGCGCATGGCCCGCGCGTCGGGGCGCAGCTGCAAGCGCTGCAGCAAGGTGGCGTTGACCAGCAGCCCCCCGGTGGCCGTCTCGACAAATCGCTCGCCTTCGCTGACATCAATGCCATTGAGGACCAGGCCCAGCACTTGCGTCGATGGCTGGGCCAAGGTTGGCAGCTGCGCCGCTGCCAACGTCCACCCCAGCGACGCTACCAGCCACACCAGCCACGGTGCCACCGACCGCCACAGCCGCGCCCTCTGCGGGCCGCTAGCGCGGGCATGCGAGCTCAACATCTGCCACCAGCGTCCCCGCTTCGGTATCCACCGTCGCGGTGTGCAGCCGCTGCGCTGCGTCGGCGCCGAACGCAGTCACATCCCAGCCAGTCTCCTGGGTTGGCAACAGGTACAGCAGCTTGTTCCAGTCACCCACGGTGTTCTGTGTGGCCGATTGCGTCAGGCGCATGCGCAACACCTTGAGGTGGCGGTTGCCCAGGTTGCGCAAGCGCAATGAGGCGCCTTGGGGCTGGCAATCCACCGCAAAGCCAAGCTGGTCACGTGCCACCGCTTGCGCGGCCACAAACACCGGTAAGTCGTGGCGCACCACCAGCCGCATGCGCGTGCTGTCTTGCGTTTGCGCAAGTGGCACCTCTTCAATCACCAACCGGTAGGCTTCCTCAACCCCTGCCGGAGCATCCGCCCGCAACCCGACGCGCACGATTTGGGCCGCCTCGGGAGCGAGGCGAAAGGTGGTGGGCGTCAGCAGCAACTGGTCGGTCGGCTCCAACCCATCGGGCGGATCGGTGGCCATCCACGGATAGGCACTCACCTGCACCAGAGCCTCCTCGTCGCCACGGTTGTAGACCCGCAACACCGCCACGCGAACCTGCGCAGAGAGGTTTACGCGCACCGGCGAGACCTCGATGGATCCGGCCCAGGCTGCGCCTGCTGCACTTGCGATGCAGCAGGCCAGCACGGTGCTGCGAATGCAGCACTTAGTACTGAACGGTGACATTCACCACATCCGCATAGTTGGCGGCGGTCGCAATCTGGCCCTGGAAAATGCGACCGTAGGCGAAGATCGACTGGCTCAACCCGGTGCCTACACCCACCATGGTGCCGGACCCTGACGTGCCATCACCCCACACCGTGGTCCGCGCCGCTGTGGTGTAAATCGAATAGCCAAGCCACTGGTTGTTGCCCGCGCTCATCTTGCGGTTGGCCAAGGTGCTGCCGGCACTGCTGCCCGTATTGAGCAGCACGGTGTAGGCTGAACCCGCAGTGCAGTTGACCGAGATGTTGCCCACGGCGTCCACGTTGCCCGCCGAAATAACGGCGCTGGTCACGCTAGGAAAAGCCAAGGTAGACGCGCCCACCACGCACGATCCGGTGACCGATGCCGAGACCGACATCGCCCCCGAAGCAGTTGCCGCATGGGCAACAGGAACCAGGCCCACCAAGGCCGCGCAAATCGCCACCATCCGGAGGGAATGCGTACGGCTTGAACTGAATGTTTTCATAAGGACTCCTAAGCGCTGCGGCAACGCACCGAAGGGTGAGTAAAACCTTGCAGCGGGTCCCATAGTGGGCGTCCAGCGCACATCAGTCTGTTCGCTAGCGAGCAAAGCGGAACGCAAGTTCCCATTGACCTGGTCCGCGGGCGTGTGCCGCCGTTTGCCTGTCGCTGGTAGACAATCCACTCTTCCCGACCGAGCCGACGCAACACGCCATGAAACTGTTTTCCCACGCGATCTGGATAGCGCGCACGGAGGCGCGGTTCTTTATGCGCTTTCCCAAGCTTCTGGTGGCGGCGGTGCTGGTGGCGGCGCTGCCTTCGCTGTATGCGCTGATTTACCTCTCCAGCATTTGGGACCCCGCATCCAAAACCGGCGCCTTGCCGGTGGGCCTGGTCAATCTGGACACCGGCACACGCTACCGGGAGCACGCCTTCAATGTGGGGGCGGAGGTGGCAGCCGAGCTGCGCCAACGCCACACCTTCGGCTTTGTGGACGTGGATGATGAAGCGCAGGCACGGCACATGGTGCGCCAGGGTGCTTTGGCATTTGCACTCATCATCCCGCCCGATTTCAGCGAAAACGCCGTGCCCGGCCACACCCAGGGCGCGGGCAAGTTGGTGGTGTTTGCGTCTGAGGGCAATAACTTTGAGAGCGCCGCCATGGCCAAGTCGTTTGCCCGTGAGCTCGGCCACGATGTCAACGAGAGCCTCAACGAGCGGCGCTGGGGGCTGGTGCTGCTCAACGCTGCGGGGTCGCAGCGCAGCCTCGATGCGCTGCGCCAGCGGGTCAGTCAACTGCGCGCGGGGGCCACCGAGATCAGCCGCGGCAGTGCCAAGTTGCAGGCCGGCGCCGCCCAGAACGCCGAGGGCTCCAAGGAGCTGGCATCGCAGTTGGCGCGCAGCACCGACGAGTTCAAACAACTCGCCACGGGCCTACGAACGCTGGATGCCAAACGGCCCCGCAACAGCGACCTGGACCGCTTGGCCGCCGGTGCGGCATCGCTCCATGCGGGCCACGCCGAGCTGTCCAAAGGCCTGACAGAACTGCACAGCGGCAGCCTGCAGATGCGCGACCAGGTGGGCAGCTACCGCACCGAGGCCAATGACAGCTTCTTTACCAACGCCAAACTCACCGAAGGGCTGGACCAGATGTATGCCGGTCTGGTCGAACTCAACACCGGCCTGGGCGCCGCCCAAGAAGGCCAGCTCAAGCTGGCGCAGGGCGCTGCCCAACTCAACACCGGGGTGGGTGCACTCACCAACGGCGTGCGCAGCATGAATGCCGGGTTGCGCTCTGCGGTGACCAAGCTGCCCGATGACAGCCAGTTGGACGCAATGGGCGCGGGTGCCCGCACGCTCTCGGGTGGCGCGCGCGAGCTGGCCGATGGTGCCGCGCGCTTGCGCACCGGCAACACCCAGCTCGAATCGGGCCTGGTGCTGTTGGAACGCTCCCTGCCCGGCTCGGTGGACGCGCCCGAAGGCAGCCCGCGCGGCCTGGCCGTCTCCGTGGTGCCGTCGGTGGAGCTGGATGCGCCGGTGGCCAACAGCGGCACGGCGTTTGCCGCCAACGTGATACCGGCGGCGCTGTGGCTGGGCGCGGGCATTGCGGCGTTTCTGATCAATGTGCGGGTGCAGCCACGCCAGGCCCGCTTTTTTTCGCAACCCGCCCAGCTGCTGGGCAAGCTGGTCTTGCCCCTGGGCTTGGTGGCATTGCAGACCCTGCTGATCTGGGTCACGGTGCGGCTGGTGCTGCAGATTCAGGTGGTTCAGCCGATCGCCTTCGCAGTGGGGCTGGCGGTGTCGGCGCTGGCGTTTTTGGCTCTTGTGTTTGCGCTGACCCGCGCCTTGGGCGATGTCGGCAAAGGCCTGGCCATGCTGTTTCTGGCCATCCAGATTTCGTCAAGCGGCGGCATCTTGCCGGTCGAACTCAGCGGCAGCCTCTACACCACGCTCAGCCCCTGGCTGCCCCTGACCTGGGTGGTGCGCGCGCTCAAGGCCGCCATGTTCGGCGCCTACGGCGGTGCCTGGCTGGTGCCTACCTTGTTGATCGCGCTGGCTGGTGTGGTGGCGCTGGCCTGTGCCTGCTGGGTGGGGCGCTGGCGCTACGTCAAGCCGCAGTCGCTGCGCCCTGCTATTGATTTTTGAATCCGCAAAGGGAACCGAGTGAAAGCTATCGAAGACCCAGCGGCGATCAACTGTTGACCAGCCGCCACGCCAGCAAGGTGCCCAGCACCGCATTGCCCAGCGCAAACACAGCCACCACCAAGCTGGCAAACGCACCCAGCGGCACGGTGTGGCTGATCCAAGCCAAAGCGGCAGACAGCAGGTTGAGGACCACCATGGTCCAGAACAGGGGGTTGCGGGGTTGGAACAGGCGCGAGAGTTTCATGGGCGGGTCGGTGGGCGGGTGGATGGGCAATCCGTGGGCGGGGCGGGTGGCGGTGCTTACAGGTCTTTGACCAGCCGCAGCGCATCGTAAATCGCGGCGTGGGTGTTGCGCGCAGCGACCGCGTCGCCAATTCGAAACAGCATAAAACCTCCGGGTGCACCGCCGGGTACCTTGGCGGATGTGGCCTCGTGCATGACCGCCGCATCGGTTGGCGCAGGCCCTGCATGTTCGGGTTGCAGTTTCCCGCGCAGCAGCGGTTGCGGCAGGCCCGCAATCAGCGCGTCGTAGTCCACCACACCGCGATTGCACGACTGGGGCTTGAGGGCGAAGTACAGCCCGTCCAGCGGTCGGGTGCCGTGGTTGACCACCACCTGGTCCACGTTGCGGGTTTGTTGCACGCCGCCGTAGTCGCTGCCCACCGTGGCCAGCAGGCTGCTGCCCTCGCGCCGCACCGACTCGAGCCGGAACGTGACCGTAAACACCACATCGCGCTTTTGCAAACTGCGCAGGTAGGGCACCAGGTTCATGGCCATGACTTCGGGGGCAAAACTGCGGTCGGGGGTCATGATCTCCAGCCGCGCACCCGACTGGGCAATCACCTCTGCGGCCTGCAGCGCGGCGTGGTCTCCGGCATCGTCAAACAGCAGTACGTTGCGGCCGGGTTTGGCATCGCCACTGAGAATGTCCCAAGCCGACACCACCAGCTCGTTGCCCGCGTGCAAGACCTCGGTGTGTGGCAGGCCACCCGTGGCGATCACGACCACGTCTGGCTCCAGCGCCAGCACGGTGTCGGCCTCGGCCAGGGTGTTGAAGCGAAACTCCACGCCTTGCTCTTCGCAGCGCGCCATGCGCCAGTCGATGATGCTGTGCATCTCGCGCCGGCGCGGGCTTTGCGCAGTCAGGCGAATCTGCCCGCCCGGTTGCGGCGCGGCCTCCAGCACCACCACGCGGTGGCCGCGCTCCGAGGCGACGCGCGCCGCCTCCAGGCCCGCGGGCCCGGCACCGACCACCACCACCTTGCGCACCACATCGGCCTTCTGCAAGGTGTGCGGCATGGTCAGCTCGCGCCCGGTGGCCGGGTTGTGGATGCAATAGGCCTCGCCCCCGGCATAAATGCGGTCCAGGCAAAAGTTGCCACCCACGCAGGGGCGAATGGTGTCTTCGCGGCCCTGCATGATTTTGCGCACGATGTGCGGGTCGGCCATGTGGGCGCGGGTCATGCCCACCATGTCGAGCTTGCCCGAGGCGATGGCAAAGCGCGCGGTGTTCACGTCTTGAATCTTGGCGGCATGGAAGATCGGAATGTCCACATGCGCACGCAAGCCACCGGCAAACTCCAGGTGCGGCGCGCTGGCCATGCCCTGCACCGGGATAACGTCGGTCAGGCCCGCATCGGTGTCGATGTGGCCGCGGATGATGTTCAAAAAATCCACCATGCCAGATCGCGCCAAATAGCGCGCAATGCCCGCGCCCTCCTCGGCGGTCAAGCCGCCGGGGCGTACCTCGTCGGCCACGCCGCGCACGCCCACAATGAAGTCGGGCCCGACCCGCTTGCGAATGGCGGCGATCACCTCCAGCGTAAAGCGCACCCGGTTTTCCAGCGCGCCGCCATAGGGCGCATCCAGCGTGTTGGTGGCGGGCGACCAGAACTGGTCCAGCAGGTGGCCGTAGGCCTCGAGTTCCAGCCCGTCCACGCCTGCGGCATGCATGCGCTCGGCAGCGTCGGCGTAGTCTTTGATGATGCGGGCAATGTCCCAGTCCTCCATCTTTTTGGGAAAGGCGCGGTGCGATGCCTCGCGCTCGTGCGAGGGCGACACCACCGGCAGCCAGTCGGCCTTAGACCAGCTGGTGCGCCGCCCCAGGTGGGTGATCTGAATCATCACCGCCGCACCGTGCTCGTGACAGGCGTCGGTGAGCTCGCGCATCCAGGGCACCACTTCGTCCTTGTAGGCCAGGATGTTGTTGAACACCGGCGGGCTGTCGCGCGACACCGCCGCCGAGCCCGCCGTCATGGTGAGCGCAATACCGGCCTTGGCGCGCTCCACGTGGTAGGCGCGGTACTTGGCCTTGGGCATGCCGTCCTCGGGATACGCCGGTTCGTGCGAGGTGATCATCAGGCGGTTTTTGAGCCGCAGGTGTTTGAGCTGGAACGGTTGCAGCAGGGGGTCGTTTGCAGGGGACATGGCGCGTGGCGGTTCGGTGGTGTGGGCTGGCGTGGCGTGGTCGTAGGTCGGTGCGTGCTGGGCCGGGCTGTACGTGGCGTGGCGTGGCGTGGCGTGGCGTGGCGTGGCTTGGTGTGGTTGGCAGCACTCGCGACTTGGCTCAATACCACTGGTCGGCCACGGAGGCCTTTTTGCGGTCCACAAAGTCGCGCAGCTGCGAGTCCATGGCAACGTCCATCGGCGGGGCCTCGTAGTCGTGCAAAGCGGCTTTCCAGCGGGCATTGGCACGGGTGGCGCTGTCGGTTTTTCCGCTCTCGCTCCACGACTCGAACGGTGTGTTGTCGGCGATGGTGGAGTCGTAAAACGCGGTGGTGTAGTTGGCCATGGTGTGGGCGCTTCCCAGGTAGTGGCCGCCGGGTGTGACCTCCTGGAATGCGCCCATCGCCAGCGTGTTGTCGTCCACCACCACACCGGCCAGGTAGCTGTGCAGTGCGCCGCAGAAATCGGCGTCCATCATGAATTTTTCGTAGCTCATGGACAGGAGGCCGTCGAGAAAACCCGCCGAATGCAAAATAAAGTTGGCGCCGCAGTGGATGGCCGAGAGCATGGACATCACGCTCTCCTGCATCGCCTGTCCATCGGGCAACTTGGAGGTGGTAAACGATCCGGCACAGCGCAGCGGCAGGTTCAGGCGCCGGGCCAGTTGGCCAATCACCATCGAGCCAATCGCCGGTTCGGGCGTGCCGAAGGTGGGCGAACCCGAGCGCAGCGACATGCTGCTTAAGAAATTGCCGTAGATCACCGGCGCACCCGGACGCTCTAGCTGCGTGATGGCGCAACCCACCAGGGTCTCGGCGTGCGCCTGTGCAATCGCACCCGCATTGGTGACTGGCCCCATCGCCCCACCCAGAATAAACGGCACGATCACCGCGGCCTGGTTGGCCCGTGCGTAGGCCCGTGCCGACTTGGTCATGGTGCCGTCCCACAGGAGCGGCGAATTGACGTTGACGTTGCCCAAAATCACGCAGTGCTGGTCCACAAAGTCGTCGCCAAACAGGATGCGCGACATGGCAATCGAATCCTCGGCGCGCTCCTCGGAGGTGATCGAACCCATGTAGGGCTTGTCCGAAAAACGCATGTGCGCGTACACCATGTCCAGGTGGCGTTTGTTGACCGCAATGTCGGTCGGCTCGCACACCGTGCCGCCGCTGTGGTGCAGCCAGGGCGATGCGTAGGTGAGCTTGACGAAGTTCTGAAAATCTTCCAGCGTGCCATAACGTCTGCCGCGGTCCAGGTCCATCACAAAAGGCGACCCGTAAGCCGGGGCAAACACCACGCTCTTGCCCCCAATCTCGACGTTGTGCGCGGGGTTGCGCGCATGCTGGGTAAAGGTGGCCGGCGCGGTCTTGAGGATCTCGCGCACATGGCCGGGCTCAAACTTCACCCGCATGCCATCGACCTTGGCACCCGCCTTGCGAAACAGCGCCAGGCACTCGTCGTCGTCGCGGATGTCTAGGCCCACCTCGGCGAGGATGCGTTCCGCCGTGGCTTCGATTTTTTGCAGGTTCTCCTCGCCCATCACGTCGTAGGTGGGGATGTTGCGCCGGATGTAGGCCGGACCCACGATCTTGGCCTTGGGGTCGCGGCGCTCGCGGCCACCGGCGCGGCGGTGCTTTTTGGCTTCAAGCGTTGTGGAGGGGTCGGCGGCGTCAACCGGCGGGTTGACGGGTGCGGTGCTGTCGGTCATGCGGTCTCCTGCAAGGTGTTTGTTTTGCTTGGCGCTGTGGCAATGTTGTCATGCTTCGCGCCCGCTGTGTTGACGTGCTTTGCGCCCGCCTTGTGGGTGCCTGCAACGGCGCGGAGCGACCACCCGCAAGCTGCGCTGGGACGGCGGAGCAAAAAAACCAGAACGCGCTGCGCGCAGACCTGTCAGCGGCAGGGAGATAAAGCCCCGCCGCCCGCGCGCCGCTACACCACGCTGGCGCCGCCGTCCACTGCGAGGTACTGGCCGGTGATGTGTTTGCCCGCGTCGCTGGCCAAGAGCAGGCAGATGCCTTTGAGGTCTTCGTCATCACCCAGGCGCTGCAAGGGTGCAAGTTCGGCCAGCCGCTGCTCGCCCAAGGCCTTGAGCGTGCCTGCGGTCATTTTGCTGGGGAAGAAGCCGGGGCAGATGGCATTGACGTTGATGCGGTAGCGGCCCCACTCTGCTGCGAGCGCGCGGGTGAAGTTGAGCACCGCACCCTTGGAGGTGTTGTACGCAATGGTCTGCATGCCCGGCGGGTTACCGCGCAGCCCAGCGATGGACGCGATGTTGATGATGCGTCCGCTCGTGCGCGGAATCATGCTGCGCTTGGCTACCGCCTGGCTGAGCAGAAAGTAGCCCCGCACATTGAGCTGCATCACCTTGTCCCAGGCCTCCAGCGGGTGGTCTTCGGCAGGCGCGCCCCAGGTGGCACCGGCGTTGTTGACCAGCACATCGATCTCGCCCATGCGGTGCAGCGTTTCGTCCACCAGGCGGCGCAAGTCCTGCTCCTGCGCGCAGTCGGCGGCGACCCAGCGGGCGTCGATGCCA
>JBIIZY010000175.1:0-6147 GCA_044346035.1 Rhodoferax sp. | reverse complement strand
CACATCACCACCCGCGAGGCTGCCCAGTATGTGGCGCAGGCCGACCGCCTCACCGCAGCCACCGTCACCGCGCACCACTTGCTGTACAACCGCAACGCCATCTTTACCGGCGGAATCCGTCCCCACTTTTACTGCCTGCCGGTGCTCAAGCGCGAAACCCACCGCTTGGCGCTGATAGAGGCCGCCACCAGCGGTTCGGGCCGGTTTTTTCTGGGCACCGACAGCGCGCCCCACCCGGCGCACCTCAAAGAACACGCCTCTGGCTGCGCGGGCTGCTACACCGCACACGCCGCCATGGAGCTGTACGCGCAGGCTTTCGAGGCGGCTGGCGCGCTGGACCAGCTCGAAGGCTTTGCCAGCTTCTTTGGCGCGGATTTTTATGGCCTGCCGCGCAACACTGGCCGCATCACGCTGCGCCGCGAAACCTGGACCCCGCCCGAAAGCTATCCCTTCGGCGCTGCCCAGCTCAAGCCGCTGGCTGGCGGAGAACCCCTGGCGTGGCGGCTGGTTTCGAACTAGCCATTGACTGGAACGCGCCCTGGCTTGCGCCGTGGCGGGGCGTCGGTGAGCCGGTGGTGCAGCGCGTGCAAGCGGGCAGCAGCTGCGCCGAGGCGCTCAATGCGCAACAGGCAGGTGGCCGACCGCTGGCGCCTCGGGTGTTTGTCTGCCAGTCGCAGCTTCCAGCGGGCATGGCCTACGAAGCATTTATCCACCAGACCGGTCACGTGCCCACGCGCGAGGGCTTACACGATCTGTTCAATGGCTTGTGCTGGATGCTTTTTCCGCAAACCAAGTCCTGCCTCAATGCACTGCAGGCCGAGCAGATTGCGCGCAGCGGCGTCCAACCAGTGCGTGGTCCGGCGCGCGATGCCTTGACCGTCTTCGACGAAAACGCCGCCCTGCTGCAGGCGCCCGATGCACTCTGGGATGCGCTGCTGGCCAAGGATTGGCAGGCTGTGTTTGTGACCCACCGGGCTTTGTGGGCCGATGCGCACACGGTGCTGTTTGGCCATGCCTTGCTGGAGAAACTGGTCGCGCCGCGCAAAGCCATCACGGCCCATGTGGTGCGGGTCCAGACCCGCAGCCGGTCGCTGTGCGATATCGACCACTGGATGGCCGAGGCGCTGCGCGCCGACACGCAGGCGGCCACCCGCTTTGCCCACCTGCCGGTGCTGGGCGTGCCACAGTGGTGGCCGGCCAACGCCGACCCCCGCTTTTACGCCGACGCCAGCGTGTTTCGGGCGCCGCGGCCGCAGGTTGGTGCTGGCATTTCCGTACATTCCCTGGGTCATTGCAGCCAAAACGCTTGAAATCGCCAGGGCCAGCCCTAACATGCCCGCCATTGCCGCCAGTGTCGGCGCGCTTATCGAAGGAAACCATGAAACGCATTCTCTTGTTTGTCTTGACCAACGTGATGGTGGTCGCCGTGCTCGGTGTGGTGGCCAGCCTATTGGGGGTCAACCGCTTCCTTACTGCCAACGGCCTCGACTTGGGCGCGCTGCTGGGCTTTGCGCTCATCATGGGTTTTGGTGGCGCCTTTATCTCGCTGCTCATCAGCAAGCCCATGGCCAAGTGGACCTCGGGCGTGCGCATCATTGACCAGCCGCAAAACGCGGACGAGGCCTGGATCGTTGAGACGGTGCGCAGGTTCTCTGACAAGGCCGGTATCGGCATGCCCGAGGTGGGTGTGTTTGAAGGCGCGCCCAATGCCTTTGCCACCGGCGCTTTCAAGAACTCGGCCCTGGTGGCGGTCAGCACCGGTTTGCTACAGGGCATGACCCGCGAAGAGGTGGAAGCCGTCATCGGCCACGAGGTCGCGCACATCGCCAACGGCGACATGGTCACCATGACCCTGATTCAGGGCGTGATGAACACCTTTGTGGTGTTTTTGAGCCGCGTCATCGGCTACGCCGTGGACAGTTTCTTGCGCAAAAACGACAGCTCCAGCAGCGGACCCGGGATGGGCTATTGGGTGACCACCATCGTGCTCGATATCGTGCTTGGTTTTGCTGCGGCTTTGGTGGTTGCCTGGTTCTCGCGCCAGCGTGAGTTCCGCGCCGATGCGGGTGCCGCGCAGCTCATGGGGCGCAAGCAGCCCATGGTCAACGCCTTGGCCCGCTTGGGTGGCATGACCCCGGGTGAGTTGCCCAAGACCGTGGCCGCGTTGGGCATTGCCGGTGGTATCGGCCAGTGGTTTAGCACCCATCCGCCGATCGAGAAGCGCATCGCTGCGCTGCAAAACGCACAAATCTAATTGGCGTGTAACTCGGGGCCGCTGCGCGCACCGCGCGGCGGCGCAGCCCGAGCCTCAGGAGGGCATGGCCCGCGCCACCGCCTCGGCCACTTTGATGCCGTCCACCCCCGCAGACAAAATACCTCCCGCGTAGGAAGCGCCCTCACCCGCCGGGTACAGACCGCGCACATTGGTGCTTTGAAGGTCGTCACCGCGCGGCATCTTCAGTGGCGAGGAGGTGCGCGTTTCCACCCCAGTGAGCACCGCGTCGGCCATATCAAAGCCTTTGATTTTTTTTCCAAACACGGGCAGCGCCTCGCGTATTGCTTCGATGGCGTACGCAGGCAGGCTGCCAGCCAAATCACAGGGCAAAACACCTGGCCGGTACGAGGGCAGCACGCTGCCCAGCACCGGGGAAGCGCGTCCCGCCAAAAAGTCACCCACCCGCTGTGCCGGCGCCTGGTAGTTGCCGCCACCCAGGGTGAAGGCGGCACTCTCCAGGGCGCGTTGCAGTACCACACCGGCCAGTGGATGCACCGCATGTGTGGCACCTCCGCCGACTGTGACCGGGGTGTTGCGCAGCGCCTTGGCTTGGGCGGCGTAGCGTTGCCCGGCCTGTTCGCCAAAGGCGAACACAAAGTCCGCTTCGTCTTGGGGGTAGTCTTGTGGGTCAATGCCCACCACGATGCCTGCATTGGCGTTGCGCTCGTTGCGCGAGTACTGGCTCATGCCATTGGTGACCACCCGCCCTGGCTCGCTGGTGGCGGCGACGACCGTGCCACCCGGGCACATGCAAAAGCTGTACACGGTGCGGCCGTTGCTGGCGTGGTGCACCAGTTTGTAGTCCGCCGCGCCCAACGCCGGGTGCCCCGCATGGCGGCCCCAGCGGGCGCGGTCGATCACGCTTTGCGGATGCTCAATGCGAAAACCCACCGAAAACGGTTTGGCTTGCATGGCAACACCCCGGTCGTACAGCATGGCGAAGGTGTCGCGTGCGCTGTGGCCCAGCGCCATGACCACGTGTTGGGCCTCCAGCGCGTACGTTTGGTCGGACCGCAGGTCGTGCACCCGCAGGCCACACAGTTGGTGCTGGTCGTTTTGGCCTGGCACCGGCTGCAACAGCACATCGACCACACGTTGTTCGAAGCGCACTTCACCGCCCAGCGCAATGATGCGCGCGCGCAAGCTTTCTACGACCTTGACCAGCTTGAAGGTGCCGATGTGCGGATGGGCCTCGTACAAAATCTCGGGGGGCGCGCCCGCTTGCACAAACTCGTGCATGACTTTGCGGCCCAGAAAGCGCGGGTCCTTGATCTGGCTCCACAGCTTGCCGTCCGAAAACGTGCCGGCACCGCCCTCGCCGAACTGCACATTGCTGTGCGGGTCCAGCCGGTGCTTGCGCCACAGTCCCCAGGTGTCTTTGGTGCGTTCGCGCACGGTGCGCCCGCGCTCCAGCACGATGGGCTTGAAGCCCATTTGCGCCAACAGCAGCGCTGCAAACATGCCGCATGGACCAAAGCCCACCACGACCGGGCGCTGGCCTAGCGGCTGGGGCGCCTGGGCGCACAGCTTGTAGGCCATGTCGGGCGTGGCGCCGATGTGCGGCTTGCCCGCATGCTGCGTTAGCAGCTGCGCCTGCAAGGGCGCAGCCATTGCAATGTCGACGGTGTACACCACCTGCAGGTCCGCCTTGCGCGCATCAAAGCTACGTTTGAACACCTGCAGCTGCTCGATCTGCGCCGGTGCGATGCCCAAGGTTTCGGCGGCCAGCCGGGTCAGCGCGGCAAGCGGATGGGGAACCGGCGCGCGGTCTGCCTCGGTTTCAGAGGGTGCGTCGGCTGCGCGGCGCGCACCGACGGGCAGGGCGGACAGCGGGAGTTTGAGTTCTGAGAGGCGTAGCACGGTAGGCTCGTGGTGATCAAGCAACGGGGGATGATAAAGCGCGTCCGCTGGCCCCACGCCAGCCTGTGCGCGGTGTACGACGGTGGTTAACATGGGCCACCCCAACCACCACCTGGTCCGAACTATGCAGCCCATCAAATTTTCCGTACTCGCGCTTGCCGTGCTGCTGGCCTCGTGCAGCAGCATCCCAGTGGCAGGTCCCGCCAAGGACACGACCTACCGCATCACCATCTTGCACACCAACGACCACCACGGGCGCTTCTGGCAAAACAACGACGGTGAGTACGGCATGGCCGCCAGGCGGACCTTGGTGCAGTCCATCCGCGCCGAGGTAGCCGCCCAGGGTGGCTACAGCCTGTTGCTGGACGGCGGTGATGTGAACACTGGCGTACCAGAGTCGGACTTGCAGGATGCCATCCCAGATTTTCGGGCCATGAACTTGCTGGGCTACGACGCGATGGCGGTGGGCAACCACGAGTTCGACAAAAGCCCCATCGTGCTCAAAATGCAGCGCGATCTGGCCACCTTCCCCATGCTCTCGGCCAACATCTACCGCCAGGGCCAGCGCATGTTCGACCCGTACAAAATGTTTAACCTGGGCGGCGTACGGGTCGCAGTGATGGGCCTGACCACCGAAGACACCAAGAAAATGGTGCACCCCGACAACATTCGCGACATCGAGTTTCGCAACCCCATTGGCGAAGCCGCCAAGCTGGTGCCCGAGTTGCGTGCCAAAGCCGATGTGGTGATTGCTGCCACCCACATGGGCCATTTTGAGAACGGCAACCGCGGCAGCCAGTCCGAGGGCGATGTGGAGATGGCGCGCGCGGTCAAGGGTATCGACCTGGTGGTGGGTGGCCACACCCAAAACCCCGCCTGTATGAAGGCCCCCAATGTGGTGGACCGCGCCTATGTGCCCGGCACCGAATGCGCGCCCGACCGCCAAAACGGCGCCTGGATTGTGCAAGCCCACGAGTGGGGCAAGTACGTGGGCCGGGCTGATTTTGAGTACCGCAACGGCAGCTTCACCATGGTCAAGTACGCGCTGATTCCGGTCAACCTCAAAAAGCCGGTCAAGGGCGCGGACGGCAAAACCACCTTGGTGCACTACACCACGCCGATTGCGGAAGACAAGGAAATGCTGGCGCTGCTAACGCCTTACCGCGAGTTTGGCCAGCAAAAGCTGCTGGTGGAGATTGGCAGCACCGACGCCAAGCTCGAAGGTGACCGCGCGATCATCCGCAGCAAGCCTGCGGTGATGGGTGTGCTGGTGGGTGAGTCGATGCTGACCAAGACGCGCGCCGACTTTGCGGTGGTCAACGCGGGCGGCGTGCGCGACTCCATGCCCGCGGGCAAGCTCACCTACAAGGACGTGCTCAAGGTCCAGCCGTTTGGCAACACCATTGCGGTGGTGGACCTGACCGGCGTCGAGGTACTGCAGTACCTCAACGCGGTGGCCAAAATGAGTGCGGGCTCGGGTGGCTTTGCACAGTTTGCCGGCATTCGGCTGCGCATTGTGGGTGGCAACGTGACCGAGGCGCGCGTGCGCGGTCAGTTGATTGACCCCAGCAAGACCTACCGCATGGCGGTCAATAACTTCATCGCGGCGGGCGGCGACGGTTACCCCAAACTCACTGGCCTGCCCAGCTATGTGGACACCCGCTTTACGGACGCCGATGTGCTGCGGGAATTCATTGCCAACAAGAGCCCGCTCAAGGCTGCCGACTACGAGCCGGGTGACAGCGTATTGCGCAACTGACCAAGCCCACCGCAGCGCAGCTTAGCTGGGTAAAAAAACTCCACCGAGAGGTAGCTTTCGGCGGTGGTGATTGCGTGTTCTTGCCGCGATAATGCGCCGGTGGAGCTCGCCAGACCACCGCTGGTGCAAGGCTGGAAACAGCGCACTGGAGGAACGTCCGGACTGCACAGGGCAGCGTAGCAGCTAACGGCTGTCCACCGACAAGCCGCAAGGCCCTAAGGTGAGGATCAGAGCAACAGAGACGAGCCGATTG
>JBIIZY010000174.1:0-6163 GCA_044346035.1 Rhodoferax sp. | reverse complement strand
CGCTGACCAGCACCCAGCTCGGTGCGTTGACCACGGCGCAGGCGGTGGCCATCGAGACGGCGGACATTGCGGCACTGCGCACCAGCCAGGTCGCAGCCATCAGCACGGCCAATGTGGCGGCGCTGACGACCAGCCAGATCCAGGCGATCGAAACGGCGGACATTGCTGCGCTGACGAGCACGCAAGCGGTGGCCTTGCGCACCAGCCAGATCGTGGCCTTGACCACGGCGCAAGTGGCAGCGCTTTCGACGGCCAACCTCAATGCGCTGGGCACCAGCCAGATCGTCGCCATCGAAACGGCAGACATTGCGGCGCTCAGGACCAGCCAGCTGGTTGCGCTGAGTACGGCCAACCTGGTCGCTCTGACCACCAGCCAAATTGCTGCCTTCAGCTCCCAGCAAGCTGGGGCATTGACGACGGGCCAGGTGGAATCGCTCACCACGGCGCAAATTGGTGCGTTCTCGACTTCCGCCATCGGCGCGCTCAAGCTGGGCAGCCCGATCGTGCTCGACCTCGATGGAAACGGTGTGAACACCCGCAGCATCGCCGAGGGCACCACGTTTGACTTGTTCGCGTCTGGCACCGAAGTGCAGACCGGCTGGGTGAGCAGCGGCGACGGCCTCTTGGTGCTCGACCGCAGCGGCGACGGCACCATCAACGACGGCACCGAGCTGTTTGGCACCGCCACCAAGCTGCGCGACGGCAGCAATGCCGCCGACGGTTACGCCGCACTGCGCGAGCTCGACGACAACGCCGACGGTGTGATCGACGCCAAAGACGCCGCCTTCGCCGACCTCAAGGTCTGGGTGGACGCCAACTCCGACGGCAACACCGACGGTGGTGAGTTGCGGTCGCTGGAGTCCTTGGGTATTGCCAGCATCAACGCCATAGCCGATGTGGAATTGATCAAGGACAGCGGCAACCTGATTGGTCTGACCTCGACCTACCAAACTGTCGATGGCGCAACCCACGAAGCGGCCGACGTCTGGTTTGTGGCCGACGCCAACCAAGCGCCGCCGGTCTTGACGGACGTGGTGCCGACCTTGCCGGTACTGACCCAAGCGGTTGCGGTCAATGCCCCAGCGCCCGCGCCGGTGGCATCCGACCTGCGCAGCCAGGTCAGCACCATGGCGCAGGCCCTGACTTCGTACGCTGCGGCCGATCCGGCTGGCGTTGGCGCCACGGCCTCGGCGCAGCCGGGTGCAGCGCCCTCGCCCGTGGCGGTTGCGGTAAGCGGTATGGTGCATGCGATGCAGCAGTTCGATGCCAACGGCAACCAGAACAAGCCTGCTTCGGTCGCCGTGCCGCCGCTCAACGGTACGCAAGGTGCTGCCGCGCAGCTCAAGCCAGCGCAGCAAGATCTGTTGGCCAGCGCCTCGGGCATCAAGCCGCCGGGCGCCTAGACCGGGGCACCTCGCGCAAGGGGCCCGGTGGGCCCAACCGGCGCAAGCAATAAGGCGGACTTCGTCCGCCTTATTGCGGTTTTGGGCAGCACAGCCCATGGTGCAATGCTTGGGTTCATTCGTGAAACCCGAGCACCATGGCAGAAAGATTTCCGCACACGACCGTCCAGTGTCTGGCTGCACTTGCGCAACACCACCGCTTGCCCATCAATCCTGAGCGATTGATTGAGGACTATGCGCTGGGCGCGCAAGAGCCGCCACCCGCTGCGGTGCTGCGCATGGCAGAAGACATCGGCCTCAAGGCCAAGCTAGACACCCTGACTTGGGAAACCCTGGTGGCGCAGGTGGGGGTGTTTCCGCTGATGGCGCGCATGTCGGACGGCAACTGCGTCATCGTGATGTCTGCCACCGCCGAAGACGACGGCCGCGTGACGGTGCTCAACCCGCTGGCCGATAAAGCCGCCGTGCCCCTGACGATCACGCGCACCACCTTCTGCACCCTGTGGAACGGCGAAGTCTTCTTGATGAAGCGCCTCTTCGATCTGCCGCAAGAGGCGCAGCCCTTCGGCTTTCGCTGGTTCATCCCCGAGATCCTCAAGCAAAAGTCGGCGCTGCGCGACATTGCTATTGCCGCGCTTGCGATGCACTTTTTGGCGCTGGCCTCGCCCATCTTTTTTCAGCTGGTGATCGACAAGGTGCTGGTGCACCAAAGCCTGTCCACGCTGTGGGTGTTGGCCATTGGCATTGTGATTGCGTTGGTGTTTGATTCGCTGTTTGGCTACCTGCGGCAAATCTTGACGATGTCGGCCACCAACAAGATCGACATGCGCCTAACCCGGCGCACCTTTGCGCACTTGCTGTCGCTGCCCATTGACTACTTTGAGACCACCACCGCTGGCGTCATTACGCGGCACATGCAGCAGGTGGAAAAGATTCGCGCTTTCTTGACCGGGCGCATGTTCTTCACCCTGCTTGACGCCACCTCCTTGCTGATCTTCCTGCCGATTTTGTTTGCCTATTCTGTGCCGCTGGCGCTGGTCACACTGGCCTTCACGCTGGTGATTGCCGGCATTGTTGCAGCCATGGTGCCCACTTTCCAGCGCCGCCTCCAAGACCTGTACCAGGCCGAAGGCGAGCGCCAGTCGATGATGGTGGAAACCATCCACGGCATGCGGACCGTCAAGGCGCTGGCCATCGAGCCGACCCAGCGCCGCCTGTGGGACCAACGCTCGGCGCAGTCCATCAACATGCATTTTCGGGTGGGCACGCTGGCCATCACTGGCAACGCCATCACCGACTTTTTGGGCAAGCTGCTGCCGGTGGTCATCATCGTGCTGGGCGCGCAACAGGTGTTTGACCAGACCATGACGGTGGGTGCGCTCATTGGCTTCCAGATGCTCACCAGCCGGGTTACTGCGCCGCTGATTTCCATCGTCGGCCTGGTGAATGAGTACCAGGAGACTGCGCTGTCCATCAAGATGCTGGGCGAGGTGATGAACCGCCCGTCCGAAGGCCGCGCCACGGTGGGCGGCTTGCGCCCGGATCTGGCCGGCCAGATCTCGTTCGACCAAGTCACATTTCGCTACCCCGGTGCCAGCAATGCCGCGCTGGACCGCGCCAGCTTCACGATTCCGGCAGGCAAGGTGGTAGGCATTGTGGGGCGCAGCGGCTCGGGAAAGACCACGCTGACCAAGCTGATCCAAGGCCTGTACCCTGTGCAAGAGGGCATTGTGCGCTTCGACCGCACTGACGCCCGCGAGATCGAACTGGCCCACCTGCGCCGCCAGATCGGCGTGGTGCTGCAAGAGAACTTTTTGTTCCGCGGTACGGTGCGCGACAACATCTCTGCGGCCCGCCCCGAGGCCACCTTTGAAGAAATCGTGGCCGCTGCCGACGCTGCCGGTGCCTCCGAGTTCATCGAGCGCATGCCGCAGGGCTACAACACCATGCTGGAGGAAAACGCCGCCAACCTCTCCGGTGGCCAAAAGCAGCGGCTGTCGATTGCGCGCTCGCTGTTGACCCAGCCGCGCATCCTGATCCTGGACGAGGCCGCCAGTGCGCTCGACCCCGAGAGCGAAGCCATCTTCATCCAAAACCTGTCGCGCATCGCGGTGGGGCGCACCGTCATCATGATTTCGCACCGCCTGTCCACCTTGGTCAACGCGCATGCGATTTTGGTGATGCAGCAAGGTCGGCTGGTGGACCAGGGCACCCATGCCGAGTTGCTGACCCGCTCTGAAACCTACCAGCACCTGTGGAACCAGCAAACCAGCCACCTATGAAGCGCTTTTTTCGCCGCAATTCCGGCGCTGCAAAGCCGGGCAAGACGATTGTTGAGTACCTGCCGGACGCCGACGAGATCGAGCGCAGCCCGGTGCCGCGCTACGCCCAAGTGACGCTGCAGCTGCTGGTGCTGGCGCTGGTGGCGTTTTTCCTGTGGGCCGCGCTGTCGCAGATCGACCAGGTGGTGGTGGCGCGCGGTCGGCTGGTCAACCCGCTACCCAACGTGGTGGTGCAGCCGCTGGAGACCGCGATTGTCAAAAGTGTCGAGGTGCGGGTAGGCCAGGTGGTCAAGCAAGGCGATACCTTGGCGGTGCTCGATGCCACTTTTGTCCAGGCGGACGAAACCCAGCTGCAAGCACGTTTGCAAAGTCTGGAGACCCAAATCGGTGGCCTGCGCGCTGAGTTGGCCGGCGACGCCGAGCTGAGCAAAGAGCCCAGCAACGCCGACGAGAAACTGCAAGCTGAGCTCTTGCGCGAGCGACGCGCCAGCTACCGCGCGCAGCAGCTGCGCTTGTCGGAAGACCTGTCCAAGCTGCGTGCCGCCTTGGCCACCAACCGCAACGACCAGCAGCTGGTCATCTCACGGCTGCGCTCGATCAAAGAGATCGAGACCATGCAGGAAAAAATGGTGGCGCAAAGGTACGCTGCGCCCCTGCAACTGCTGGAAGCGCAGCAGCGCACCCAGGAGGTGCAGCGCGACCTGGAACTGGCCCGCAACCGTGAGCTGGAAATCCGCCGCGAACTCGCCTCACTAGAGGCCGAGAAGCTGGCGTTTGAGAAGAACTGGCGCCAGCGCTCCATGGAGGAGTTGCTGGCCGTCAGCCGCGAGCGCGATGCCCTGCAGCAGCAACTGCAAAAGGCCGACAAGCGCAACCAGCTGGTCACGCTGCTGGCCCCGCAGGACGCGGTGGTGCTGGAGATTGCCAAGCTTTCGCCGGGCTCGGTGGTGCAGGCGGCGGAAACATTTTTTACGCTGGTGCCGCTGAACACCGTGCTGGAGGCCGAGGTGGAAATCGACTCGGCTGACATCGGCTACATCAAGCTGGGCCACCCGGTGCACGTCAAGCTGGATGCATTTCCATTCCAGCGCCACGGCACCCTGGATGCCACCGTGCGCACCATCAGCCAGGACGCATTCAAGCGCAACCCCGACGCGCCGGGCGCCGCCGACGCTTACTACCTCAGCCGCCTGAAGCTAGAAGCCGACGGGCTCAAAAACATGAAGGAGTCGTCCCGGCTGCTCCCGGGCATGACGCTCAATGCCGAGGTGGTGGTGGGGGAGCGCTCCATCATGTCCTACTTGGCGTGGCCGGTCACCAAGGGGCTGGACGAGGCGGTTCGCGAACCCAAGTAGCATCCACCGGCATGACGCCCGACATCCACCTCTACGGCATTGCCTACAGCCCAGAAACCTTGGAGCAGGTGCAGACCGAAGGTTTTCTGGTGCTGGACAACCTGACCAATGCGCGGCCCGACTGGTACGAGTTTTGGCCCATCCGCAACCACCTGCGCAGCCACACCCTGGACGAAAACGCCTTCTACGGCTTCTTCTCGCCCAAGTTTGTCTACAAAACGCAGATGAGGCCGGATGGCGTGCGCGACTTCATCTACGGCGCGCTGGCCAAAGGCCCGGTGGATGTGGCGCTGTTCTCGCCGCAACCCGATATGGGTGCGTACTTTTTAAACGTGTTCGAGCAAGCCGAGCTGTTCGACCCCGGCTGCATGCAGGCCACCAAAGATTTCTTGCAAACCCAGGGCTTGGATGTGCCGCTGGAACACATCGTCATGGACTCGCGCCAGGTGGTTTTCTCTAACTACTTTGTGGCCCGCCCCGCGTTTTGGCGCGTCTGGCTTGGCCTGACCGAGGCGCTGTTCGTCATCGCCGAAGACAGCGCGCACCCGCTGCACGCGGCCCTCAACTTCAACACCACCTACGGCGAAAACGCGCACCGCAAGGTCTTCATCTCCGAGCGCCTGGCCTCGCTGCTGTTGTGCCTGCACCCCGAGTTTCGCTCGGTAACTGCCAACAGCTTCGACTTCGGCTGGTCCACCAGCCGCTTTCGCGAAGAACCCCACACCGCCTACATCAATGACGCCCTCAAAATGGCATTCCGCGAAACCGGACATGCGCAGTACATGGAGGCGTTTCGGGCGGTGCGGGAGAAGTTTGCGGGGTAGTAACTATGGTCAAGCGTGTGTCGAAAAAAGCCATGAAGACCAAGACATCGGCGTACGACGTAGCAGAGCACCTCCATAACCCCGAGGAGATGGCCGCCTATCCGGACGCGTGGCTTGACGAGTCACGTTAGGACGCTGCAGGGTTACCCCGCGCGCTTGGAGATATCGCCCGTGCCCAAGAGATGTCGCAAATTGCCAAAGTCGCTGGCCATGGCCAAGTGAGCCTATGGGCAGTGCGGATTGGGCGAGTTACTTAATTGTTGTAGCTACAATTAAAGATGCGTATCGAATTCGATCCA
>JBIIZY010000173.1:0-6197 GCA_044346035.1 Rhodoferax sp. | reverse complement strand
GTACAGCGCCATGACAGCCAAGGTCATGGCGGCGTCGGGGATGTGGTTGCAGTCCAAGTCGAGGGCTTTAAGTGGCCAGGCTCCGCGTTCGATGTGCAGCCAGTTGGGTCCACTGGTGATGCGTGCCCCCATTGCTTTGGCAGCATCAATGAACCGGATGTCGCCTTGAATCGAATCTGCGCCCACGCCACGCACGGTCACGCCGCTGCCGCCCTGATAGGAGCCGGCAATCGCGCCCAATGCCACAAAGTAGCTCGCGCTGGACGCATCGGCCTCCACATGCAAGGTACCGGGAGAACGCAGGCTCGCACCAGCGGGAATGGTGAAACGCTCCCACCCGTCGCGGCGCACGATGACGCCAAACCGCGCCAGCAACTGCAGGGTGATGTCGATGTAGGGGCGCGAGATGAGTTCACCCTCGACTTCGATGGTGATGTCTGTTTCAGCCACCAGCGGCAGGGCCAGCAGCAAGGCGGTTAAGAACTGGCTGGATACGTCGCCGCGCACCCGTATTGGGGCGCCCAGTTGCAGCGCCGGCTTGCCAATGCGCAACGGGGGGTAACCGGCGTTGCCAAGGTAGTCCACGGTGCATCCGATTTGGCGCAGCGCATCGACCAGGTCGCCGATGGGGCGCTCGTGCATGCGCGCTACGCCCGACAACTCAAAGTCGCCACCCAGCACGGCCAGGGCGGCTGTTAAGGGGCGCATGGCGGTGCCGGCATTGCCAAGAAACAGGCGGGCCTGCGTGTTTTCCAGCCGACCGCCCAAGCCATGGACTTGCAGTTCGGAGCCGCGGCGGCTCCAGTTGCAACCCAAGGCGGTGAGGGCGTCGAGCATGACGCGGGTGTCGTCGCTGTCGAGCACGTCGCAAATGGTGGTCTCGCCTTCGCACAGCGCGGCCAAAAGCAGCACGCGGTTAGAGATGCTCTTGGAGCCCGGTAAGGTGACGCTACCGGCTGCCGACGCAAGGTGGGGCAGATCCAGAAATTCGGTACTGATCATGGTGTGCTGGGTTGGGATGCCATCGTCCAGTGGGCGCGGGCTTGGCTGGCTTGCGCGATCAGCGTTTCCAATGCTTCGGCGTCGCCTGCGGCAATGCGTTGTTCTAGGTCTTCGAGTTGGCGACGGAAGGCGCTGCTTTGCAGCAGCACCTGCTCGCGGTTGGCCAGCAAGATGTCGCGCCACATGGTGGGCTCGCTGGCGGCGATGCGGGTGAAATCCCGAAAGCCACTCCCGGCCAAGTCCATGTACTGCTTGCCTTGTGGTTGCTGGCACAGCGCGTTGATGGCAGCAAAAGCCAGCAAATGGGGCAGGTGGCTGACCGCAGCAAACGCTGCATCGTGTTGCTCGGGCGACATGTGCAGCACCCTGCAGCCCAGCGCGGTCCACAGCGCAGTGGCCTGCTGCAGTTGGGCGCTCAGCGTTTTTTCTGTGGGTGTCAAGATTACCTGGCGTCCCCGGTACAGGTCGGCATCGGCGTGCTCAATGCCAGAAACCTCCTTGCCCGCGATGGGGTGGGCGGGGACCAGCACGCCGACTTGCTCCTGCAGTGCGCGGCGCGCAGCATCTACGACGTCGCGTTTGGTGGAGCCTACGTCCATGACCAAGGTGTTCGCACCCAGGGCGTGCCGGATCGCCCTAAACGTGGCTTCGGTGGCCGCAACCGGAACGGCTACCAGAACCAGATCCGCCCCGGAAGCCGCTGCCAATGCGGAGACCGCCTCGGTGTCGATGATGCCAAGCTGGCGGGCCCGCTCGGTGGTGCGCGGCGACTTGCTGTAGCCCACGACGTGTTTGACCAGCCCGGCGTGGCGCAGTGCCAGCGCGAACGACCCACCCATCAAGCCACAACCTACCAACCCAAGCTGCTTGAACATTGCGCGTCCTGTGCTTGCTCAGTCGGCCAGCGCGTAGGTGCCCAGCACCTTGTAGAACGCACACAGCTGCTGCAGGTCTGCCAGCGCGGCTTGCACGTGGGCCTGGCTGGGGTGTCCTTGCAGATCGATGTAGAAAAAGTACTCCCACTGGCCAGACTTGGCCGGCCGGGACTCCAGGCGCGTCATCGAGACGCCGTGCGTTTTGAGCGGCGTTAGCAGGTCGTGCACCGCGCCAGGTCGGTTGGGTACCGACACCACCAGGCTGGTGCAGTCTTTGCCGCTGGCTTGGGGCGCCGGCAGTACCGATGGCAGGCACACCACGCAAAAACGGGTGCGGTTGAAGGCTTCGTCTTGGATAGCGTGGGCAACGGTGTGCAAGCCAAACTCGGAGCCCGCGCGCTCGCTGGCGATGCCGGCCCAGGTGGGGTTCTGGCTGGCCAGCCGGGCACCTTCGGCATTGCTGGACACCGCGCGGCGCTCGGCATGTGGCAGGTGCTTTCCAAGCCACTGTTGGCACTGCGCCAGGGCTTGTGGGTGCGCCAGCACCACCTCGACGCCTTGCAATCCTTCGGACTTGCGCAACAGGTGGTGTCGCACCAGCAGGCTGATTTCACCCACGATGTGCAGCGGTGTGTGCAGCAGTAAGTCCAGCGAGCGGGTCACAACGCCTTCGGTGCTGTTTTCTACGGGCACCACGCCGAATTGGGCTGCGCCGGACGTGGCCGCGTGAAACACATCATCAAAACTGTTGCAGGGAACGTGATCGATGCTGGCGCCAAAAAACCGCAGGGCCGCCTCTTCGCTGAAGGTCCCTTTGGGCCCCAAGTAGGCCACGCGCTGGGGCGCCTCCAGGGAGCGGCAGGCGGACATGATTTCGCGCCACACCTGGGCAATGCTTTCGTTTTTGAGCGGTCCCGGGTTGGCACGCTGCAGGTTGTCGATGACTTGCGCCTCGCGCTCTGGGCGGAAAACCACAGAGCCTTCCAAGCGCTTGATGTCCCCCACCTCGTTGGCCAGTGCGGCACGTTGGTTCAGTGCGCGCAGGATGTCTTGGTCGATTGCGTCGATGTGGGTGCGCAGTTCGGTGAGGGTGCGTGCCATGGTGGGGTACGGTGGATGTGGGTTGTCGGGCCTAGGCGCGGTTGCGTTCAAAGTCAGTCATGTAGTCAACCAGGGCCTGCACGCCTGCCAGTGGCATGGCGTTATACAGGCTGGCTCGCATGCCACCGACCGACTTGTGGCCCTTGAGCTGCAGCAGGCCGACTGCCTTGGCCCCTTCCAGGAAGGCGTCGTTGAGGCGCTCATCGCGCAGAAAGAATGGCACGTTCATGCGCGACCGGCAACTTGGGTGCACTGGGTTGAAATACAGCTGCGAAGCGTCAATGGTGCGGTAGATCAGCGCGGCTTTTTCAATATTGGCGCGTTCAATGGCCGCGATGCCGCCTTGCTGCTTAAGCCACTGAAACACCAGGCCAGCCATGTAAATGGCGTATGTGGGTGGTGTGTTGTACATGGAGTGGTGGTCTGCAACTTTTTTGTAGTCGAACGCACTGGGGCAGATAGGTAGCGCGCGGCCCAGCAGGTCTTCGCGCACCACGACCAGCGTCAGCCCGGCCGGTCCTAGGTTTTTTTGTGCTCCACCAAAGCCCAGGCCGATGCGCGACCAGTCGACGCTGCGTGAGGCAATTTGGGACGAAAAATCGACCACCAGTTCTGCGTCGCTGCCCAAGGCCTTGAGATCTGGCAAGCTGTGAAACTCCACGCCGTGAATGGTTTCGTTGCTACAAATGTGCAGGTAACTGGCCTGCTCTCGCAGACGCCAATCGGCGGTCTCGGGAATGCAGTTGTACTGGTCTGCCGCGCCACCGGCTGCGATATGGACCGCGCAGTACTTTTGGGCCTCTTGCGCAGACTTTTCGCTCCAACTGCCGGTGACCACAAAGTCGGCGGCCGCGGGCACGTTGGCGCGCAGCGATGAAAGGTTGAGCGGGACGATTGCGTTCTCGGCCAGGCCACCGCCTTGCATAAACAAAATCTTGAAGTGCGCAGGCACCGCCAGGAGATCGCGCAGGTCGGCCACCGCTTGCTCGCAGATCGCCATGAACTGGCTGCCGCGGTGGCTCATCTCCATCACGCCCATGCCGCAGCGCACACCGTTTGCGTCAGGCCAGTCCAACATCTCCTCGGCTGCCCGGGCCAGCACGGCCTGCGGCATCGTGGCAGGGCCTGCAGAAAAGTTGTAGGGACGCTGCATCAGGCGGGCGTTAATCGGGGTCGCCGCTACCGTCAGCGTCACCGGCGTCCATGCCGTCCTCGGCGTTGGTCGGGTTGGCGTCGTTCTCGACAATGCGCTGCAAGCCGCTGAGCTTGGAGCCCTCGTCCAGTCCGATCAAAGTGACGCCCTGGGTTGCGCGGCCCAATTCGCGGATTTCCGAGACGCGGGTGCGCACCAGCACGCCCTTGTCAGTAATCAACATGATCTCGTCGTCTGCGTGTACCAGCGTGGCGGCGACCACTTTGCCGTTGCGCTCGGACTGCTGGATGGCAATCATGCCTTTGGTGCCGCGCCCGTGGCGGGTGTATTCGGTGATGCTAGTGCGCTTGCCGTAGCCATTGGCGGTGGCGGTCAGCACGCTTTGCTGCTCGTCTTCGGCCACCAGCATGGCGATGACACTTTGGCCTGGTTCGAGCGACATACCGCGCACGCCACGGGCGTTGCGGCCCAGGGGTCGCACATCGTCTTCATCGAAGCGCACGGCCTTGCCGCCGTCGCTAAACAACATCACATCGTGTTTGCCGTCGGTGAGCGCAGCGCCGATCAGGTAATCGCCTTCGTCCAGGTTGACCGCGATGATGCCGCCCTTGCGCGGGTTGTTGAACTCATCGAGCGCGGTCTTCTTGACGGTGCCCATGCTGGTGGCCATGAACACGTAGTGGTCGGCTGGAAAGCTGCGCTTTTCGCCGGTCAGCGGCAGCACCACGGTGATCTTTTCACCATCTTGCAGGGGGAACATGTTGACGATGGGCCGACCACGCGAGCCGCGTGAACCCTGTGGTACCTCCCACACCTTGAGCCAGTACAGCCGGCCTCGGTTGGAGAAACACAGGATGTAGTCGTGCGTATTGGCCACGAACAGCTGGTCCACCCAGTCGTCTTCTTTGGTGGCGGTGGCCTGCTTGCCGCGCCCGCCGCGCTTTTGTGCCCGGTACTCGCCCAATGGTTGGCTCTTGATGTAGCCACTGTGGCTCATGGTCACCACCATGTCGGTCGGCGTAATCAGGTCCTCGGTGGAGAGGTCAAACGAGGAGTGCTCCACCAGGCTGCGCCGCGCGCCCATTTTGGTTTGGCCAAACTCCTGCCGCACATGCCCCAACTCGTCACCGATGATGACGGATACGCGCTCGGGCTTGGCCAGGATGTCAAGCAGGTCTTCGATCTCTGCCATCACCTCTTTGTATTCGGCAACGATTTTGTCTTGCTCTAGTCCCGTGAGCCGCTGCAGGCGCATTTGCAGAATCTCTTGCGCCTGGGTTTCGGACAGGCGGTAGAGGCCGTCGCTGCCCATGCCGAACTCTTTTTCCAGGCCGTCAGGTCTGTAATCGTCCGCATTCACCAGCCCGCCATCGGCGCGGCTGCGGGTCAGCATCTCGCGCACCAACTTGCTGTCCCAGCGGCGCTGCATCAGCTCGGTTTTTGCCACCGGTGGTGTGGGCGCGTTGCGGATGATGGCGATGAACTCGTCGATATTCGCCAGCGCCACCGCCAGACCCTCCAGCACATGACCCCGCTCGCGCGCCTTGCGCAGGTTGAAAACGGTGCGACGGGTTACCACCTCGCGCCGGTGGTCCAGGAACACCTCAATCAGGTCTTTGAGATTGCACAGCTTGGGCTGGCCGTTGACCAAGGCCACCATGTTGATACCAAAGGTGTCTTGCAGTTGGGTTTGCTTGTAGAGGTTGTTGAGCACCACTTCGGGCACTTCACCGCGCTTGAGCTCGATGACCAAGCGCATCCCCGACTTGTCCGACTCGTCCTGGATGTGGCTGATGCCCTCAATCTTCTTCTCATGCACCAACTCGGCCATGCGCTCTTGCAGCGTTTTTTTGTTTACTTGGTAGGGCAGCTCATCGACGATGATCGCTTGGCGCTGGCCTTTGTCGATGTCCTCAAAGTGGCACTTGGCCCGCATCACTACCTTGCCGCGGCCCGTGCGGTAGCCGTCTTTCACCCCGTTAATGCCGTAAATGATGCCGGCCGTGGGAAAGTCCGGCGCGGGAATGATCTCCATCAACTCGTCAATGGAGGCTTGTGGGTTGCGC
>JBIIZY010000172.1:0-6221 GCA_044346035.1 Rhodoferax sp. | reverse complement strand
CTGCCTTGGACCGTGAGCGTGGTGGAGGCCACCGCACCGGAGGCGCCACTCTGGCGCGAGGACAGCGCCTGCTGGAACAAGGCCTCAAACGCCTGCAGGGTGTCCTGCGGCGCTGCGGCGGCGCGAAAGTAGGTG
This sequence comes from Rhodoferax sp., assembly GCA_044346035.1. Classification (GTDB taxonomy): domain Bacteria; phylum Pseudomonadota; class Gammaproteobacteria; order Burkholderiales; family Burkholderiaceae_C; genus Allorhodoferax. The sequence goes on along the minus strand of JBIIZY010000172.1, from coordinate 6,086 downwards.
TGGGCCACGCCTTCGCGGCCCGGATCGACACTGGCCCAGATGTAGTCCAAGCGCGGTCCCATGGCGGGTGTGACCGTGCCCAGGTCCAAGGCGTCGCCCTGGCCCGACTGTAAAAAGGGGTTGCCCCACACGTTGTACACACCGGTTGCGGAGTCGGTGGCGTCCGCCGCGTAGCCGCCGTACTTGGCCGCCATGAACAGGGGGTTGCTGTCGTTATCCGGCCCGGCCAAGGCCAAGGGCGTGGTGTCAACCACCATGGTGCGGACCCGCAGGCCGCGCCACGCTTTGCTGCGCGCACCACTGCCATGCCCAGCGAGGTCGCGGATGTCTTGGGATCGCGCCCAGTACGCGCTGCCGTACAGCTGCAAGCGTTGGGTACCGTCGGGCCCAGGAAACACGGCATTTGGCACAGGCGTGCGGCCGGTGGTGCTGCGGCGCGTTCCCATGGCGTCAATGTAGGTCGCTGCGGCCTGTGTTTCAAAGCGCTGCACCGTCGCACTCCAAAAGCCGATGTCGGGCAGGTCCAGCGCCGGATTGGGCGCGGGCCGCTGCGCATAGTCGCTGGCCGATTGCGCGCCCAGCACCAGCAGGTGCGCACGGTGGCAGGCATGGTCCGCGCTGGCGTCGCGCCCGGCGTAGGGGTCGGCCCAGTGCGTGTACGCCGGTAGACCGCCGTAGACCCGGTTGTCGGCGCGCCCATCCAGGCCTGCCACCGCCGCCGCCGTGGGGCGTTGGCCTTGCAGGTAACGCAGCGCCTCCAGGTGCATTTCGCCCAAGGCGTTGCGGCCCGGGTACGGGCCATTGCGCCCGATGCGGTTAATGGTGTTGATCACCCCGCTTACACCAAAACCCGGCAGGCCCAGGGGGTTGCTGTGCAGCGCGCCGGTGGTGGCGTCCCACTCCGCTGCCGGATTGCCGCCCACCGGGGTGATGTCCTTGCCCAACGCATCAAAACTGCGTGCCCCGAGGTACTGCAAGGGCGCGCGCAACGCAGCGCCATAGCGTGCCGGTGGCAGTGCCGGGTCCGCGTCGGCCAAGGCGGTAAACACCGCTACCCGCAGGCGCTCGGCATAGGTCTGCAGCACGCCGGTGGGCTTGTAGTGTCCGCTGGGCTGGCGCTGGCAACGGGGCCAAGCCCGCGACTCCAGCAAGCGCCCTTGTGCGTCTTGGCCGCAGACTTCCACCCGGGCGTAAAAGCGCTGCGCATCGGCCAATGGGGTGACCGAGGGCGTGACCAAAGGGGCGACTGATTTGTTGGCCAATGGAATCGCGCTGGACGTGGCCACGCCCAGGCCCGCAAGGCCCACGCTGCCGAGCTCCCACTGGTTGCCTGCGTTGCGCACCGCCAAGGCCTGCACACCTGCGCCGCGCGCCAACCAGTCGCGTGGCACCGCGCCAAAGTAAGGCCGACCCGATGCACCGCCACCGGGCATCAACAGCTTCAGTGGAAACTGGTAAGGCGCCTCGCCCGCGCCCACCGGTGTGCCGTCTTGCGGCAAGACCGCACGCTGCAACACCGTGGTGGACTTGCTATCCACCAAGCGGTCACCTCCGGTCAGTGCCATGCGCAGCAGGTCCAGCCAAGACGTTGCGGACCAGTTCAAGAAGTTGCCGCTGAATGCATCCGCGCACGTGCGCTGGGCCGGCGGCTGCATGTTCGCTGGCCCACTGCGCACAAATCGGTGCGGCTGCTGGGCCGTGTCGGCAACGTGGGGGGTGAGGTAGCGGTAGCAGCTGTCGGCATCCCAGTAGCCTAGGTAGGCGGTGGCATTGCTGTAGCTGCTATCCAAAGCCGCGCCATGGGCAGCAGGGTCGCGGTACTGGGCGCTGGCAGACGCGGGTCCGAGCGACAGCACCAGGGTGAGGGTGGGCTTGTCGCCCAGCGCCGCCGGGCCCAGCGGCCGCGAAGTCAAGGCCACCGGCGCGATACCCGCCGGACTGCTTTGCCCGGCCACGTTCCAAGGCAGCAGCAGCCCTGCAGCGATGCACGCCAACCGGGCCCAGCGGTGCCCAGCAGCTGCTGCAAAATACGGTGTGATCACCAGCGCCTCCCTTCCCTTGTTGTTTGTGCCATCGCCCGCCCAAGTTCGGCCAGCGACGGTCAATTTAGGCAGTGCCGCAAGGACTGCAGCGCCCCTTTGTTCTGACCGACACACTCGTATGTGGCCGCCGCACACAGGCAGATTGCGGTGCGCATAGTTGGCATCGACCCAGGGTTGCGCACCACCGGATTTGGCGTGGTGGATGCGCACGGCGGCACGCTGCACTATGTGGCCAGCGGCACCATCAGCACCCAGCACCTAGACACCCGCGCGCTACCCGAGCGCCTCAAAGTGCTGTTCGACGGCATTGGCGAAGTGGTGGCGCGCTACCGGCCCGACTGCGCATCCATCGAAATTGTGTTTGTCAACGTCAACCCGCAGTCCACCTTGTTGTTGGGGCAAGCGCGCGGGGCCTTGATCACCGCACTGGTCCACCACAAGCTGCCTGTGGCCGAGTACACGGCGCTGCAACTCAAACAAGCCGTGGCCGGCCACGGCCGCGCGCAAAAGAGCCAAATCCAGGAAATGGTGCGCCGCCTGCTGGGCTTAAGCGGCCTGCCCAGCAGCGATGCCGCCGATGCCCTCGGGCTGGCCATTACCCACGCCCACGCAGGCAAAGCCATGGCCCGGCTGGCAGCGGCCGACAGCCTGGGCGGCGCGGGCCCAACCAAGACCGGAGCGAAGGCGTCGTACCGCGCTGGACGCAGCCGGTAGCGTTCGCAAAATAATCCACGTTTGAACAAATTTAGGCATGCACTCGGCTAAAGCAAGCTGAGAAATGCAAGTACATTGTTCTTACGGGAACAATTCCGTCGCGGTCCGCACAGCGGGCGCCTAGCGCCATCGCGAACACAGGGAGAAAAGGGCAAACCTGACGAAAGTCGGGGACGCAAAGCCACCGGGCTTCGGCACTGAGATTCAGGGCCATGCTAGCGGGGTTGCCGTACGAAGCAACGCAGGTGCTTCGACGCTGCAGGTGGGTCCTTTTCGTTTGGTTTAACGCAACGAAAAAGGCATCCACCATGTTCCAGCCCACCCCCCTTGCTGCCGCGCTGCTTGCAGCCTTTGTCGCCCCTGGCTTTGCCCAGACCAGCGACGCGCCCCCGACCGACCCCATCGATTCGGGCGCAACGCTGTCCGCAATTGCCAAACCCATCACCGCATTGATACCGGCACCCATCTCCAGCGGCAGCACGCTGGTGAAGGCGGCGCCCACCAGCGCCGAGTTGCGCGCCCGCATGTACCAACCCTGGCTGAACCTAATCAACAAGCCCTATGCCAACCAACTCCGCAGCGGCAACGGCACCGGGGTGCTGATCGGCGTGGTCGACAGCGGCGTCCACGTGGACCACCCGGAATTGCGTGGCCGCATCCAGGCCAGCTATAACGCGTTCAATGGTGGAACATTGGTGAATGACCAGATGGGGCATGGCACCCATGTGGCGGGGATTTTGGCAGGCAGCCTGGCCAACGGCGCCCTGTTGGAGGGCGTGGCGCCGGGTGCAAAGCTTGCGGTTGCCAAGGTGTTTACCACTGGCGGCTCCAGCACCGTGACCATCGGACAGGGCATCGACTGGGCGGTCAATGTGCAACGCGCACCCATCGTCACCCTCAGCCTGGGCAGCAACGCACCGGCCATGCAAGGCAACCTACAAAACGCGGTGAACAGGGGCACGCTGGTGACGGCCGCGCTGGGCAACGATGGCCGCGCCTCGGGCAGCTGGCCCGCCAAGTTCGCCCGGGAAAGTTGGGCCAAGGGCCAGATCATTGCGGTGGGCGCACTCGATGCAAACCACAAGCGCGCCAGCTTCAGCAACTACGACGCCAGCCTGGCGAACTGGACGGTGTTTGCGCCGGGCGTGAATGTGGCGTCGAGCTACACCGCACCGGGTGCGCCCAACAGCTATGTCAATATGTCGGGCACCTCCATGGCCACGCCGATGGTGGCCGGGCAAGCGGCGCTGATCAAAAGCAACTGGAACTTCCTTGCAGCGCCGGACCTGGCGCAGATCATCTTCCAATCCACCACCCGCCTGTGCAGCGACAACGTGAGCGCCACCGTGTGCAAAGCCCGCGCAAATGCCGATGCCATGTACGGCTGGGGCTTGATCAATGTGGGTGCGTCGCTGCAACCCATTGGCGGCCTCAACCTGACCAGCAAATCCGGCAGGTCCATCAGCTTTGCCAGCGCCAGCCTGGCCAGCGCCAAGTCGGGCATGGCGGTGGGCCTGCCCAAGCTCACGTCGATGGCGGTGGACAAGTTCAACCGCGGCTTTGTGGTCAACGTCGGCGCAGGCGTGACCAATACAGGCACCGCCACCAAGTCGGTGCCGGTCAGCTCCGCGCCCAAGGTGGCGGTGCGTGGTGCCCGGTTCAGCGTGCAAGCCACTCCGGTGACTGGCTACCAAACCGTGCTCGGGCTGGGCGGCGCGACCGGGTCGGACATGGGTGCTGCCGACGTACACACGCTGGGCAAAGTGAGCTTTGGTTTTGATGACGCCAAGGGCCGCTCATACGGTCTGGGTACCGGCGCCAGCCACGCGGACTTCTTTGGTTTGCAATCGACCGGAACCGCGCCCCTGAGCTTCAGTGGCGAGGCCAGCCACTTCAACGCGCCCTACTTCGCCCTGGCCGCCAATGCCAGCCACGTGGGCTATGCCACCACGTTGCCCAGTGGCGCCGTGCTGCGCATGGGCAGCTTGGTGCAGTCCGCCGGCTTGGAGACGGCGCTGCTGGGTGCGAGCACCACGCAGGGCGGCGCCTCGGTGGCCACGGTCGAACTGCAAAAGACGTTTGGCGCAGTAACCACGGTGACCACGGTGGGCTTGCTCCAAGAGACCGACGCGGTACTGGGCATGCAGGGCAGTGGCGCCCTGGGCATTGCGGGCAACGCCCAAACCAGCTTTCTGACGCTGGCCGGTTCACGTGCAGTGGGCACGTCCACCACCTTGTCAGCCATGGTGTCGCTTGGCACCACGGGCGGCTACCAGAACACGGCGTCCTCCTTGATCGATGGTGCAACGGCAGCGCGGTCCCTGGCCTGGAGCCTGGGACTGGCACGCGCCAACGTGCTTCAAAACGGGGACCGCCTGGGCCTGAGCTTCTCGATGCCACTGCGCACCGAGTCGGGCAGCCTGCAGGTCACCACCGCCACCGCGCAAAGCCAAGAAGACGGATCTTTGAGCTACGCCACCCAATCGATGTCGCTAAGCCCCAGCGGCATGGAGCGCAAGCTCGAACTCGCCTACGCGCGCGCGCTCGCATCGGGCACGCTGAGCACCATGGCGCAGATGCGATTCCAGCCGAACCACGATGCGCACGCAGCTACGCAGTTGGGCATTGGACTGCGCTATCAGAAAAGCTTTTGAGGCCAGGCGGCACAAGCCGCTTGCGGCCGCGGTGCGCAGCAGCAGCGGGTCACGGCGCAGCCGCGCCGATGGCCTTGCACACACCGGTCGTGGTCACGGCGCGGAGCTGGGTTCTGAGCAACCACGCTGCTGAACCGGGCAGCGTCAAGCCAGGCGCTCTAGGATCAGAATGCCAAAAAAGCCCAGGCCAGTTAGCACCGCCCACTTCAAACACAACACCCCGAAGCGCTTGAAGTACGGCAAGTTGGTAAGGGCGAAGGCTGCAAACGATACGCCGGCGGCGATCAGCAGCAGCAACAGGATCCAGCGAAACAGCAACATGGTGGCCCCCCTACCAGGCCGCAGCCGCTTGTGCAAAACCACGGGGGGCCTGCAAATCGTCTTCGAAAGTGACCACCTCCCACGCATCCTTCTGCGCCAGCAGCGCGCGCAGCAGCGCGTTGTTCAGCGCGTGACCAGACCGAAACGCGCTGTAGCTGCCCAGCAAAGGTTTTCCAACCAGGTAGAGGTCGCCCATGGCATCCAAAATTTTGTGCTTTACAAACTCGTCGTCGTAGCGCAGGCCGTCGGCATTGAGCACCTTGTAGTCGTCCATCACGATGGCATTGTCCAGACCACCGCCCAGCGCCAGTCCATTGGCCCGCATCATCTCCACGTCTTTGGTGAAACCGAAGGT
>JBIIZY010000027.1:0-21665 GCA_044346035.1 Rhodoferax sp. | reverse complement strand
TGCTGCTGCGCTACCCGCACCAGTTCTCCGGCGGTCAACGCCAGCGCATCGCGATTGCGCGCGCGCTCATCGTGCAGCCCGACATCTTGGTACTTGACGAGCCGACCAGCGCGCTCGACGTCACCATGGCGCAACAAATTTTGCGTTTGCTGCAAGGCCTGCAGCGCAGCCGGGGCTTGGCCTACCTGTTAATCACCCACGACGTGGCAGTGGTGCGCGCGATGGCGCATGCGGTCGTCGTGATGAAGGACGGCCACATTGTGGAAAGCGGCATGATCGAGTCGGTGTTCGGCCGCCCGCAACAGCCCTACACCCAGACACTGCTTGCCGCCAGCGAATAGCTTCATACAGGCCTCCCTCGAGCCTTCTGGCGGACGGTTTTGGCGAAAACTTGCAGTACAATCCGCGCTCACGACCAAACGGGCGGGTATCTACCGCCCGTTTTTTTTGGGCGATTGTTTTTGCGATGCGTGCGTCTTAGGGCGGTGCGCAAACCGATGGGGACTAGGGCAAGGTGGCGTTGCAGCAAATTGTTGAGCAGACCGTCCGTGGCTTGGGCTACGACTTGGTGGAGATTGAACGCTCGGGCGGTGGCCTGCTGCGCATCACCATCGACATGCCGTGGACCAAACCGGCCATTGGCGCGGTCAGTGTCGAACAGTTTGTCACCGTCGAAGATTGCGAAAAGGTCACCCGCCAACTGCAGTTCGCCTTGGAAGTAGACGGTGTTGAGTACAAGCGACTTGAGGTGTCTTCGCCTGGTATTGACCGCCCCTTGCGGCATACGCAAGATTTTGAGCGGTTTGTTGGGCAGGTGATTGACATCACCCTGAAGGCTCCCTTGGGTGCTGCCGCTCAGGGCCAGATCAACGCCAACCGCAAAAAATTTCGCGGAACCTTGGAGTCGTTGGTCGATGCACAAGGCGCACCAGCGTGGCAGATTGTGTGGAGCGATGAGCCGCCACCCAAGCCCGGCCAACGGGTCGGAAAAAAACGTGCGCCCGTGCCACTGCAGGCTTTGGGGTTTGCGCTGGATGAGCTGCGCGAGGCGCGGCTGGCGCCGATTGTGAGTTTCAAGGGGCGGGGTGTGGCCAAGGGCGCTGATGGCGCGCAGCCGGCACTGCCTTAGTGGGGTCTGTTTTTGTTGTTGAGAGTGTTCAGGAGAGTCATGGCATGAATCGCGAACTGTTGATGCTGGTTGAGGCAATTTCCCGTGAAAAAAACGTCGAACGTGATGTGGTGCTGGCCGCAGTTGAGGCGGCACTAGCGCAGGCTACGAAGAAGCTGTTTTCGGGTGACGTAGACATTCGAGTCGCCCTGGACCGCGACACCGGTAACTACGAAACGTTTCGCCGCTGGCATGTGGTCCCCGATGAGGCCGGGTTGCAATTGCCCGATCAGGAAATCCTGCTGTTCGAAGCGCAAGAGCAAATTCCTGATATCGAAGTCGACGAATACATTGAAGAGACCGTGGAGTCGGTGCCCATCGGCCGCATTGGCGCCATGGCGGCCAAGCAGGTGATTCTGCAAAAGATCCGCGACGCCGAGCGCGAAATGCTGCTCAACGACTTCATGTCCCGCGGCGAAAAGATTTTTGTGGGCACGGTCAAGCGCATGGACAAAGGCGACATCATTGTCGAGAGCGGCCGCGTCGAAGGTCGCCTTCGCCGTAGCGAAATGATCCCCAAAGAGAACCTGCGCACCGGCGACCGCGTCCGCGCCATGATCATGGAAGTGGACCTGACATTGCGCGGCGCGCCGATTGTGCTGTCCCGCTCGGCACCTGAGTTCATGATGGAGCTTTTTCGCCAAGAGGTGCCGGAGATAGAGCAAGGCCTTTTGGAGATCAAGTCCTGCGCCCGAGATGCGGGTTCACGCGCCAAGATTGCGGTGCTGTCACACGACAAGCGGGTGGACCCCATTGGCACCTGCGTCGGTGTGCGTGGTACCCGCGTCAATGGCGTGACCAACGAGCTGGCAGGTGAGCGTGTGGACATCGTGTTGTGGAGCGAAGATCCGGCGCAGTTTGTGATCGGCGCGCTGGCGCCGGCCAATGTGTCCTCCATCGTGGTGGACGAAGAGCGCCACTCCATGGATGTGGTGGTGGACGAAGAAAATCTGGCCATTGCCATTGGCCGTGGCGGACAAAACGTACGCCTTGCCTCCGAGCTGACGGGTTGGAAGATCAACATCATGGATGCCGCCGAGTCGGCGCAGAAGCTGGCCGTGGAGACCGACTCCGGGCGGCGGCTGTTCATGGAAAAGCTCGACGTGGACGAGGAGATTGCCGACATCCTGATCGCCGAAGGATTTACCAGCCTTGAAGAGGTGGCCTACGTGCCCTTGCAGGAGATGCTGGAGATCGAAAGCTTTGACGAGGACACAGTCCATGAGCTGCGCAACCGGGCTAAAGACGCGTTGCTGACCATGGAGATTGCCCAAGAGGAGCGCGTTGAGGGTGTCTCGCAGGACCTGCGCGACCTAGAAGGCTTGTCACCCGAACTGATCGCCAAGCTGACGCAAGCTGGCATCAACAGCCGTGACGATTTGGCTGATCTGGGCCAAGACGAGTTGACCGAGATCACCGGACAGTCCGCTGAGGAGGCCCGAGCCTTGATCATGACCGCGCGGGCGCATTGGTTTGCCAATGACGCCGCGGCCTGAACCCGTTTGCTATGACGATCCAGTTTCAGTGATGGCGAGCACAGGCCCAAAAGGCTGGCTACGCCGAACCAAAGGTACCACCACACATGTCCAGTACGACCGTCGCCGAGTTTGCCAATGAACTCAAAAAGTCCACAGAAACGCTGCTGGAACAGTTGAGTTCCGCAGGGGTTGCCAAGAAGGCCGCCACCGATGTGCTGACCGATGCAGACAAACACAAGTTGCTAGGCTATTTGCAGAGCAGCCACGGCACTGCGGTGTCCGAGCGCAAGAAAATTACCCTGGTGAAAAAGCAGACCACCGAAATCAAGCAGGCTGATGCCACCGGCAAGGCCCGCACGATCCAGGTGGAAGTGCGTAAGAAGCGCACGTTTGTCCGCCGAGACGACGGACTGGAGTCGGCAGCGCCCCCGGCTGAGTCTGAAGCGGCGGAACGTCCCGAAGTCGTTCCGGCGATCGACCACGAGGAGTTGGCCCGCCGCGAAGAGGAGGCCCGCCGCCAGGCCGAGCTGATTCGGCGCCAAGAAGAAGAGCTTTCACAGCGGCGGCGCGAGCGTGAGGAGCAAGAGGCGCGGGCCCGCGCTGCGGCGCAGCAAGCGGCCGAACTGGCCGCAGCAGCCAAGGCGGCCAAGCCAGCGGCGGCGACCCAGGCTGTTGACGACGCGGCCGCACAGGCCAATGCACAGGCCCAAGCCGAGCAAGCCAAGGCCGCCGAGCAAGCGCGTTCTGCCGCTGCATCAAAGGCCGCGGCGGAGGACGAAGCCGCCCGCGCAGCCGAACTCGGTGATCGACGTCGCAAGGCCGAGGCCGAGGCGGCGGCGATTCGCTCCATGATGTCTGCACCCAAAAAGGTGCTGGTGGCGAAGAAGCCCGAGGAGCCCAAGCCGGCAGCCGAGGCCAAAGCGGGTTTGAAGGGAACCTTGCACAAGCCTGCGGCTGGTTCGGTGGTTGCCAAGCCCGCGAAGGTGTCTGCGGGCGCAGCAGGTGCGGCAGCACCCGGCGGTGGCAAGGAAGTGAAATCGGCCAAGCTTTCCAGCAGTTGGGCGGGGGATCCGGCCAAGAAGAAGGAACTCAAAACCCGGGGTGACACCGGCCTGGGAACCGGCCGCTCCACCAACTGGCGCAGTGGCCCGCGGGGCAAGCGTGGTAACGACCGCGACCGCGACGACCACCACCACGCCCCGGCAGCACCCGAGACGCGCGTCATTGAGGTGCATGTGCCCGAAACCATCACGGTGGCGGAGTTGGCGCACAAGATGGCCGTCAAGGCCTCGGAGGTCATCAAGCACTTGATGAAACTGGGGCAAATGGTGACGATCAACCAGCCGCTGGACCAGGACACCGCGATGATTGTGGTTGAGGAGATGGGGCACAAAGCGGTGGTTGCGGCACTCGACGATCCCGAAGCATTTACCGATGACGAGGTGCAAGGCCAGCAGGCGGAATCGCTGGTGCGCGCGCCAGTGGTGACGGTGATGGGCCACGTGGACCACGGCAAAACATCGCTGCTGGACTACATCCGGCGCGCCAAAGTGGCCTCCGGCGAGGCCGGAGGCATCACCCAGCACATCGGTGCTTACCACGTGGAAACGCCGCGTGGCATGGTCTCTTTCCTGGATACGCCGGGTCACGAGGCATTTACCGCCATGCGTGCGCGTGGCGCCAAGGCGACCGACATCGTCATTCTGGTGGTGGCAGCAGATGACGGCGTGATGCCCCAAACCCGCGAAGCGATCAAGCACGCCAAGGCGGCTGGTGTGCCCATCGTGGTGGCGATCAACAAGATCGACAAGCCCGATGCCAACCCCGAGCGCGTGAAGAACGAGCTGGTGGTCGAGGAGGTGGTGCCCGAAGAGTTTGGCGGTGACTCGCCCTTTGTTGCGGTGTCGGCAAAAACTGGCGCAGGCATCGATGCGCTGTTAGAGCAAGTGCTGCTGCAAGCCGAGGTCTTGGAACTCAGAGCGCCGGTGGACGCCATGGCCAAGGGCCTGGTGATCGAGGCCCAACTGGACAAGGGCCGCGGCCCGGTGGCCACGGTGCTGGTGCAGTCGGGCACGCTCAAAACCGGCGATGTGGTGCTGGCCGGCCAGACCTACGGCCGGGTGCGCGCCATGCTGGATGAAAACGGCAAGCCCATCAAGACGGCGGGGCCGTCCATCCCAGTGGAAATCCAGGGTTTGACCGAGGTACCCCAGGCTGGCGACGAGTTCATGGTGCTGTCCGATGAGCGTCGTGCCCGTGAAATTGCAACTTACCGCGCTGGCAAGTTCCGCAACACCAAGCTCGCCAAGCAGCAAGCCGCCAAGATGGAGAACATGTTCACGGACATGACCTCGGGCGACGTAAAAATGCTGCCCATCATCGTCAAGGCCGACGTGCAGGGTTCTCAAGAAGCCCTGGCCCAATCGCTGCTCAAGCTCTCCACCGACGAGGTCAAGGTGCAAATGGTGTACGCCGCGGTGGGTGGCATCAGCGAGTCCGATGTCAATCTGGCCATTGCATCCAAGGCCATCATCATTGGCTTCAACACCCGGGCCGACGCCGGCGCGCGCAAGCTCGCCGAAGGCAACGGGGTGGACATTCGCTACTACAACATCATTTACGACGCGGTCGATGAGTTGAAGGCCGCCATGTCGGGCATGTTGGCACCTGAGAAGCGCGAAGAGGTCATCGGCACCGCCGAGATCCGCACCGTGTTTGTGGCCTCCAAGATCGGCACCGTCGCGGGTTGCATGGTCACCAGCGGCCATGTCACACGCAATGCGAACTTCCGTTTGTTGCGCAATAACATCGTCATCTACACCGGCGAACTCGACTCGCTCAAGCGCATGAAAGACGATGTGCGCGAAGTCAAGGAAGGCTTCGAGTGCGGTATCAAACTGAAGAATTACAACGACATTTCCGAGGGCGATCAGCTTGAGTTCTTTGAAGTGAAGGAAATAGCCCGGACGCTGTAAGCGGTCGAGCCTGCCGTTTGCCATGGTTCGAAAGAAGTCGTCTACCCCCAACCGCGGGTTTCGCATTGCCGACCAGATCCAACGCGATCTGACCGAGCTGATTGCGCGCGAACTCAAAGATCCGCGGGTGGGTATGGTCACCATCCAGGCGGTGGAAGTGACCCCGGATTACGCCCACGCCAAGGTGTTCTTCAGCCTATTGGTTGGCGATCCGGTGGCCACTGCCGAGGGACTGAATCAGGCGGCGGGTTTTTTGCGATCGGGCATCTTCAAGCGCTTGCGCATTCACACCGTGCCAACCTTGCACTTCATCTTCGACCAGACCACCGAACGGGCCGCCGACATGAATGCGTTGATTGCCAAGGCGGTGTCGTCACGGGCCCAAGAAGACTGACTATGAACGCGCCACGCACTCGGGTGCAGCGGCGCCCTGTGCACGGGGTGTTGCTGCTGGACAAGCCTTTGGGGCTATCAAGCAACCAAGCGCTGCAAAAAGCGAAGTGGCTGCTTCAGGCCGAAAAGGCCGGGCATACCGGGACCTTGGATCCTTTGGCCACTGGGGTGCTGCCGATCTGTTTTGGCGCTGCCACCAAGTTCAGCCAAATGCACTTGGATGCAGACAAAGCCTATGTTGCGCGGGTGCGCCTGGGCATCAAAACCAGCACTGCAGACGCCGAGGGCGAGGTGTTGCAGGAGCGCCCAGTGGCCGTGTCGCTGGCGCAGGTAGAGGAGGTGCTGCTGCGCTTCACCGGCACGTTGAAGCAGGTGCCGCCCATGCACAGCGCTTTGAAGAAAGACGGGCGTGCGCTGTACGAGTACGCCCGTGCAGGCCAAGAAGTGGAGCGCCAGGCGCGGTCGGTGACGGTGCACCGCTTGCAATTGCTGCAGGCAGTGCTGTCCGGTGCGGCGCCCAGCATTGAGATTGCCGTGGACTGCAGCAAAGGCACCTACATACGCACGCTGGGTGAGGACATTGGCGAGGCACTGGGTTGTGGTGCCCACCTGAGTGCGCTGCGCCGCAGCCGCACGGGGGCGTTTTTTGAGTCGCAGACGGTGTCGCTGCAGGCGCTTGAGGCCATGCCAATGCATGAGCGCATGGCCTGTTTGATGGCGCCCGAAAGTTTGTTGCGTGGGCATGCGCTTGTCACACTGGACGCGGAGAATGCGGCACGTTTTTTGAGTGGTATGCGCAGGCGTGGCGTTTGGCCCGATGCGGACCCGGTGGCCGTGTACGCCAGCGTGCCGCCTGCGCTACTGGGCACTGGGCACGTGAAGGCGGGCGAGTTGATTCCGGGGCGGCTCCTGAGCCCGTTGGAGATTGGCCAGCACCAAGCCCAGCTGTCGCTTCTTGCAGGTAGAAATTAGTTGTCTGAAAGTGAAATATGAGCAGTAAACAAATCCGAAACATCGCCATCATTGCCCACGTTGACCACGGCAAAACCACCATGGTGGACCAGCTCTTGCGCCAGTCCGGCACCTTTGCCGAGCACGAAAAAGTGGTCGACACGGTGATGGACAACAACGCCATCGAGAAGGAACGCGGCATCACCATCTTGGCAAAAAACTGCGCCGTGAGCTGGAAGGGCACCCACATCAATATCGTGGACACACCCGGACACGCCGACTTTGGTGGCGAAGTGGAGCGGGCGCTGAGCATGGTGGACGGCGTGCTGCTCTTGATTGACGCGCAAGAGGGCCCTATGCCCCAAACGCGCTTTGTGACCAAAAAAGCACTGGCATTGGGCTTGAAGCCGATTTTGGTGGTCAACAAAGTTGACAAGCCCGGCGCGCGTCCCGACTACGTGGTCAACGCCGCTTTCGACCTGTTCGACAAGCTGGGCGCCACCGACGAGCAACTCGATTTTCCCGTGGTGTATGCCTCTGGCATCAACGGCTGGTCGTCGCACGAGGAGGGCGCGCCAGGCGAGCAGTGGGGCCCCGACATGTCGGCCTTGTTCGACACCGTATTGCAGCACGTTCCCTCGCAAAAAGGCGACCCGGCAGCGCCGTTGCAGTTGCAGATTTCAGCACTCGACTTTTCTACCTTCGTCGGCCGCATCGGCGTGGGCCGCATCAGCCAGGGCACCATCCGTCCCATGATGGACGTGGTGGTCATGGAAGGGGCGGACGGCAAAGCAGTCAAAGGCCGCGTCAACCAAGTTCTGACATTTCAGGGCCTAGAACGGGTGCAGGCTACCGAAGCCGGGCCGGGTGAAATTGTGCTGATCAACGGCATAGCGGACATCGGCATCGGCGTCACTGTGACCGACCCGACCAACCCGGCACCTTTGCCCATGCTCAAGGTGGACGAGCCCACACTAACGATGAACTTTTGCGTCAACACCAGCCCGCTGGCCGGCCGAGAGGGGAAGTACGTGACCAGCCGGCAGATTTGGGACAGACTGCAAAAAGAGTTACAGCACAACGTCGCGCTGCGGGTGCGGGAGACCGACGAGGAAGGCATCTTCGAGGTGATGGGCCGGGGCGAGCTGCACCTGACCATCTTGCTGGAGAACATGCGCCGCGAGGGCTACGAGCTGGCCGTCTCCAAGCCGCGCGTGGTGTTTCGCGAGGTCAACGGTGAAAAGCACGAGCCCATTGAGTTGGTGACTGCCGACATTGAAGAGCAGCACCAAGGCGGCGTGATGCAAGCACTGGGCGAGCGCCGGGGCGAACTGGTGAACATGGAACCCGATGGCCGTGGCCGCGTCCGCCTGGAGTACCGCATCCCCGCACGGGGCTTGATCGGATTCACCAACGAGTTCTTGAATTTGACCCGTGGCTCGGGCCTCATCTCCAACATTTTTGACCGCTACGAGCCCCACAAAGGTGATATCGGTGGCCGCAAAAATGGTGTGTTGATATCGATGGATGCCGGCGAGATATTCACTTATGCGCTGGGCAAGCTCGATGACCGGGGCCGCATGTTCGTCAAGGCAAACGACCCGGTGTACGAGGGAATGATTGTTGGTATCCACAGCCGCGACAACGACCTGGTGGTCAACGCCACCCGCACCAAACAGCTGACCAACTTCCGGGTATCTGGCAAGGAAGATGCCATCAAAATCACCCCGCCAATTGACTGCACGCTGGAGTACGGCGTGGAGTTCATTGAGGATGACGAGTTGGTGGAGATTACGCCCAAGTCCATCCGCCTGCGCAAGCGCCACCTGACCGAGAGCGAACGCAAAAAGGCGGCGCGGTCATAAGCTCCACAGCGTCGCTGGGCAGGACGTAGCCGTTTGGTTCGGCCGGACCAAACGGCTGCGCGTGTGCGGCGGTGCTAGGGAGCGGGGCGACGGGTGGAGCGATAGACGGGGGGCGATAGACGGGGCGATAGGCGCAGCGATGGGCCGGGCGCAGCGGGCCAGCGCCCCGTTACAGCATCTCAGCGGTTGCGGTTTTTCAGGGCGCGTTCGACCTCGCGCTTGCCTTCGCGGTCTTTGATGGTGTCGCGTTTGTCGTGCTCGGCTTTGCCTTTGGCCAGGGCCATTTCGCACTTCACCTTGCCAGATTTCCAGTGCAAATTGATCGGTATGAGCGTGTAACCCTTTTGCTCGACCTTGCCGATGAGGCGCTGGATTTGCTCCTTGTGCAGGAGTAGTTTTTTGGTGCGCACATGGTCGGGATTGACATGGCTCGATGCAGTGTGCAACGGGTTGATCTGTAGTCCGATCACAAACAGTTCACCATTGCGCACCACCACATAGCCATCGGTCAACTGCACCTTGCCTGCGCGCAGCGACTTCACCTCCCAGCCCTCTAGCACGATACCGGCCTCAAACCGCTCTTCGAAAAAGTAGTTGAAAGCCGCCTTTTTGTTGTCGGCGATGCGGCTGGCAGTTTCGGGTTTTTTGGCCATGAACAGCAGATAGGGTGTGTAGAGAGGGAAACAAGGTGTGGCACGAGGCCTGTCTACAATCCCGCGTGAAGCCGCATTCTATGAAAACCGTCAACAAGTCCGTTCTCATCTGGTACAGCCCGCACGAGATGTATACGCTGGTGACAGACGTTGACCGGTACCCTGAGTTTCTGCCGTGGTGCGACCAAGCCAGTGTGATTGAACACCTGCCCGAGGGCATGGTGGCGCAAGTAGGCATTGCCTTTGGTGGCGTGCGCCAAGTCTTTACCACCCGCAACACGCACACCGTCGACCGCCGCGTGGCGCTGCAGTTGGTCCAAGGGCCGTTCTCCCAACTGGAAGGGCAGTGGAACTTTCATGCCATTGGGGACGGCTTGCAGCGCGCTTGCAAAGTGGAGCTGTCGCTGCGTTACGGCTTTGACAGCGGTTTACTCGCCAAGCTTATCGGGCCGGTGTTTGACAAGATTGCGGCCAGCTTGGTTGATGCCTTCGTCAAGCGGGCCGAGCATGTGTATGGCTAGCACCGTGCGCGTCAGTGTGGTGGTCTCCAAGGCGCCGCGGGAGTTCCAAGAAGCGCTGCTACACCTGCCCGCAGGCAGCACGGTTGCCGATGCGGTTCGCGCCAGCCAATTACTGGTCGATGTGCCCGATGCGCTGGTTGATGAGATGGCGCTGGGCATTTGGGGGCGCAAGGCCAACGCCAACCAGTCGGTCAACGATGGCGACCGGGTTGAACTGGTCCGACCGCTACTGGTCGACCCCAAGGTCGCCCGCCGCGAACGTTTTCGCCGCCAGGGAAGCAAGTCGGCCGGTTTGTTTGCGCAGCGCAGGCCGGGCGCCAAAGCAGGTTACTGAACTGGTTTCCCCTGTGGGCTTTGTCCGCTGGCATCGGTCCGCTCGGGCTGTGCAGTGTTGTTGTTCCGGCTAGACCTTGGGGGCACGCTTGCTGCGCCTTGGCTTTGGCTTTGGCTTTGGCTTTGGTTCGGCCCCCCCCTGCTTGGTTTCTGCTACGCGGTTCGCTGTGTGGGAGACAACCTACCGGCAGTCGCTTTCGACCACGCTTTGAATCCGCTTGAGCTCGGCTGCCCGGGCGGTCTCGTCCAGATACTCGGGTTCGCCTGCCGCGTTAGCTCGGGCTATGCGCACGCCGGATTCGTAGGTGGCTTTGGCTTGCTTTGCGCGGGCGCAGTTTTCAATTTTTGCCTTGAGGCTGCGCTCTTGCGCGGCTTTGGCCGCAGACGCGTGCGCTTGGGCCGCCTGTTGGCGTTTGGCCTCTAACTCTTTGTCCAGCCCGGCGGGCGCCGGGACGGCTGCAGATGGCGCAGTGCCTGCCGTCGGGATCAATGCCGCGCTGGCCGCCGCCTGCGGCACATCGCCCTGAGCGGAACCCTCGGACACTGGAAGCAGCACGTTCTTGGGCAGCGAAGTGGCGGGACGCTTGCTGATGTTTTTGTCCGGAACCTCCGGCGGCGGCGCGCGGTCGCTGAAAACCTGGCGGCCTGCCGCATCGGTCCACTGCCATTGCGCGTGCGCAGGCAGGCAACTGCACACCACCATCCAAGCCCAGAGATACCGTGTACGCGACATGGCGCGCAGTGTAGCTTTCACCACCGGGCACTGGGCAGGAAACGCCAGATTTGCGCAAAGGGTGACGGGTACAATCGATTTTTTGGAGCTTTGACATGCGCCTCCTCGGCAAAGCGCTCACCTTCGACGATGTGTTGTTGGTGCCAGCGTACTCCCAAGTCCTGCCCAAGGACACCTCTCTTTCCACCCGTTTTTCCCGCAACATTGCACTCAACCTGCCCCTGGTGTCCGCTGCAATGGACACCGTAACCGAGGCACGATTGGCAATTGCGATAGCCCAAGAGGGCGGTATCGGCATCGTCCACAAAAACCTGACCGCCGCCGAGCAGGCCGCCCAGGTGCTCAAGGTCAAGCGCTATGAGTCTGGCTTGCTGCGCGACCCGGTGGTCATCACCCCACAGACCACGGTCCGGCAGGTGATTGCCTTGTCCGAGCAGCTTGGCGTGTCGGGCTTTCCGGTCTGTGATGCGGGCAAAGTGGTGGGTATCGTGACCGGGCGCGATCTGCGCTTTGAGACCCGCTACGACCAGCCGGTGCGCGAAATCATGACGCCGCGTGAGCGCCTTGTGACGGTGCCCGACGGCACCACCCCCGAAGCCGCCAAAGCCTTGCTCAACAAACACAAGCTAGAGCGCCTGCTGGTGGTCAACGAGGCGTTTGAACTCAAAGGCTTGATTACGGTGAAGGACATCACCAAGCAATTGAACTTTCCCAATGCAGCGCGCGATGCCGCTGGCCGGCTGCGTGTGGGCGCAGCGGTAGGCGTAGGTGAGGGGACGGAAGAACGGGTGGAAGCCCTGGTGAAGGCTGGCGTGGACGCCATCGTGGTCGATACCGCGCACGGGCACAGCAAGGGCGTGATCGAACGGGTGCGTTGGGTCAAAAACAACTTCCCTCAAGTCGATGTGGTGGGCGGCAACATTGCCACCGGTGCGGCCGCGCGTGCGCTGGCCGAGGCGGGGGCGGATGCGGTCAAAGTGGGCATTGGTCCGGGCTCCATCTGCACCACCCGCATCGTCGCGGGTGTAGGTGTTCCGCAGATCACGGCCATCGACAACGTGGCGACTGCGCTACGCGGTACGGGCGTGCCCTTGATCGCCGACGGCGGCATCCGCTACAGCGGCGACATCGCCAAAGCCATCGCCGCTGGTGCCAGCACCGTCATGATGGGCGGCATGTTCGCTGGCACCGAGGAGGCGCCGGGCGAGGTGATTCTGTTCCAGGGCCGCAGCTACAAAAGCTACCGTGGCATGGGCAGCATCGGCGCGATGCAGCAGGGCAGTGCCGACCGGTATTTTCAGGAGTCGTCCACTGGCAATCCTAATGCCGACAAGCTGGTGCCCGAGGGCATTGAGGGGCGCGTGCCCTACAAAGGCTCGATGGTGGCTATCGTGTTTCAGATGGCCGGCGGTGTGCGGGCCAGCATGGGCTACTGCGGTTGCGCCACGATTGACGAAATGCACCACCAGTCCGAGTTTGTAGAAATCACCACGGCGGGCATTCGCGAGAGCCATGTGCACGACGTACAAATCACCAAAGAAGCGCCCAACTACCGCGCCGATTGAACCGCACAATGCACCACAAAATCCTCATCCTTGATTTCGGCTCACAAGTTACGCAGCTGATCGCCCGGCGCATCCGCGAAGCCCATGTGTACTGCGAGGTGCACCCCTGTGACGTGAGCGACGACTGGCTGCGTGATTACGCGCGCGACGGCTCGCTCAAGGGCGTCATCCTTTCGGGCAGCCACGCCAGCACCTACGAGGCGCAGGACCTGCGCGCGCCGGAAGCGGTGTACGCCTTGGGCATTCCGGTGCTTGGCATTTGCTACGGTATGTTCACCATGGCCGTGCAACTTGGCGGCACCGTAGCCGCCAGCGACAAGCGCGAGTTCGGCCACGCCGACGTGCGCGCCCATGGCCACACCCGCTTGCTCGCGGGTATCGAGGACTACACCACACCGGCCGGACACGGCATGCTCAAAGTCTGGATGAGCCACGGCGACAAAGTGACGGCGCTGCCGCCCGGCTTCAAAACCATGGCCAGCACCGAGAGCTGCCCGATTGCGGGCATGGCAGACGAGTCCCGTGGTTTCTACGCGCTGCAGTTTCATCCTGAGGTGACCCACAGCGTGCAGGGCGCGGTGATTCTCAAGCGCTTTGCGTTGGAGATATGCGGTGCCAAGGCCGACTGGGTGATGGGCGACTACATCGCAGAAGCGGTGGAGAAAATCCGCGCCCAGGTGGGCCAGGAAGAGGTCATCTTGGGCTTATCGGGAGGCGTAGACTCCTCGGTTGCGGCCGCCTTGATCCACCGCGCCATTGGCGACCAACTCACTTGCGTGTTTGTGGACCACGGCTTGCTGCGCCTGCATGAAGGTGACAGCGTGATGGATATGTTTGTGGGCAAGCTGCACGCCAAGGTGGTGCGGGTCGACGCAGGGGCGCAGTTTCTGGGGCACCTGGCCGGTGTCACCGACCCCGAAGCCAAGCGAAAAATCATCGGACGCGAGTTTGTCGAAGTCTTCAAAGCCGAAGCCGCCAAGCTCAAAAGCGACCAAGCGCGGCACGTGGCGTGGCTGGCCCAGGGCACGATTTATCCTGATGTGATTGAGTCGGGTGGCGCCAAGACAAAAAAGGCCGTCACCATCAAAAGCCACCACAACGTGGGCGGCTTGCCCGAGCAGCTCGGGCTCAAGCTCTTGGAGCCGCTGCGCGATCTGTTTAAGGATGAGGTGCGTGAACTTGGCGTGGCACTGGGACTGCCGCACGACATGGTGTACCGGCATCCATTCCCCGGACCGGGCCTAGGGGTGCGCATTTTGGGCGAAGTCAAGAAGGAATACGCGGACCTGCTGCGCCGCGCCGACGCCATCTTCATCGAAGAATTGCGGGCCCACACCGACACGGAGAGCGGCCAGAGCTGGTACGCGCTTACCAGCCAAGCCTTTGCCGTGTTCTTGCCGGTCAAGAGCGTGGGCGTGATGGGCGATGGACGCACCTATGACTTTGTGGTGGCGCTGCGGGCGGTGCAAACCAGCGACTTCATGACCGCCGACTGGGCAGAGCTACCCTATGCGCTGCTCAAAAAGGTGTCGGGGCGCATCATCAACGAGGTCAAAGGCATCAACCGCGTGACCTACGACATCAGCAGCAAGCCGCCGGCGACTATTGAGTGGGAATAACCGGACAGTGACCGGCTCCGACCACCAGTTCATGCAACTGGCGCTGGACCAGGCGCAGGAGGCATTGCGCTGCGGCGAGGTTCCGGTCGGCGCGGTGGTGGTCAAAGATGGTGTGGTGGTCGGTGCTGGGCACAACACCAGCGTTTCGCACACCGACCCCACTGGCCACGCTGAGGTGGTGGCGCTGCGTGCTGCTGCCAAGGCGTTGGGCAGCCACCGGTTGGATGGGTGCTCCATGTATGTGACTTTGGAGCCCTGTGCCATGTGTTGTGGCGCCGTGCTGCACGCCCGACTGGACCGCTTGGTGTACGGCACGCCCGACCCCAAAACCGGTGCCGCTGGTTCGGTGATCGATGTCTTTGCCAACCCCCAGCTCAACCACCATACGCTGGTGCAGGGCGGCGTACTCGCCGACGCGAGTGCACAAACCTTGCGCAACTTTTTCGCCCAAAGGCGGGAGCAAAAGGCCGCCGAGAAAGTGGGCGTGCGTGAGGACGCGCTACGCACTCCCGAAAGCCGCTTTGATTCACTGCCAGCCTACCCATGGGAGCCGCATTACCGCAGCGACCTGGCGCAAATTGGGGGCCTTCGTCTGCACTATCTGGACGAAGGCGATGTCGATGCGCCGCTGACCTTTCTGTGTCTGCACGGCAACCCCAGCTGGAGTTATGTGTACCGCAAGATGATTCCAGTGTGGACGCGCGCCGGCCACCGGGTTGTCGCGCCCGACCTTATTGGTTTTGGCAAGAGTGACAAGCCCAAGCGCGAGGATTTTCATAGCTTCGACGTGCACCGCGCCTACCTCTTGGACTTCGTCGAAAAGCTGGCGCTACAACGTGTGGTGCTGGTCGTGCAAGACTGGGGCGGGCTGCTCGGGCTGACCTTGCCCATGGCCGCGCCACAACGCTACTGCGGCTTGCTGGTCATGAACACCTTGCTGGCGACCGGCGAGCAGCCCTTGCCGCAGGGATTTTTGGAGTGGCGCTCCCTGTGCGAGCGCAAGCCTGAATTTGATGTAGGCCGCTTGCTGGGCCGTGGCAACCCCCATTTGTTGCAGGCCGAGTGCGCGGCCTACAACGCGCCCTTTCCCGACGCGGGCCACCGCGCTGCGTTGCGTGCATTTCCGCGGCTGGTGCCCCAGTACCCGGAGTCACCCGGTGCCGCGCTGTCACGCCAGGCTGCACACTTTTGGTCCGAACAGTGGCAGGGCACAACGCTGATGGCGGTTGGCGCACAAGACCCTGTGCTTGGGCTGGACGTGATGCAGCAGTTGCGCAGCACCCTGCGCGCATGCCCCGAACCCCTCATTCTTTCGCAGGCCGGGCATTTCGTGCAGGAGCACGGTCACGCCCTTGCAGAGGCGGCGCTGGCCGTGTTCCACAGCGGATAATCCGCCGGTGACCAAACACATCTACATCTACTCCCCGTCGGGCGCCGTGCGTGACAAGGCGGCCTTCAAGCGGGGCGTCAAGCGCCTAACCGCCCTGGGGCACACCGTAGAAATCGACCCCGATGCGCTGCGCAGCAGCACCCGTTTTGCTGGCGATGATGCCTGCCGCGTCGAGGCCATCCACCGCGCGGCTGCCAGCGGCGCCGACGTGGCCCTGATATCCCGTGGTGGCTATGGACTCACCCGCATTCTCGATCGCCTCGATTACCAGGCGATAGCCCAGTCGATCGCGCGCGGCACGCAGTTTGTCGGCATAAGCGACTTCACGGCATTGCAGATGGCCATGCTGGCCCAAACCGGCAGCATCACCTGGGCGGGCCCTGCGCTCTGTGAAGGGTTTGGCGCGCAGCCCGAGCCCGACGACATCATGGAAGCCTGCTTTGATGACATGCTGAGCGGCCAGGGGGAGGGCGTGGGTTGGCGCCTTCCCACGGGTGCAACGTTCGGGGACTACGGCTTGCGCAACGGCTTGCTTTGGGGCGGAAACCTGAGCGTGCTGTGTTCTTTGATTGGCACACCGTTCTTCCCCAAGGTGCGCGCCGGTGTTCTGTTTCTTGAGGACATTCACGAACACCCGTACCGCATTGAAAGGATGCTGACCCAGTTGCTGCACGCAGGTGTGTTGGGCCGACAAAAGGCCCTGCTACTGGGCCAGTTCACCGGGTACAGCCTTGGCGCGCACGACAAGGGATACAGCATGAAAACGGTCGCTGCGTGGCTGCAAGAACGCCTTCAGATCCCGGTGCTGAGCCAGTTGCCTTATGGCCACGTGCAGACCAAGGTGTTGCTGCCGGTGGGCGCCAAAGTGGACCTCGCGGTGGAAGGGCGCGACGTGCTGATGGCCTGGGGCCACATCCTTTGATTTCTGACTAGCCAATGCCCTAAACTACCTGCAAGATAAATCAAAGGGACCAATGGATGGGCGTACACGCGACCGTGGTGTTTACCGACTTGCATGGCAGCACTGGTGTGTTCGAGGCCTTGGGGAACGCGCGGGCCACTGAGACCATTACCCAAATTACCGACTGGATTGCGCTGCAGGTAATTGCCCAAGGTGGTCGCGTTGTGAAGACCCTGGGCGACGGCGTTTTGGCCCTGTTTCCCAACGGCCAAAGCGCGATTGGCGCCGTAGTGGAAATGCAGCGCCTGCACACCGCAGCGATGGCCAGGGGTCCCAAGGAAGCAGCGCTACCTGTGCGAATTGGCGTGGCCAGCGGTGATGTGGAAATGGTCTCCGGCGACTGCTACGGCGATGCCGTCAACGTGGCCGCCCGGCTGTGCGACCTGTCCGGACCCAACCAAATTTGGGCCAATGCCGCCTCCCTGGCCGGCGTGGCCGAAGACCATGGGGTCACTTTCCGCATTCTTGGCCCTATCAACATTCGCGGGCGCGCCGAGCCCTGCACGGTATACCAAATCGAGTGGCATGAGGGCGAAGCGTCGGAGTTTTTGACGATGCAAGGCAGCATCGACCCGCTGTCTGCGCCGGGCGATGGCGAGGGCGGTGCGCGCGAGATCGCGTTGACCTGGAACGGCGCGGCCAAGGTGTTTAGCTCCTACGAACTGCCGATCCACATTGGTCGCGTGCGCAATGTGGACTTTATGGTCAACGATCCGCGCGTGTCCCGCGTCCATGCCCGCCTGGAGTGGCGCAACGGTAGCGTGATGCTGGTGGACTTGAGCAGCTACGGTAGCGCGGTGCGCTTCTCCGATTCCACCAGTTCGGAGGTGTTGCTGCGCAGAGACGAATGCGTTCTGCACGGCGAGGGTGAGTTGGCTTTCGGTGCATCGTTCTCTGATGCAACTGCACCTACGGTGGGCTTCAAAATTCAGTAACGCAAGGCGTGCCGGTCATGGTGCGCTGTCAAAAACCGGTTGGTGGCAGGTTGTCGCGGAAACGCTGTGCACGTGTTGTGATGTTTATTAACATAATATACATCGTATGAAGTAAAAAGGCGGTGCGCGCCAGGGCGTGCTACAGGCGTTAGCGCCTGAGCACGCACCGCCACGTGCTACCGCACCAGCGGTTGCTACCAAGTACCTTTGGGGCGAATGGCACGTACGGCGGCGGCAATCAGCTCTACAGACTCGGCTTGTCCGCCCTGCTGGGCGAAGTTCAGCGCGGTTAACCCCAGACTGTTTTTGAGTGTGGGGTCCGCACCGCCGTGCAGCAGCGCCTTGACCGATTCTGGGTTGCCGTAGAGCGCCGCCATCATCAGTGGCGTGGTCAGGTTGGGCGACTCGGCGTCTGGGTAGGCGTAGTGCTCAAGCAACAGGTTGATGACATCGACGTGACCATTTGCGGCGGCGTAATGCAAAGGTGCCCATCCGGGCTTGTACACATCAGCATCGCGCGCGATCAGCGCTTTGCACACATCGAGGTAGCCTTTGAGCGCGGCGAACATCAAAGCGCTCTCATCCTGTGCCGTGCGGGTTTCCACCTTGATATCGGGTGAGGACAAAAGCACCTCCACCACTTTGAGCGAACCCAGCCGAACCGCCAAGCCCAGTGCGTACTGGCCCTCGGGATTGACCGTGTTGGGGTCAAAGCCACGGTTGAGCAGATCGGTGATCACCGCCGGGTTGTCCGCGTTGATGGCCTTGAAAAAATCCTCATACGAGCCAGCATGCGCAGAAGAAAACCCAATAAAAACAACAGCAAAAAGCGCTTTTTTAAAGTAATTCATGAAGAAACAACCTCGCAAAATAGGGTGCTGAAATTATCGCTGGTAACTTCGGCCACAGTGTGCAACGGGATGCCTTTTGTCTGGGCGACCTGCTTGGCAACCCAGGGCACCAGGGACGGATTGTTGGTCTTGCCCCGAAATGGAACCGGTGCCAGGTAGGGGCTGTCGGTCTCGATCAACAGGCGGTCCAGCGGCACCATGGCCAGCACGTCGCGGATGTCCTGGGCGGACTTGAAGGTCACTATGCCGGAAAACGAAATGTAAAAACCCAAATCCAGCGCGGCCTTGGCGACCTCCATGGTCTCGGTAAAGCAGTGGAATACCCCGCCCGCCGAGCCGCTGCCGCCGTCCTCACCCTCCTCGCGCAAGATGCGCAAGGTGTCTTCGGAGGCACTGCGGGTGTGGATGATCAGCGGTTTGTGCAGTCGCTGCGCCGCCCGAATGTGGACACGAAAACGCCCGCGTTGCCATTCCAAATCCGCCACCGACCGGCCGTTAAGGCGGTAGTAGTCCAGGCCGGTCTCGCCAATGGCAACCACTTTGGGCAGTGCGCCCAGCCGCAGCAAGTCGTCCAAGGCAGGCTCGCGTACACCCTCGTTGTCGGGGTGCACGCCCGCACTGGCCCAAAAATTGTCGTAGCGCAGCGCCAGTTGGTGGACGCTGTCGAACTCTTCCAAGGTGGTGCAGACACACAAGGCGCGTGAGACCTGTGCCGCTTCCATGGCCTGGCGTATGGGCTCTATGGCGTCGGCAAGCTCGGGGAAGCTCAGATGGCAGTGGGAGTCGGTAAACACTCAGATGGTCTGGGTAGGTCGCTCTGAAGCAATTTGGGCACCCAGAATTTCTTCGATTTTTAGTCGCAACGCGCGCGTCTTTTCATCGTTCGGAAACATGATGCCCACACCTTGCGTGCGCCCGCCAGCCGCCTTGGCTGGGGTGACCCACGCCACTTTGCCGGCGACGGGGTAACGCTGTGGGTCGTCGGGCAATGAGAGCAAGACATAGATGTCGTCTCCCAAAGCGTATTCCCTGGATGTGGGTATGAACACACCGCCGTCGGTAAACGCAGGTATGTAGGCCGCGTACAAGGCCGCCTTCTCCTTGATGGAGAGTTGAATGACGCTGGGGCGGGGGGCGTTGGGTGGTGCGCTCATGCTGGCTCTTTTACTTGTGGGCGGAGTGTAGGGTGGATTGCGCGCAGGCCACAAGAGCCTCGAGCATCAGTCCGCCGTTCCAGGGGTGCTCAACCGTGCGTCGCGCCTGCGCCAACTGGGCGCTCCATCCTGTCAGGGCCGCCAGCGCAGGACGACCTGCTGCATGCAAGGACTCGGGCGCGAAGTAGCGGGTAGGTGCACCCAGCTGGTGGGCGCACAGGTCGTGGCACAGCTTTTGTAATGCGTCGATCACCCGCCGCAGCGGCCAATCGCGCAGCGACTCGGTATCGCCGCGCGCAACCGCCCCGGGCAAGCCCGCCCACTTTTCGGCGGCACCGCCCAAAGCCAGCAGCTCGATGACATCGTCTGGACGGCCGCCGGCAGCACGCAGCAAGGTGGATGCATCTCCCGGCTGCACGCCGGATGTTGCCAACCATTGCAGTGCCGCCGCTTGGCTGGGCCACGCCATGGTGTGGCCCAGGCAGCGGCTGCGAATGGTGGGCAGGAGCTGGTGCGCCGACTCGGTGGCCAAGACAAATTTGACATCGCCTGCCGGCTCTTCCAGTGTCTTGAGTAGCGCGTTGGCGGTAACTGCATTCATTTTTTCTGCCGGAAAAACCAGCACCACCTTGCCGCGCCCCCGCGCACTGGTTCGCTGCGAAAAGCCAATGGCGTCGCGCATTGCGTCCACCCGAATTTCCTGGCTTGGTTTACGCTTTTTCTCGTCAATCTCGGTCTGCGCTTTTTCTGGCAGGGGCCATGCCAACGCCAAAAGAACAGACTCAGGCATCAGCACACACAAGTCGGCATGGGTGCGCACATCCACCGCATGGCAGCTGGCGCACTGCCCACATGCACCCTGCGGCGTGACCGACTCACACAGAAAAGCCCGTGCCAGGGACAGCGCCAGACGGTATTGGCCCAGGCCGGATGGACCTTGCAACAGCCACGCATGCCCCGGCTGGCGCAACAGTTGTTGGAGCTGCTGCGCAATCCAGGGCGGATCGCCAAGGGCATCGGCTGGCGCGCTCATGGTAGAAAACCCCGGCGGCGCACCGCGTCCAGTACACCTTCCCACACCTGGTCTGGTGGCAGGTCGGCGTCGATGCGGGCGAAGCGCCCTGCACTTTCTTCACAGCGGCGCGCATAGGCCTGGGCGACCGCCTGGAAAAACGCCTCCGGTTGCGACTCAAACTTGTCCGGGACGCGTGCACCTTGCAGTCGCCGGGCCGCCACCGAAGCCGGCAGGTCAAACCACAGCGTCATGGCAGGTTGCACCAGCGTGCCAGCGGTCTGTACCCAGCCCTCCAAGGTCTGCAGTGTGGCCCAGTCCACGCCGCGTCCGCCACCCTGGTAGGCAAAGGTGGCGTCGGTGAACCGATCGCACAACACCACTTCGCCACGCTCCAGTGCGGGACGGATGACCTGGGTCAGGTGGTCCCGGCGTGCGGCAAACGCCAGCAGGGCTTCCGTGAGCGGGTCCATGGGGTCGGCCAGCAGCATGCTGCGCAGGCGCTCTGCCAAATCGGTGCCACCGGGCTCGCGGGTGTGCGTGACCGCCCTGCCCTGCGCCGCAAAACTGCGGGCCAGCCGCTCAATGTGGGTGGACTTGCCCGCGCCGTCGATACCTTCAAAGCTGATGAACAGGCCTGCCATTGGTGGTGTCCGCCTAATCAGCGCGCGCCTGCTGCCCGCGCTGGTACCGATCGACCGCCCGGTTGTGGGCGTCCAAGGTGGCGCTGAATTCGCTGCTGCCATCGCCCCGGGCCACGAAGTACAGCGCATTGGAGGTTTGCGGTTGCACGGCGGCGAGCAGCGCCGCCTTGCCTGGCATGGCGATGGGCGTGGGCGGCAGGCCGGCGCGGGTGTAGGTGTTCCACGGTGTGTCGGTCTGCAGGTCGACGCGGCGCAAATTGCCGTCAAAACGCGAACCCATGCCGTAAATCACCGTGGGATCGGTCTGTAGACGCATGCCAATGCGCAAGCGGTTGTGGAACACCGAGGCCACCATGCGACGGTCGCTTTCCAAACCGGTTTCTTTCTCGATGATGCTAGCCAGTATCAGCGCCTGCTCCGGGCTGCTTACGGCAATGTCGGGGTGGCGCTGGGCCCAGGCCTGG
>JBIIZY010000171.1:0-6256 GCA_044346035.1 Rhodoferax sp. | reverse complement strand
CACATTGACTTCCATGTGCCCAAGGGCAGCCTGACCACCATCCTCGGGCCCTCGGGCTGCGGCAAGACCACCACGCTGCGCATGATTGCCGGCTTGGAAACACCCAGCGGCGGCCAGATTTTTATTGATGGCCGCGATGTGACGCAGCTTGGCCCAGCCGAGCGCAACGTGAGCATGGTGTTTCAGAGCTACGCCCTGTTTCCACACATGTCGGTGCTGGAAAACGTCTCCTACGGGCTGCAGGTCAGCGGCGTAGCCAAGCCCGAAATTGCCGAGCGCGCCCGCGCCGCCATGGCCCTGGTTGGTCTGGGCGGCTACGAGGGCAGCTACCCGGCCGAACTCTCTGGCGGCCAGCAACAGCGGGTGGCGCTGGCGCGCGCGCTGGTGCTGGAGCCTGCGGTGCTGCTGTTTGACGAGCCGCTGTCCAACCTCGATGCGCGCCTGCGCCGCGCCATGCGCGAAGAAATCCGCGGTCTCCAGCAACGCCTGCAGCTCACGGTGGCCTACGTCACCCACGACCAAAGCGAGGCGCTGGCGGTGAGCGACCAAATCATCGTGATGCACGCCGGCGAAATCGCCCAGGCTGGCAGCCCGCGCGATCTCTACGAAAACCCACAGTCCGAGTTCGTCGC
This sequence comes from Rhodoferax sp., assembly GCA_044346035.1. GTDB lineage: Bacteria > Pseudomonadota > Gammaproteobacteria > Burkholderiales > Burkholderiaceae_C > Allorhodoferax. Next base: position 5,624 of record JBIIZY010000171.1, on the reverse strand, counting down.
CGGCTTCATGGGCGAGGCGGTGCTGCTACCAGGAACTTCCTTGGCCAGCGGACAGGTGCAGGTGGGCAGTCTCGTGCTGTCGCCGGTGCGCCCCGTGGCACCAGGGCCGGTGAAGGTGGCGATCCGCCCCGAAGCGTGGTCGGTGCACGCCGGACAGACCGAAGGCTTGCACGGCACAGTGTCTAAGGCGGCCTACCTGGGCAGCTTCCAAGAGCTGACGGTGGACACCAGCCTGGGGCCAATCTTTGTGGTCGCCTCGGACACGCAAGGAAGCTGGTCACCCCAGGACGCAGTCACCCTGCAGCTGGGTCAGCACGGCGTGTCGGTGGTGGCGGTCTGAGGCCGCTGGGTGGCGCGCCCCTGTGGTGCACTGCTGGAATTGCGCTCCCAAGTTCGCAGCAGGGCGCGCTCTTGGCGAGGCCAGCTTAGGCGCGGCGCAGGCCTTGGGTGTCTTGGGCCAACTGCGTAATGCGGCCCCAGTCGCCGGCGGCCAGGGCGTCGGCGGGCACCAGCCAGGAGCCGCCCACGCACACCACATTGGGCAGCGCCAAAAAGTCGGGCGCGTTGTGCAGCGTGACGCCACCGGTAGGGCAAAACTGCACATCAAAAAACGGCCCACTCCAGGCCTTGAGCAGGGCGGGTCCGCCCGCTTGCATGGCGGGAAAAAACTTGAGCTGGCTAAAGCCGTCTTCTTGCGCGGCCATGATTTCGCTGCCGGTGGCCACACCGGGCAGCAGGGCCAGGCCCGCATCGCGGCAGGCGTGGCCGACCGCGCTGGTGTAACCGGGGCTGACCGCAAAAAGCGCGCCGGCGCGGGCCGCAGCTTGCGCATCGGCTTTGGAGCGCACCGTGCCTGCGCCCACCACCGCCTCGGGCACCTCGCGGGCAATGGCCTCGATGCAGGCCAACGCCTGCGGTGTGCGCAGCGTCACTTCGAGCATGCGCACGCCACCGGCCACCAGCGCGCGGGCCATGGGCACGGCGTGGGCGACATCGTGGAGGACGATGACAGGAATCACGGGGGCGTCTTGCATTACTTGCAGGGCGGTGGGGGGAGTGGGGCGAGTGGTCATGGTGGTGGGCCCTTCGACAAGCTCAGGGCGAGCGGTTGCGGCTGGGTGGTTTGGAGGTGGGCCCTTTGACAGGCTCAGGGCGAACGGGTTGGGAGTGGGTGGTTTGGAGGTGGGCCCTTCGACAAGCTCAGGGCGAACGGGTTGGGAGTGGGTGGTTGAAAGGTGGGTGCCTGGGGGTGGGCCCTTCGACAAGCTCAGGGCGAGCGGGTGGAGGGGTGAGCGGGGTGGGCGTGAACGGGGTGGGCGTGAACGGGTGGAGGGGGGGCGGGGTGGTTGGTACACGCTGTCTAGAGCCAGGCGCAGGCGCCTTCTTCGGCGGTGAGGGCGTTGCGGCGCATGGCGGTGAAGAGTTCGCGGCCCGTGCCTACGGCGTTGGCGGCGCGCAGGGCCTCGGGCATGGTGGCCAGGGGGCGGGCGTCCCACTCGGCGGGGGGCAACAGCACTTGCAGGGTTTCGGCGGTGGCGTCTAAGCGGATGACATCGCCATCGCGCACCTTGGCCAGGGCGCCACCGGCGGCCGCTTCGGGCGAGACATGGATGGCAGCGGGCACCTTGCCCGAGGCGCCGCTCATGCGGCCGTCGGTCACAAGCGCCACCTTGAAGCCCTTGCCCTGCAACACCGCCAAGGGCGGCGTTAGTTTGTGCAGCTCAGGCATGCCGTTGGCCTGCGGGCCTTGCCAGCGCACCACGCACACCACATCGCGGTTGAGCTCGCCCGCGGTGAAGGCCTGGTGCAGCGCCTCTTGCGAGTCGAACACGCGGCACGGCGCTTCGATCACGTGGCGGTCTTCGGGCACGGCAGATACCTTGATCACGCTGCGGCCCACATTGCCCTGCAGCAGCTTGAGGCCGCCGCTGGCGCTGAAGGGTTGGGACACCGGGCGCAGCACCGAAGCGTCGCCGCTCGGGCCTGCATCACGCCACTGCAAGCGGCCCTCGGTGGCAGCGGGGATGCGAGAAAACTCGCGCAAACCACCGCTGCGCACGGTCAGCACATCGGCGTGCATGAAGCCGCCGTCCAACAACTCGCGGATCACAAAACCGGGGCCGCCTGCGGCCTGAAACTGGTTTACGTCGGCGCTGCCATTGGGGTACACGCGGGCCAGCAGCGGCACCACATCAGACAGCGCAGAAAAATCGTCCCAATCGATCACGATGCCCGCAGCGCGCGCCACCGCCACCCAGTGGATCAGGTGGTTGGTGGAGCCGCCGGTGGCCAAGAGCGCGACCATGGCGTTGACGATGCTGCGCTCGTCCACCACCAGGCCAATGGGGGGGCAGGCGGCGGCGGTGTTGCTTGCCGCCTGCGCGTGGCTGGCAGTTGAAGCAGCATCACCGCCCTGCCCCGCTTGGCCCAGCACGGTGCGCACCGCCTCGCGGGTGAGCTCTTCGCGCACCGCGTTGCCGGGGTTGATGAAGGCGGTGCCCGGCACATGCAGGCCCATGGCTTCGAGCAGCATTTGGTTGCTGTTGGCGGTGCCATAAAAGGTGCAGGTGCCGGGGCCATGGTACGCGGCGGACTCGGCTTCGAGCAGCTCGGCGCGTCCAACCAAACCCTGCGCTGCCATCTCGCGCACTTTGGCTTTTTCGTTGTTGGGCAGGCCCGAGGTCATGGGGCCTGCGGGCACAAACACCGTGGGCAGGTGCCCAAAGTGCAGCGCGCCAATCAAAAGGCCGGGAACGATTTTGTCGCACACGCCCAGCATCAGGGCGGCATCGAACACGTCGTGGCTGAGCGACACGGCGGTGGCCATGGCAATCGCGTCGCGGCTGAACAGGCTCAGCTCCATGCCCGGCGTGCCTTGTGTGACGCCGTCGCACATGGCAGGCACGCCACCGGCCACTTGGGCGGTGGCACCCAGGCGGCGGGCTTCGGTTTTGATGGTGTCGGGGTAATGCTGCAAAGGCGCGTGAGCCGAGAGCATGTCGTTGTAGGCGTTGACGATGCCGATGTTGGGGCCGCGCTGCGCCACCACTTTGAACTTGTCAATACCGGTGGCGCGGGCCTTGTCGGTCTCGGGCATGGCGGCAAAGGCGTGGGCCACGTTGGCGCAGCCCATGCGCTCGGCACCGGGTTTGCGTTGTGCAGCGGCATGCAGTTGCGCTAGATAGGCAGTGCGGGTGGCGGCGCTGCGGGTCTGGATGCGGCGGGTGGTCGCTGCCACCACGGGGTGCAGCGGCACAGGGTTTGGGTTGGCCATGGGTGCCTCGTTTTTTGTAACAAAATTACATGCCGGATGGTAAGGGCGAATCGGCTGCGCAAGCACATGCGCAGTTACGAGCGGGTTACCAACTGCCAGTGGGCCACGGCGGCTTGCAAGTCGGCCACGGTGTCGATGTCGAACACGCAGCCTGGGTCGTCCACCGGCAGGGTCTCGCTGCCCCAGCCACGCAGCAAGGCCGCGGCGCCCGCCTCGCCTTGCAAAGCGGCCAGCGCGGCACCGCAGCCTTGGGCAAAGCGCACCGGGTGGCCGCGCTGGCCCAGCACGGTGGGCACCAGCACCTTGCCGGTCATGGGGTGGCTGGCGATGTGTACCAAGGTGCTGGCGCGAACCAGCGGCAAGTCTGCGGGCAACACCAACCAGCCCGCCGCGCCTTCCGTGGCGCGCACAGCGGCGGCAATCGAATCGCCCATGCCGGGATGGCCCGCGTCTTCCAGGTGCCAGGGCAAGCCGCTGGCGCGCACCGCATCGAGGGTGCGCTGCAGTACCGTCTTGCCGCACAGGTCGGCCTGCAGTTTGTGGGTACTGCCGCCCGAGGCCAAAAACCGCGCGCCCCGGCCGGAGGCGAGCACCAAGACCGTGGGCCTCAGGCCGCGCAAATCTTCAGACACAGCTACCAAGTCAGAGGGGGCCAAAGAAACTCCTTGCTTGGTGCGCCAGCTGGCAAGCAGCCTTTGGCGCTTGTGGCAAATAGGGGCAGGCTTTGGACATCAAGCGCGGGCTTTCGCTTCGTCGCGCACCAGACGCGCCATGGCCCACAGGCCCAGCGCGGGACCCACTGCCAGCCAAGGCAGCAGCGCGCCCAGGCTGATGGTTTGGGCCAGCGACACAAACAGCAAGATGCTGACGATCGAAATGCCAAAGCCGATGCTGTTGGTGAGGGTGAGCACGCTGCCCACCGCCTGCGGTGGCGCGTTGCGCGCGGTGAGCGTAGAGAACTGCGGTGAGTCACCCGCCACCGTGATGCCCCACAGCACCAGCCAGCCAAAAAACACCGGTGCGGGCGCATCCATGGCCAAGGGCGTTGCCAGGCAGCACAGCCCGCTGATGCCCAACTGCGTGGCCGCCACGCGCGCGCTGCCCCAGCGCAGCGCCACCCAGCCGCCACCGGCGCAGCCCAGCGCGCCTGCAGCGAGCACCCAGAAGGCGGCCCAGGACAGGTCGGTGCCGCCCAGGCGCGTGGCCAGCACCATGGGCACCATCACCCACACCGTATAGAGCTCCCACATGTGGCCGAAGTAGCCCAGCACCGAGGCGCGCACCCGAGCGTCAGTCCACAGCGTGCCCAGAGCGCGCCACTGTAGCGTGGTCACACGGGCCACCGCCCCGGGCGGGTCGCCGGTCGCAAAGAACAGCAGCAGCCCGCCCGCTGCCGCCAGTGCCGCCACGCCCAACATCAGCGTGGGCCACGGCAGCGCGCCACTGAGCGCGCGCAAGGCATGGGCGCTGGCCGAGCCCAGCACCAGCGCGCCAATCAGCAGCCCCAGCGCAGCGCCCAAGCCTTTGGTGTACCACTGCGCCGCGATCTTCATGCCCACCGGGTAGATGCCGGCCAGAAACACCCCGGTAAAAAAGCGCCACGCAAGCAATGCCTCGTAGTGCGTCACCATGGCCCACGCGCCCACCGTGCAGCCGGCGCCGGCGAGCGCGCAAAACAGAAACACACGGCGCGGGGAAAAACGGTCGGCAAGGGCCAGCAGCGCAAACACCAGCGTGCCGACGATAAAGCCCAACTGCAGCGCCGAGGTCAGCGGCCCCACGGCGCTGGCCGGCCACCCCAGCGCGCGCTGCAAATCGGGCATGACCGCGTTGACCGCAAACCAGAGTGACGTGCCGGCGAACTGGGCCAGCACCAACACGGGCAGGATGTGACGGGGCACGGAAGCAGCGGTCTTCATAGGATGCGTGCCTATACTAAACCGATGCAAAACATCGCCGACCTCCGCAAGAGCTACGAACGCGCCGAACTCGACGAGAGCGCCTCGCACGCCGACCCGTTGCAGCAGTTTGACCAATGGCTGAAAGAGGCCATCTCTGGCCAGCTACCCGAACCCAATGCGATGACGCTGGCCACCGTGGGCGGCGACATGCGGCCCTCGACCCGGGTGGTGCTGATCAAGGGCTACGACGCGCGCGGCATCGTCTGGTACACCAATTTTGAGAGCCGCAAGGGCCGCGAGCTGGCGGGCAACCCGTTTGCGGCACTGCAGTTCCATTGGGTGGAGTTGGAGCGCGTGGTGCGCATCGAAGGCGTGGTCGAAAAAGTGAGCGACGCCGAGAGCGACGCCTACTTCCACAGCCGCCCGCTGGACTCACGCATAGGCGCCTG
>JBIIZY010000026.1:0-21769 GCA_044346035.1 Rhodoferax sp. | reverse complement strand
ACCTGTCACCCAACAACTTCGAGAGGAAACATCAGGAAAAAATCAATACCGTTGAACATCAGATAATCCACGAGCTTCAATGAAGAAGCTCATAGCGTCCGTGGAAACGGGTCAAGTCCAACTTCAGTCCGGCGTTCTGTTTCCACTCAGGCTGTTCGGGCTCGGATTTGTCTCGCTCGTGGCGTGCGGCTCGACGACTTACCTCATTGCAGGATCGCGAGGCAAAGTCGCCACCTTCCTTCGCGTAATAAGCGCATCTGTTTTAGTTGGGGTTTCGGCATTCGGTATCTATGGTTCATACCTTCAGCAGACCTCCGAGATGAAGCTTTCAAACGGTCAAACCGTCACGCAAACGCGAGGGCACATGACGCGGCTAAGCGATGTCCCCGTTTTCAAAATCGGGGTGCTCGGTCCATTGTTGGTGTGCGCGGGAGCTCTCGCTCTGCGAAGGAAGCGCCTGATAGAGACGATTAGCGCCCTCTAGCAGGCTGGCCCAATGGCGACCGCCTTCGGCCGCACCTAGTCTCCAACACTAGAACTCGAGGAGCCATGCCATGGGATGGGCTTGAAGTTGACCCTGTTTTTGGTGACTTCACACCAACACGGGCTTGCCCAATTCATCTACGCCGCGCACTGCCGACACGTTCCTTACAAGGTAGATTCCAGCCGTTACGATTGCAATAGTTAGGCAGCACGCAATCCAACCCCAACCTCGGCCCAAACCAGATGAACCAGTCACTTGGCCTTGTCTCCTTCGTGGTCCGCGAATACGACGAGGCGCTGGCCTTCTTCGTTGGCAAGCTGGGCTTCGAACTGGTTAAAGACGAGTTCATTCCTGAGCAGGCCAAACGGTGGGTGGTCGTCAAACCACCGGGACTTGGGCACGGCGCCCAGATCCTGCTGGCAAAAGCCTCGGATTCTGAGCAGGCAGCTCGCATCGGATCACAGGCTGGAGGACGGGTGTTCCTGTTCCTGTACACCGATGACTTCTGGCGCGACTACGCCAGGTTCAAGAACCAAGGCGTCGAGTTCGTCAGGGACCCTGTCGAACAGCCGTACGGAACCGTTGCGGTGTTCAAGGACCTCTACGGCAATCTCTGGGACCTCCTGCAAATGAAGCAACCCATCCTGGGCGAACAAAACGCCGCTTAACTGGCCCAGCAAACGCCCAAAAGGGCCGCGCACCGCGAGCACAAAAAAACCCGGCAGACCGAAGTCCTGCCGGGTTCAAAGTCGCGCCGAGGAGGGCCGACTGCTTCGTACAAGGCTTAGCGGTTGTAGGCGGTCTCGCCGTGCGAGGTGATGTCCAGGCCTTCGCGCTCGTCTTCTTCGCTAACGCGCAGACCGATGGTCATGTCCACCAGCTTGAATGCCACCACCGACACCACGCCCGACCACACCACGGTGATTAGCACGGCCTTGGTTTGGGTCCAGACCTGGCCTGCGATGGAGTAGGCATCAGCGGCAACCATGGCCACCGTGGTCCAGTCGGCCACCAGGCTGGGGCCACCGAGGTTGGGCGAGTTGAACACGCCGGTCAAGATGGCACCCAAGATGCCGCACACGCCGTGCACGCCGAACACGTCCAGCGAGTCGTCTGCGCCTAGCAGCTTCTTCAAACCATTGACGCCCCACAGACCGGCAAAACCAGCCAGGAAACCAATGATCAGCGCACCACCGATGCCGACGTTACCGGCGGCCGGTGTGATGGCAACCAAGCCAGCCACTGCGCCCGAGGCGGCACCCAGCATGGAGGCCTTGCCGCGCATCAGCGCTTCGCCCAGGCACCAGGCCAGCACAGCGGCTGCGGTGGCACCCAGGGTGTTGATGAAGGCCAGGGCGGCAAAGCCGTTGGCTTCCAGCGCGGAGCCTGCGTTGAAACCAAACCAGCCCACCCACAGCAGGGCAGCGCCCACCATGGTCAGGGTCAGGCTGTGGGGCGCCATGGCTTCTTTGCCGTAACCAATGCGCTTGCCCACCATGAAGGCGCCCACCAGGCCGGCAACGGCGGCGTTGATGTGCACCACGGTGCCGCCGGCAAAGTCCAGCGCGCCCATTTGCCAGATGTAACCGGCCTTGCTGTTCATCTCGTCCACCACACCGGCGGCAGAGTAGGCGTCCGGGCCCATCCAGAACCAGACCATGTGCGCAATCGGAGCGTAGGAGAAGGTGAACCACAGCACCATGAAGGCCAGCACAGCCGAGAACTTCATGCGTTCTGCAAATGCGCCCACGATGAGTGCGCAGGTGATACCAGCAAAGGTAGCCTGGAAGGCGGCAAACACGATCTCAGGGATGTACACGCCCTTGCTGAAGGTGGCCGCGTTGGCAAAGGTGCCCGCCGCGTTGTCCCACACGCCCTTCATGAACAGCCGGTCAAAGCCGCCAATGAATGCGCTGCCCTCGGTGAACGCCAAGCTGTAGCCGTAGACGAACCACAGCACCACAATGAGCGAGAACGTCACCATGACCTGCATCAGCACCGACAGCATGTTTTTGCTGCGCACCAAGCCGCCGTAGAACAGCGCCAGGCCGGGGATGGTCATCAAGATAACGAGGATGGTGCAGACCATCATCCAAGACGTGTCGCCCTTGTTGGGCACGGGTATCGCGGCCGGGGCTGCGGCCTCGGCTTCGGCTGCTGCGGGTGCAGCTGCAGCTTCGGCAGCGGGCGCCGATGCGGTATCGGCCACGGGCGCAGCCATCTCGGATGCGGGTGCAGCGGGGGCGGCCGTTTGGGCGGACGCGAAGGTCGCGGCAGTCAACAAGCCCAGCCCAAGGGCCAGGGATGCAAGCAGTTTTTTCATGGTCTTTCCTTAATATGAATGCGAGGTGGCTTTACAGCGCCTCTTTGCCGGTCTCGCCCGTGCGAATGCGCACGACCTGTTCCACGTCGTAGACGAAGATTTTTCCGTCGCCAATTTTTCCGGTGCGCGCGGCACCTTCGATGGCCTCGATCACTTGCTCCACCAAGGCGTCGTCAATGGCCGCCTCGATCTTGACCTTGGGCAGAAAGTCGACCACGTACTCCGCGCCACGGTAGAGCTCGGTGTGGCCCTTTTGGCGTCCAAAGCCCTTGACCTCGGTCACGGTGATGCCTTGCACACCAATGCCGGACAAGGCTTCGCGCACCTCATCGAGCTTGAACGGTTTGATGATTGCCGTTACGAGTTTCATGTGTTTACCTCAGCTTGATTACAGTAATTTGCAGACACCGGACTGGGCAGTCCGCTTCTCCGCAGCACGGGAGATAGCGCAATAAAGCAGGGTCCGTGCCAGCCAATGTGTTGCAGCGCGGTCAATCTGCGCCGCAGGCGAACGCAGCGGCCCGCTATGGTGCTGTGTTTAATCACAGCCATCGCACATTGCGCCCCGACTTGGTGCGTTGTTTCCCTTGCGGTGCACTTTTTTGGAGAACACCGCCATGGGCCTTTCTTTGGTGCAAAGCCGTGCTTTGTTGGGTTTGGAGGCGGCCAAGATCACCGTCGAGGTGCATCTGGCCAACGGGCTGCCCAGTTTCACCCTGGTCGGGCTGGCCGACGTGGAGGTCAAAGAGGCGCGCGAGCGGGTGCGCTGCGCCATCCAAAACGCGGGGCTGGAGTTTCCCAACAACAAGCGCATCACCGTGAACCTGGCACCGGCCGACCTGCCCAAAGACTCGGGGCGGTTGGACTTGCCCATCGCACTGGGCATCCTGGCGGCCAGCGGCCAAGTCGACGCTGCCAAGCTGGTGGGCCACGAGTTTGCGGGCGAACTTTCGCTCTCGGGCGAACTGCGCCCGGTGCGCGGCGCGCTGGCCATGGCGCTGACCACGCTGCGCACCGCGGAGCCCGCGCCCACGCTGGTGCTGCCACCGGGCAGCGCCGAAGAGGCCGCGCTGGTGCCCCACACACGGGTCTACCGTGCCCGCCATCTGCTCGATGTGGTGCGCGCCTTTGCGCCTGAGGGTGGCGGCAATGCCGCGCACGCGGGTGCAGACGGTGGCGTGCCCAGCGGCCCACCCGGCGCCGCACCGAATGGGCCACCCGGTGCACCGCAGGACGGGTCCACACCCGACGACGGTTGGGTGCGGGTGCTTCCCACGCCGCCCAGCGCGCGCGCGGCACACCTGGACATGGCCGATGTCAAAGGCCAGGCCGGCCCCAAGCGCGCCTTGGAAATCGCCGCTGCCGGTGGGCACAGCGTGCTGCTGGTGGGGCCGCCCGGCGCAGGCAAGTCGATGCTGGCGCAGCGCTTTGCGGCGCTGCTGCCCGACATGGACAACGACGAGGCCTTGCAGTCCGCCGCCATTGCCTCGCTGGCCGGGCGCTTCACCATGGCGCAATGGGGCCAGCGGCCCACGCGCAGCCCGCACCACTCGGCCAGCGCGGTCGCCCTGGTGGGCGGCGGGGTGCCACCCCGGCCCGGCGAGATCTCGCTGGCGCACAACGGCGTGCTCTTTTTGGATGAGTTTCCGGAGTTTCAGCGCACCGCACTGGAGGCGCTACGCGAGCCCTTGGAGAGCGGCACCATCACCATTGCCCGGGCCGCGCAGCGGGCCGAGTTTCCAGCGCGCTTTCAGTTGGTGGCGGCCATGAACCCTTGCCCGTGCGGCTACCTGGGGTCGGCATCGCACCGTTGCGCCTGCACGCCCGAGCAGGTGCGGCGCTACCAGTCCAAGCTCAGCGGCCCTTTGATGGACCGTATCGATGTGCACATAGAAGTAGCGGCCCTGCCCGCCGATACGTTGCTGCATGCAGCCCCCGGCGAAACCACCGAGGTGCTGCGCCAACGCTGCACCGATGCGCGCGCGCGTGCGCAGCACAGGCAGGGTTGCAGCAACCAGGCACTGCAAGGCCAGGCCATCGATGTGCACGTCTGCGCCCAGCCCGATGCGCTGCGCTTTTTGCAGTCGGCAGCGCTGCAGCTGGGGTGGTCAGCGCGGGCCACACACCGCACCCTCAAGATCGCCCGCAGCATCGCCGACCTGGCGGGCAGCGAGCGCACCCAGCTCGCCCATATCGCCGAGGCCATGCAGTACCGCCGGGTGCTGCGCGCGGCGCTCTAGGGCGTCGCACCCGCCCAATGCCCAGCGCTGGCCCCCGCCCGGTCCGGCCCTGCCCACAGCCGCCCCGCGCACGCGCTGGTACCACGCTGCCACGACACAGCGCCCCTGTCCTCCGAGCGCACGGCCTGCCCTGACAATCACGGGACAATCACCGCACCGTATGCAGCCCACCGCCACCCCACCATCCCCTGCTGCGCTGCTGCGAGAGGTATTTGGTTACGACCAGTTCCGCGGGCCCCAAGCGGCCATCGTGGACCATGTGACCGCGGGTGGAGATGCGCTGGTTCTGATGCCCACTGGCGGCGGCAAAAGCCTGTGTTACCAAATCCCGGCAATTGCGCGCCACCGCGCCGGTCTGGGCGTTACCGTGGTGGTGTCACCCCTGATCGCACTGATGCACGACCAGGTGGGCGCCCTGCACGAAGCCGGGGTGAGCGCGGAGTTCCTGAATTCGACCCTGAGCGCCGACGCGGCCCACCAGGTCGAGCAGCGCCTGTTGCGCGGAGAAATCACGCTGCTGTATGCCGCGCCCGAGCGCATTACGTCGCCGCGGTTTCTGGCACAGCTTGACGCCCTGTTTGCCCAAAACCAGCTGGCGCTTTTTGCGATTGACGAGGCGCACTGCGTCAGCCAGTGGGGCCACGACTTTCGCCCCGAGTACCGGGGCTTGACGGTGCTGCACGAGCGCTTTCCCGGCGTACCGCGCATGGCGCTTACGGCCACCGCCGACGCGCTGACGCGCGAGGACATTCTGGAGCGGCTACAACTGCAAGACGCGCGCGCTTTTGTCAGCAGCTTTGACCGGCCCAACATCCGCTACACCATTGTGGAAAAGCGCGACAGCAGCGCACAGCTTTTGCGCTTCATTGAGCGCGAGCACAGCGGCGAAGCGGGTATCGTTTACTGCCAGTCGCGCCGCAAGGTGGAAGACACAGCGCAAAACCTGGTCGACGCCGGTGTGCGCGCACTGCCCTACCACGCGGGCCTGGAGGGCACCGTGCGACAGACACACCAAGACCGTTTTTTGCGCGAAGACGGCATCGTCATGGTGGCCACCATCGCGTTTGGTATGGGCATCGACAAGCCCGATGTGCGCTTCGTGGCGCACTTGGACATGCCCAAAAACATCGAGGGCTACTACCAAGAAACCGGGCGCGCCGGGCGCGACGGTTTGGCCGCACACGCGTGGATGGCCTACGGCCTGCAAGACGTGGTCAACCAGCGCCGCATGATTGACGAGAGCCCGGCAGGTGACGCGTTCAAGCACGTCATGCGCGGCAAGCTCGACGCCTTGCTCGGTCTGGCCGAGGCCACCGACTGCCGCCGGGTGCGCCTGTTGGCCTATTTCGGCGAAGCCAGCGCGCCCTGCGGTAACTGCGACAACTGCCTGACCCCGCCCCAGATTTGGGACGGCACCGATGCGGCGCGCAAACTCCTGAGCACCATTTACCGCATCGAGCAAATGAACGGCATGCACTTTGGCGCTGGCCACTTGATGGATGTGCTGCGTGGCAAAGTGACTGACAAAGTCACCCTGTACGGCCACGAGGCCCTGAGCACCTTTGGCATCGGACGCGACCTGAGCGAGCACCAGCTGCGCGGGGTGCTGCGCCAGCTCATCGCCATCGGCGCGGTGGCCGTGGACGGCGAGGCCTTCAACACCCTGCACCTCACGCCCTTGTCGCGCGCGGTGCTGCGTGGCGAGCGCGCTGTGGCGCTGCGGCAACCCGCCGCAGCTGCGAGCGAAGCACGGACCCGTCGCAACCCGCGTGCAGATGCGGTGGTCAAAGCGCCCATTTCGCTCGATAGCGAGGGCTTGTTGCGCTACAGCGCGCTCAAGGCGTGGCGCGCCGAGGTTGCACGCGCCCACAACCTGCCGGCCTACGTGATATTTCACGATGCCACCCTGGCGGCGATTGCACAGCGCGCGCCGCAGTCACTGGCAGACCTGCAGGGCATCAGTGGCATCGGCAGCAAAAAGCTCGACGCCTACGCCCAAGAGGTGCTGCGGGTGGTACTGCTGGCCTAAGCCAAGCGCCCTTAGCCAGAAAGCCCAGAAAGCCAGAAGACCCGAAGGCCCAATGGCCGACCGCCGCCATGCGGAAAAGATAAACTCCGGCCCAGCCTTAACTACAGGAAGCAGCTATGTCCACCCCCTCCCACGAGACGCACGAAACGCCCACCGACCCGGTAGAAGCCGTGGTTCCCATGATGCCCATCGTGCTGCCCATCGTCGGTGCAGTGCTGATGTTCTTGCTGGCGTTCATCGCCGTGTCGATGGCCTAAGCTGCGCCGGTTCGGCCACTTTTGCCGCCCTTGACCGCATCGCCAATCAGTGCCGCGCAGCTTTCGCGTGTTGCGGGCGCGGCCGTCTTGTGTGCGGTGCTGTCAGCAGCGGGCACTGCCGTGGCGGCACCAGCGTCGGCTCCAGTACCTCCAACACAAGCGCAAAGTAGCGCAGCCGCCTGCGCTCCCCTGCTCCAGCAAACTTTTCCCCGCCTTCAAGACGGCGCACCCCAGAACCTGTGCCAGTACCAAGGCAAGGTGCTGTTGGTGGTCAACACCGCCAGCTACTGCGGGTTCACCTCGCAGTACGAGGGCCTTGAGACGCTCTTTGCCCGGCACGCACCGCGCGGCTTTGTGGTGTTGGGATTTCCATCCAATGATTTTGGGCAGCAAGAGCCCGGTAACAGCAAGCAGATTGCCGATGTCTGTTTCAACACCTACGGCGTGAAGTTTCCGATGTTTGAAAAATCCGCCGTGGTGGGCAGCGCCGCCAACCCGCTGTACAAAGCACTGCGCGGCGCCACCGGCACCCCGCCCAAGTGGAACTTTCACAAGTACCTGATTGGGCGCAACGGCCAGGTGCTGGCCAGCTACCCCAGCAGCACCGAGCCCCTGGCGCCCAAGCTCTTGGCTGATGTGCAACGCGCCCTGAACGCACCCTAAATCCCACCCCCATTTCCGCGCATAAACCAATGCATTTTTTGCATGGGTTTCGCCCGTAACAGCTTGGTAACTTCGGTACCGGTTCCTAGAATAGGCGCCCGCTGTGCAGTTGCGTGCCGGGCGCCGTTGTTTTTTCAAAGCCAGGGCGGCGGGCTTTGAAAAGGCAATTTTTCAAACTTGGAGCTTTTCATGAACGCACCCGTTATGCAGGGAATCGAGCCCGCGCCGCCGAGCTTTGTCAAGAACGCGGGGCTGATCGCCTGGGTCGCCGAAATGGCAGCACTGTGCAAGCCGGCGACCATCCACTGGTGCGATGGATCGCAGGAGGAGTACCAGCGCCTGTGCCAGCAATTGGTGGACGCAGGCACCTTCAAGCGGCTCAACCCGGCCAAGCGGCCCAATAGTTTCTTGGCCTGCTCCGACCCCAGCGATGTGGCCCGCGTCGAAGACCGCACCTTTATCTGCAGCGCCACCAAAGAAGACGCCGGCCCCACCAACCACTGGATGGCACCGGCCGAGATGCGCGAACGCCTGCAGTACGGCACCGCCACACAAAAAGCCTTGTTTGATGGCTGCATGGCCGGGCGCACCATGTACGTGGTGCCCTTCTCCATGGGGCCATTGGGGTCGCCGATTGCGCACATTGGCGTCGAGCTCAGTGACAGCGCCTACGTTGCGGTCAACCAACGCATCATGACCCGCATGGGCAAGGCGGTGTACGACGTGCTGGGCGTGGGCGGCACGTTTGTGCCCTGCGTGCACTCGGTGGGTGCGCCGCTGCTGCCCGGCCAGGCCGACGTCAAGTGGCCTTGCAACAGCACCAAGTACATCGTGCACTACCCCGAGACGCGGGAGATTTGGTCTTACGGTTCGGGCTACGGCGGCAACGCCCTCCTGGGCAAAAAGTGCTTCGCGCTGCGCATTGCCTCCACCATGGGGCGCGCTGCAGCCCAACCCAACGGTGGCGACGCTGGCTGGTTGGCAGAGCACATGCTAATTTTGGGCGTGACCAACCCACAGGGAAAAAAGTACCACGTGGCGGCGGCATTCCCCAGCGCCTGCGGCAAAACCAATTTCTCCATGCTGGTCCCGCCTGCCGCTTTTGCGGGCTGGAAGGTCACTACCATCGGTGACGACATCGCCTGGCTCAAGCCCGGCCCCGACGGCCGGCTGTACGCGATCAACCCGGAGGCGGGTTACTTCGGCGTGGCACCGGGCACCAACTTCCACACCAACCCCAACTGCATGGCCAGCTTGGGGCGCGATGTGATTTTTACCAACGTGGCACTCACCGATGACGGCGATGTCTGGTGGGAGGGCATGGAAAAGGACGGTGGCGTTTGGCCCGAGCACCTCATCGACTGGCAGGGCTGCGACTGGACGCCCGCGCTGGCCAAAGAAACTGGCGCCAAAGCAGCGCACCCGAACGCGCGCTTCACCGTGGCCGCCACCAACAACCCGGCTTTGGACAGCCAGTGGGATGACGCCAACGGCGTACCCATTGACGCCTTCATCTTCGGCGGCCGGCGCTCGACCACCGTGCCTTTGGTAACCGAGGCGCGTGATTGGGTCGAAGGTGTTTACATGGCCGCAACCATGGGCTCCGAGACCACGGCGGCGGCCGTGGGCCAGGCAGGCGTGGTGCGCCGCGATCCCTTTGCCATGCTGCCGTTTGTTGGCTACAACATGAGCGACTATTTCCAGCACTGGATCAACATGGGCAACGCGCTTGCCAAGACCGGCGCCACCCTTCCCAAAATTTTTACCACCAACTGGTTCCGCAAGGGCGCAGACGGCGGCTTCGTGTGGCCCGGCTACGGGGACAACATGCGGGTTCTGAAATGGATGATCGACCGGCTAGAAGGCACCGTGCACGGCCAAGACAACGGCTTAGGGCTTGCGCCCAAGTTCGAGGAAATGCACTGGGATGGACTGGGCTTTAGCGCGGCCCAATTTGAATCCGTCACCCACATGGACAGCGGTGCATGGCGCGAGGAGCTTGGTCTGCATGCCGCCTTGTTCGAGCAGCTCGCCCACCACCTGCCCCAGGAGCTGGAAGCCACCCGCACGCGGCTGGCCCAGCGCTTGTTGTCCGTTGGCTAGTTGGTTAGGCTGCGCTGGATCGCCGCCTGCAGTTCGGCCGCAAGGCGCGGGTCTTGGCGGGCAAATTCCACCATCTCGCGGTGCTGGCGGCGAAGCTGCATTGCTTGCCACTGCGCTGCAATGGCCAACGCAGCAAGACTGGCCAGGCGGCGCATCGGACGCGCCAAGAATGCCAAAACACCGAAGGCCACAGCCCACAAGGCCACCCAACCAACCAGCAAGTGACCGTCAGACCAGGTGCTAATCACTTGGTCGGCCACCACCAGAACAGCGGCCAAGGCAGCGGCCAGCAACATGCCGGCGAGCGTTTTGGATCCTTCCACCGGCGCGCCGTGGGACGGAATGCGCACGGAGGCGCGCTCAGGTGCAGCGTCCAGAAACTCGGCAGTAGCAATACGGGCCATACAAAACTCCTTGCAGAAAAACACCCACACCGTAGGCGAATGGGGGCAAGCATAGGGTTAACCCGAACAAAGCTCTACTTTATGTTGGTGATGCAATATATTCACGACAGTTATGTATAGCCGCCCATCCCGGTCCAAACCATTCAAGCTGCGCACCTTCGACCTCAACTTGCTCAAAGCCTTTGACGCGGTGATGTCCGAGCGCAATCTGACACGCGCCGCCCACCAACTGGCCATCACCCAGCCTGCAGCCAGCAACGCATTGCGGCGCTTGCGCGAAGCGCTGGGCGACGAACTGCTGGTTCGCAAGGGCCGTGGTTTGGAGCCAACCGCCCGGGCACTGGAACTTTGGCCGCTGGTGCGCGAGGCGTTGCGGGGACTGCACGCGGCCTTGGCACCCAACGACTTTGACCCTGCCGCAGCCGACAACGCCTTTGTGCTGACCATGGCCGACGCCACCGCCGCCGAACTGATGCCCGGCCTGGTGCGTGTCCTCGAACGCGAGGCCCCCGGTGTCGCGCTGCGGGCGGTGCCACTGACCACGCGCGACCCGCGGCGGCTGCTGGACGCGGGAGAGGCCGATCTGGCCGTGGGCCACTTTCCGGCCGTGTGGGCCGACCTGACCGCCAAGGCCCAGGCGGGCGAAAGCGTGTCCTTCCTGCACCACCGCCTGTTTAGTGGCGACTATGTGTGCGTGATGCGGCGAGACCACCCCATTGCGCACCTGCCCTTGACCTTGGACCGGTTTTGCAATGCCCGCCACATGCTGGTGAGCTTTTCGGGGCGCGCGTTCGGCTTTATTGATGCGGCCTTGGCACTGGTGGGCCGCAGCCGTTCGGTGGTGCTCACGGTAAACCAGTTCTTCACCGCCGGGCGGGTCGTGGCCCAGTCCGATTTGCTCACCGTGCTGCCGCGCCACTTCGTCAGCGTAACCGGGTTCTCGGACCAATTGGTGTTGCGCGAGTTGCCGTTTGCGGTGCCGGCCATCGAAGTGGACGCTTTGTGGCACCAGCGCCAAGACAACGCCAGTGCCCACATCTGGCTGCGAAAGATGGTGTACACCGTCGCATCCGAGGCATTCCCAGCGTGAAAATCCAGTTGCTGTCTGACTTGCACCTGGAGGCGCACCCGCACTGGCGCGCCGAGCCGGCGCCGGGGGCTGACGTGCTCGTACTGGCGGGCGATGTCGGCTCGTACCAGAAGGGTTCGTTGCTGCGCGACGGTGCATTCGGCTTGGCGCAGTTCTCGCCCTTGGCGGGCTGGCCCACACCGGTGTTTTTCGTCCCAGGAAACCACGAGTACGACGGCCAAGATTTCGACGCTGCCCACGCGCGGCTACAAGCCATCTGCCAATCGCTTGGCATCACCTGGCTGGAGCGTGCGGTGGTGCACACCCATTGGACCGATGCGCGCGGCGCACCGGTGCGTTTTGTCGGCACCACGTTGTGGAGCGACTTTGACCTGCTGGCTGCCGAAGAAGCCAGCGCGGCGCAGGCAATGGCGCAACGGGACAAAGCCTTTCGCGCTGCCAACCACTACCTCGCAAAAACCGGCACCACCCGTGGCGGCACTGCGTTTCTTGCCGCCCAGTGGCGCACGCAAAGTTTGCTGTGCCAAGACTGGCTGCGCACGCAACTGGGCACTCCGTTTGGCGGAAGCACCGTGGTCGTCACCCACTTTGCGCCCAGTGCGCGCAGTGCCGATCCACGCTATGGCCACACGCCCGGCACCGCGGCGTTTTGCAACCGCCTTGACCCCTTGCTGGCGCACGCCAACGTGTGGCTGCATGGGCATTTGCACGCACCCAGCGACTATGTGCAAGCGGGCTGCCGGGTGGTATCCAACCCCCTGGGCTACGCCCGAAAAAACGAGCAAGCCGCCTTTTTGCCCACGCTGATACTGACGCTGTGAGCCCCGGCACCGGGCGTATGATGAACCGCCGCGTGGCGGCCAACGCTGCGCGGTGCGACTCCCAACACAACAAGGATCCCGATGAAAATTCTCCTGGCAATTGACGGCAGCGAGTACAGCAAGCGGCTACTGGTTTACCTGTGCAACCACGAAAGCTTGTTTGGCAAAGACCACCAATACACCTTGCTGAACGTACAAGCGACCCTGCCAACGCGGGCACGCGCTGCTTTAGGGAAAGCCGTGGTGGACGCTTACTACGCTGAGGAGTCTGAAAAAGTCATTGCGGCAGCCGACAAGTTTTTGTTGCGCCACGGCATCAGCGCAAAAGGGCTTGCCAAAGTGGGCCCCGCCGCGCAGACGATTGCAAAAGTCGCCAGCCAGGGAACGTACGACTTGTTGGTGATGGGCTCGCATGGCCATGGCGCTTTGGCCACCTTGGTCATGGGCTCGGTTGCCACCCAGGTGGTGGCGCAATGCAAGGTGCCGGTGTTGCTGGTGCGCTAGTTCGGCAGAGGCAAGCAAGCGTCTAGCGCGCGTTGATTCCGTTGAAGCAGGTGGACATCACCACGTCCACAATCTGCGCATCGTCGTGCTGGCCGCCCATCTGCAAAAACTCCAGTACCGGGTCACACGCCCGCGCATACAGGGTGTAAAGAATGGCAATGGCTGGCAGCTTTTTGTCCAGTGCGCCCGCGGCCTGCGCCTGCTCTATCCAGGCGCCCAGCACGTCACTCACGCCCACCAGCACCTCCAAATAGGCGGCATTGGCAATCAGGGTGGAGCGCAGGCTGGAGTTTTGGCTGGGCAAAGAAGGCATCTCCCCGGCCAGCTTGCGCTCCATGGTCCAGCGCACGACCGCACGCAAGTTCTCCAGCGGCGGCGCATCGGCAGGCAGCGTGGCAATAAACGCCTGGGCGCTGCGCATAACGCGCACCATGGCTGCGGCGGCGAGGTCCTCTTTGCTGGGGAAATGCTTGTACAAGCTGGCCTTGGCAATGCCCACGCTGGCGGCGACTTCGTCGACCGTCATGGCTTCAAAACCTTTTTGGGCCAGCAGACCGTTGACGGTGCGGATGATTGCGTCCTCTCGCGCCTGCAGCATTTGTTCTTTGAACGACACTTTGACCGGGGTGCTGGATTTCATGGCTGAAGTTTAGCCGCAGTCGTCGGTTCGCAAATTGGGTGCTCGCTTTGTGACCGGTCAGTTTATTTGGCGGCCTCCAAAGCCAGCTGCGCGCCTGCGGCCAGCGCCTGCGTGAGTTGGTCAATGACGGCCGAGTCCAGGTTCCAGCAGTGCCAGTACAGGCGCACCGACAGGCTGTGCTGGGGCGCCAGATTGACCAAGTCGCCACTGGCCAGCAAGCCACGCACCTGCAGATACGGCACCACACTGGCGCCCCAGCCGGCCAGCACCGCCCGCACCTGGCCTTCGGAGCTGGGGACAAAACGCTGGCGCACGTTGACGCGGCGCAGGCCCAGCGCGCGGGCAACGAACTCGGACTGCAAATCGTCTTTGCGGTTGAACGCTATGAACGGAATCTGCCGAAAGTTGTGTGCGGTCAACCCGTGGGCGCAACGCACCTGCGCATAGTCTTTGGCAGCTACCGCAACGTAGCGCATGTCGCCCAAAGGCTGCACCTTGCAGCCCCGCAGCGCCTGTTTGAGTGTGGTCACGCAGCCCAGAACTTGGCCTTCGCGCAGCCACTCGTGGGTGAAGTCTTGGTCGTCGGTGATGATTTCCAATGGCAGTCCCGCGTCCACCAGCGGACCCAGGGCGGGTAGCGCCCAGGTGGCGATGCTGTCGGCGTTGATGGCTATCGAAATGCGGTCTTCTTCCCGCAGCGCGCTGGCGCTGGGGGTGAGGTCTTGCAAGTCCTTGTCCAAATCGGCGCGCAGCAGCCGCAGCTGCGCCGCGTGTTTGATAAGCAGACGCCCTGCCGTGGTGGGCTTGAGCGGGCGGCTGCGCACCAAAAGCACCGTGCCCACCTGGGCTTCGAGCGCCCGCAGGCGCTGCGAGACCGCCGACTGTGTCACCGACAAGCGCAAGGCAGCGCGCTCAAAACCGCCCTCTTCGACAATGGCGGCCAGGCACTCCAAGGCATCGGCGTCAAAACTACGCATTTAGCAATTATTAGCGACTCTAATGATTTCTGAATTCAAATCATTTTGCTGTTCGACTGAACGCCCTTGAACGACACTGTGCCGATGAAAATCACCGTACTTGGCGCCGGCATTATTGGCATCAGCACCGCGTGGCACCTGGCGCAACGCGGCCACCGCGTGACCGTGGTGGACCGCCAAAGCGACGCGGCCTTGGAGACCAGCTTTGCCAATGCGGCGCAGATCTCCGTGAGCTACTGCGAACCCTGGGCCAACAAAGATGCGCCCTGGAAGGCGCTCAAATGGATGTTCAGCAAAGAAGCGCCGCTGCTGTTTCGGCCCCAGTTGCCAGTGGGCGCGGGCTGGCACCAATACCGCTGGGGGCTGGAGTTTTTGGCCAACTGCAACGACCGCGCGTTTGAGCGCAATGTGCAGCAACTCGTGGCGTTGGGCTCGTACAGCCACACAGCGCTCAAAGAAATCGTGGCCGCCACGGGCATTGAATTCAATCGCCTCGAAAAAGGCATCGCGCACTTCTACCTGGACCCACAAGCCTTCGAAGCCGCTGCCGATTCGGCCGCACTCATGGCCAAGTACGGCGTGAACCGGCGGGTCGTCAGCACGGCAGAGTTGTTGCGCATTGAACCGGCCTTCCAGCAGTTTGGCCAGCACATCGTAGGCGGCACGTACACCGAAAGCGACGAGAGTGGCGATGCGCGCGTGTTCACCCAGGAGTTGGCCAAACGCTGCGCGGCGCTGGGTGTGGAGTTTTTGTGGAACCACGATGTGGTGTCGCTCCATGTCGGCGCCGGTGCCACCGAGTCGGTCAGCGTGCGCAACCAGGTCGATGGCAGCACCCGGGCCTTGCACAGCGACCACTATGTGGTGGCCATGGGCTCGTACACCGCGCCGCTGCTGCGCACCGTGGGGATAAACCTGCCGATCTATCCGGGAAAAGGCTACAGCGCGACCTTCAAGATTCTCAAGCCCGAGTTGGCGCCCAGCGTGAGCTTTATTGACGACTCGGTGAAGTGCGCCATGAGCCGCCTGGGCGACGAGTTGCGCATCGCTGGCACGATTGAGGTGGGCGGCTATGACACCCGCTTGGACACCGACCTGGCGCGCGCGCGCTGCCACATGCTGGCGCGCCGGGTGGAGACTGTGTTCCCCGGCGTGTGCGACACCCGCTTGGAAGAGCAAGGCGGCAACCCGCGCTTTTGGACGGGCCTGCGCCCGGCCACACCCACCAACATTCCATACATCGGCAAGTCGCAGGTCGGCAAGCTGTGGGTCAATGCCGGCCACGGCACGCTGGGCTGGACCCATGGCGCGGGCTCGGGCAAGGCAATGGCCGAGCTGCTGTGCGGCCAGATGCCCGAGATGAACTTCCGGTTTTACGGGTTCTAGCGCGCTGCCCGTGCCCGTGCCCGCGCCGCCGCCGCCGCCGCCGGTGACGGTGCAGGTGAAGCTACGTTTGCATTCGGGTTTGCGGTTGCGTTGTCGGTAGCAACTGCGGTGGGCGTATGCGCCGCCTCCAAACACGCCTGAAACGCCCGGGTGGCGCGCGAGGGCTGCGGCGACCTGCGGGTGATGCCAAAGAAGTCGCATGCGTAATGAAACAACCCCGGCTGGACAGCCTGCATCTTGCCGACAGCGACAAAGCTTTGGGCGTAGTGAATCGGCAAGAAGCCCAGGTAGCGCCCCGACAAGATCAGCGTCGCAATCGACTCCTGGTCAAAACCGGTGGCCTTGCGCGGCATGCGCCGTTGCTGGCTGATTTCCATATTGGGCGAGTGGTAGCCCAAACCGGCAAAGGCGTGGCTTCGCAGGCTGTTCCAGTCCAGCGCCTGCGCCGCTGCCGAGGGAGTCGGCCCATCCGAAAACAGCGGGTGGCCGGCGCCGCAGTACAGCAGCATGGCCTCATCAAACAAGCGTGTGTACTCCAGCGTGTCGGAACTGCGGTGGCCCGGAATCACACCGATCTGAAACTGGCCGTCGAGCACGCCGCGCTCAATCCCGTTGAGCGTGGAGACATGCAGGTTCAGCGCAACGTCGGGGGCACGCTCGTTGAAAAGCGCAATGGCCTGCGCAATACGACACGCGGGGTTGCTGGCGGTTTTGTCAAACACCGCAACATGCAACTGCCCGCCCATGCGCTGGTGGATTTCGTCCACACCAGCGCGAAAGGCATCGGTAGCGGACAGCAGCTGGCCAGCCTGCGCATAAATTTGCTCCCCCTCGGCGGTGAGTGCAAAGCCGGCGCGGCCCCGGCGGCACAGCACCAGCCCCAGGCGCGTCTCTAGGTCTTTGATGTGGCGGCTCACGGTGCTGGTGCCGATGTTGAGCTCCAGCTCTGCCGCCGCCATGCCGCCGCAATCGACCACGCTGCGAAACACCCGCAGCAGCCGCAAATCCATGTCGCTGATTTGGCCCAGCACGGCGCGGCTTTTTAGTTTCATAAACCCGCAAGCAAATAGTGATAAACCTGACTATATCGAAGTATCTTCCGGGCGCAGAATGACGCTCTTCTCTTGGAGACCCGCCATGAAGCCCAACGACACCCACACCGCCCAGCACGCCGTCACCACCACCACGCCCTACCCGCAGGACCCGGCCTGGATGGACGCGCACTGGATGCCCTACACCGGCAACCGCAACTTCAAGGCCAACCCGCGCATGATGGTCAGCGCCCAAGGTGCCTACTACACCGACGCCAGTGGACGCAAAATTTTTGACGGTCTGTCGGGCCTGTGGACCTGCGGACTGGGCCACTGCCGCCCCGAAATCACTGAAGCGGTGTCCAAGCAAATCGGCACCATGGATTACTCGCCGGCGTTCCAGTTTGGCCACCCGCTGTCCTTCGAATTGGCCAACAAAATCACGGCGCTGATGCCGCAAGGTCTGAACCGGGTGATGTTTACCGGCTCTGGCTCCGAGTCCGCCGACACCGCTCTAAAAATGGCACGCGCCTACTGGCGCGCCAAAGGCCAGGGCAGCAAAACCCGGCTGATTGGCCGCGAGAAGGGCTACCACGGCGTCAACTTTGGCGGCATCTCGGTGGGCGGCATCGGCCCCAACCGCAAGCACTTTGGCCAGGGCGTCGAGGCCGACCACTTGCCGCACACGCAATTGGCCAGCAATGTGTTTTCCAAGGGCCTGCCGCCCAAGGGCGCCGAACTGGCCGACGAGCTGCTGCGCCTGATCGCGCTGCACGACGCCAGCAACATCGCTGCCGTTATTGTTGAGCCCATGTCTGGCTCGGGCGGCGTGGTGGTGCCGCCGGTGGGCTACCTGCCGCGGCTGCGCGAGATTTGCACGGCCCACAACATCCTGCTGATTTTTGATGAGGTCATTACCGGCTTTGGCCGCGTGGGCGCGTACACCGGGGCCGCTGCGTTTGGCGTTACGCCCGACATCCTCAACGTGGCCAAGCAAGTAACCAACGGCGCGCAACCCATGGGTGCGGTCATTGCAAAAACCGAGATTTACGACACCTTCATGGCAGCCGGTGGCCCCGAGTACATGCTGGAACTGCCGCACGGCTACACCTATTCCGCGCACCCGGTGGCTTGCGCTGCGGCGATTGCCGCACTCGATGTGCTGGTCAAAGAAAACATGGTGGAGCGGGTCGCAACGCTGTCGCCCTATTTTGAGCAGGCGGTGCACAGCCTCAAGGGCGCCAAGCACGTCACCGACATCCGCAACTGCGGCCTGGCTGCTGGCTTTACCATCGCTGCCGTTCCGGGCGAGCCCGCCAAGCGCCCGTATGAAATCGCCATGAAGTGCCTTGAGAAAGGTTTTTATGTGCGCTACGGCGGCGACACCATCCAGCTCGCGCCCCCATTCATTGCCGAGAAGGCCGAGATCGATAGCCTGATCAACGCGCTGGGCGAGGCGATCGACGCCACTGCGTAGGCGCCAAGCCTGGGCGCGCAAAGCAGCACCGTGGCGCGGCACCAGACAGGCGTGCTGCGGGTGTGGGCCCCAAGGCCCGCGCCTACCGCCCCACCACATCGCCTGTGCTAGCGTGCACCGATAGCTTGACCCTTGTACTTTTCACTCCAGAGACACCGAACCATGACCCAAGTTCCCACCGTTGGCCACCTGATTGGCGGCCACACCATCACCAGCGGCAGCCGTTCGCAAGATGTTTTCAACCCCGCGACCGGGCAGGCCGAAAAGCGCGTGCTGCTCGCCGACAAAGCCACGGTGGAGCAGGCCATTGCCAACGCGCAGGACGCGTTCCCGGCCTGGCGCAACACGCCGCCGCTCAAGCGCGCGCGCGTCATGGCCAACCTCAAGGTGCTGCTGGAACAGCATGCCGACGAACTCTGTGCCCTGATCACCGCCGAACACGGCAAGGTGCTGGCCGATTCACTGGGCGAGTTGCAACGCGGCATTGAAAACGTCGAGTACGCCAGCTATGCACCCGAGTTGCTCAAGGGCGAGCACAGCAAAAACGTAGGGCCTGCCATTGACTCGTGGAGCGAGTTCCAAGCGCTGGGTGTGACCGCTGGCATCACCCCGTTTAACTTTCCCGCCATGGTGCCTTTGTGGATGTGGCCCATGGCCGTGGCCTGCGGCAACTGCTTCATCCTCAAGCCTTCCGAGCGCGACCCATCGAGCACGCTGCGCATTGCCCAACTGGCACTGGAGGCCGGTCTGCCGCCGGGCGTGCTCAATGTGGTCAACGGCGACAAAGAGGCCGTGGACACCTTGCTAACCGATCCACGTGTCAAGGCAGTCAGCTTTGTTGGCTCCACCCCGATTGCCGAGTACATCTACGCCACCGGCTGCGCCCACGGCAAACGCGTGCAGGCGCTGGGTGGTGCCAAGAACCATGCGGTGGTCATGCCAGACGCCGATGTCCCCAACGCGGTCAACGCGCTGATGGGCGCTGCCTTTGGCTCGTGCGGCGAGCGCTGCATGGCGATTCCGCTGGTGGTTGCTGTGGGCGACGACACCGCCGAGGCCGTGATTGCCGGCTTGAAGGTGGAGATGGCCAAAATGAAAGTCGGCTCGGGCTTCGATGCCAAGAGCGACATGGGCCCGCTGGTCACCAAGCCGCATTTTGAGAAGGTCAAAGGCTACGTGGACCAAGGCGTGGCCGAAGGTGCCACCTTGCTGGTCGATGGCCGTGGCGTCCACGTCGAAGGCCACGAGCAAGGCTACTTTCTGGGCCCCTGCCTGTTTGACCACGTCAAGCCCGGCATGAAGATTTACCAGGAAGAAATTTTTGGGCCGGTGTTGGGCGTGGTGCGCGTCAAAACCTTGCAAGAAGCCATGGACCTGATCGACGCGCACGAGTACGGCAACGGCACCTGCATCTTCACCCGTGACGGTGAAGCAGCGCGCTACTTCACCGACAACATTCTGGTGGGCATGGTGGGTGTGAACGTGCCGCTGCCGGTGCCGGTGGCCTACCACTCGTTTGGCGGCTGGAAGCGTTCGCTGTTTGGCGACTTGCACGCCTACGGCCCGGACGCGGTGCGCTTCTACACCAAGCGCAAAACCATCACCCAGCGCTGGCCGTCGGCCGGTGTGCGCGAGGGCACGGTCTTTAGTTTCCCGAGCTCGCGCTGAGCGGCAAGTGACGCAAGCCCACAGTGCCTGCGCAGGCGCTGTGGCTGCAAAGCCGCAAGGGATAATCCGCCCCCTATGGCATTGATCACTCTACTGGACGCCCAGCTGGCATTTGGGCACGTCCCGCTACTCGACCACGCTGATTTCTCTCTGGAAAGCAACGAACGCGTCGGCCTTATTGGGCGCAACGGTGCAGGCAAGTCGTCCATGCTCAAGATATTGGGCGGCATGGAAAAACCCGACGACGGCAGCTTGCAAGTGCAAAGTGGCACCCGCATTGCCTACGTCGCCCAGGAGCCGGTGCTGGACGCACAGGCCAGCGTGTTCACTGCGGTGAGCGTGGGCTTGGCGCGCACCGTCGAGCTGATCGAAGCGTACTGCCAGGGCCACGGTGATCTGGATGCGATGCAAGCCGAAATCGAATCGGTAGACGGCTGGAATTGGGAGCAGCGCGTGCGCGAAACCTTGCAGCGCTTGCACCTCGATCCGAACGCGGTGGTAAGCACCTTGTCCGGCGGCACCAAGAAGCGGGTGGCACTGGCGCAGGCGCTGGTGGCGCAACCCGATGTGCTGCTGCTTGACGAGCCCACCAACCACCTCGACCTGGACTCCATCGAGTGGCTTGAAGGTCTGCTCAAAGACTTCCGGGGCAGCATCATCACCATCACCCACGACCGGTCTTTTCTGGACAGCGTGGCCACCCGCATCGTGGAGCTCGACCGGGGCAAACTGCTGTCTTACCCCGGCAACTTTGCCGCCTACCTGCTGCAAAAGGAAGAACAACTCGCGCAGGAGGCGGTCATCAACGCGCGCGCCGACAAGCTGCTGGCGCAAGAGGAGATCTGGATCCGCAAAGGCGTGGAGGCCCGCCGCACCCGCGCCCAAGCCCGCATCGTGCGCTTGACCGAACTGCGCGCCAAACGGGCGGCGCGGCGCGACGTGCTGGGCAGCGTCAACATGGACATCAGCAGCGGCGCGGCCAGCGGCAAGCTGGTGGCAGAGCTGACCCACGTATCCAAGAGCTTTGGCGACCGGGCCATCGTGCGCGACTTTTCCGCCACCATTTTGCGTGGCGACAAAATCGGCCTGCTGGGCCCCAACGGCGCGGGCAAAACGACCTTGCTCAAACTCATACTGGGCGAGCACAGCCCCGATCCTGCTCCCGCCCACGCGCCGCCGCCCGATCCCGGCCACAGCCCCTGGGGCACGGTGCGCCAGGGAGCGAACATTTCGGTGGCCTATTTCGACCAGATGCGCAACGCCTTGGACATGGACGCGACGCTGGAGGACTTCATCAGCCCCGGCAGCGAATGGATCGAAATTGGCAACAAGCGCCAGCACGTCAAAAGCTACCTGGGCGACTTCTTGTTTTCACCCGCGCGGGCCAATTCGCCGGTGCGCTCGCTCTCGGGTGGCGAACGCAACCGCCTGCTGCTGGCGCGCTTGTTTGCCCGCCCGGCCAATGTGTTGGTACTCGATGAGCCGACCAACGACCTCGACATCGACACCCTAGAACTCCTCGAAGATTTGCTGCAAAACTACGACGGCACCGTGTTTCTGGTCAGCCACGACCGCACGTTTTTGGACAACGTGGTGACCAGCACGATTGCCTTCGAAGGCGACGGCCACTGGCGCGAGTTTGAAGGCGGCGTGACCGACTGGCTCACACAAA
>JBIIZY010000170.1:0-6279 GCA_044346035.1 Rhodoferax sp. | reverse complement strand
CGCACAGCGAGGCACCAGCGTTTTGCATCCAGTTGCCGCCGCCCAATGTGACGGGCACCCTGCACATGGGGCATGCGTTCAACCAGACCATCATGGACAGCCTGACGCGCTACCACCGCATGCGTGGCTTCAACACCGCGTGGATTCCCGGCACCGACCATGCAGGCATCGCCACCCAAATCGTGGTGGAGCGCCAGTTGCAAGAACAAAAACTAAGCCGCCACGACCTGGGGCGCGAAGCCTTTGTGAAGAAAGTGTGGGAGTGGAAGGAGAAAAGCGGCAACACCATCACCACCCAAATGCGCCGCATGGGGGACAGTGTGGACTGGAGCCGCGAGTACTTCACGATGGACCCCAAGCTGTCGGCTACGGTGACCGAGACCTTTGTGCGCCTGTACGAGCAAGGCCTGATTTACCGTGGCAAGCGCCTGGTCAATTGGGACCCGGTGCTGCAAAGCGCGGTGAGCGACCTGGAGGTGGAGAGCGTCGAGTCCGAGGGCAAGATGCACTACATCCTGTACCCGTTCTCTGACGGCCCGCAGTTGATTGACGGCGTGCTGTGCAAAGGCATGACGATTGCCACCACCCGGCCCGAAACCATGATGGCCGACGGCGCGCTGGCGGTGCACCCCGAGGACCCGCGCTACCAGCATTTGCTGGGCAAGATGGTGGACCTGCCCTTGTGCGACCGGCAGATTCCCATCATTGCCGACGACTTTGTCGACCGCGCCTTTGGCTCGGGCTGCGTCAAGATTACCGGCGCGCACGACTTCAACGACTACGCCTGCGCCCAGCGCCACAAGCTGCCGCTGATCACCATCTTCACCTTGGACGCCAAGGTCAACGACAACGGCCCCGCCGCTTACCGTGGCATGGACCGGTTTGTGGCGCGCAAGGCACTGCTGGCCGACTTGGAGGCACAAGGCTTTTTGCTGGAAATCAAACCGCACAAACTGATGCTGCCGATTTGCGCCCGCACCGGCCAGGTGGTCGAGCCCATGCTCACCGACCAGTGGTTTGTGGCCATGAACAAAGCCCCTGATGCCGCCACTCGGGCCGCCGCCGGGGTGCAGGATGCGCGCTCCATCGCGCAAAAAGCCATCGACGCGGTGCAGTCCGGCGAGGTCACGTTTGTGCCTGAGAACTGGGTAAACACGTACAACCAGTGGATGCACAACATCCAAGACTGGTGCATCAGCCGCCAACTCTGGTGGGGCCACCAAATTCCCGCTTGGTACGACGAAGACGGCGCGGTCTACGTGGCCC
Source organism: Rhodoferax sp. (assembly GCA_044346035.1). Classification (GTDB taxonomy): domain Bacteria; phylum Pseudomonadota; class Gammaproteobacteria; order Burkholderiales; family Burkholderiaceae_C; genus Allorhodoferax. Next base: position 5,013 of record JBIIZY010000170.1, on the reverse strand, counting down.
GCAACGAAGCCGATGCGCAAGCCCAAGCCCCCGGCAAAACCCTGCGCCGCGACCCCGATGTGCTCGACACCTGGTACTCCAGCGCGCTAGTCCCTTTCAGCACCATGGGCTGGCCCAACAACCAATCAGAGAGCGAAGCTGCCGGGCGCGCCGGGCATGGTCGCAGCGATTTGGCGAGCGCAGCGAGTATGAGCAAGGCCGTGCCCGGTGCGCCCGGCAGCGCAGCGGACCGCAGCGATTTGGCGAGCGCAGCGGGCGGAAAAGCAGCGGCCCTCAGCGAAACCAGCGACTACGACCTGTACCTGCCCTCCAGCGTCCTGGTCACCGGCTACGACATCATCTTCTTCTGGGTCGCCCGGATGATCATGATGACCACCCACTTCACCGGCCGCGTGCCCTTCAAACACGTCTACATCCACGGCCTCGTGCGTGACGCGCAGGGCAAGAAAATGAGCAAATCCGAAGGCAACGTGCTCGACCCGGTGGACCTCATCGACGGCATCGCCCTGCCCGCGCTGCTGGCCAAGCGATCCGAAGGCCTGCGCAAACCCGAATCTGCGCCTACCGTGCGCAAGAACACCGAAAAAGAGTTTCCCGATGGCATCCCTGCCTTCGGTGCCGATGCGCTGCGCTTCACCTTTGCATCGCTGGCCTCGCTGGGGCGCAGCATCAACTTCGATGCCAAGCGCTGCGAGGGCTACCGCAACTTCTGCAACAAACTCTGGAACGCCACCCGCTTCGTGCTGATGCACTGTGAAGGCCAAGACTGCGGCCTGCGCGAGCACTCCAAAAAAGACTGTGCGGTAGGCGGCCCGGCACACGGCTACCTGCAATTCAGCACCGCCGACCGCTGGATCGTGTCCCTGTTGCAACAGGCCGAAGCGGACGTGGCCAAGGGCTTCGAGGAGTACCGGCTGGACAACGTGGCCAACACGATTTACCAATTCGTTTGGGACGAGTTTTGCGACTGGTACCTAGAGATTGCCAAGGTGCAGCTCCAGCAAGGCGCGCAGCATCCGGACCGCGCGCAAGGCCAGGCCGCCCAACGTGCAACCCGGCGCACCCTCATCCGTACGCTGGAAACCATCCTGCGGCTGGCGCACCCCGTCACACCTTTCATCACCGAAGCGCTGTGGCAAACCGTGGCGCCAGTGGCCGGTCGCATGCCCATCGCTGCGGGCGCATCGGTCAGCGTAGCCGCGTACCCGGTGTGCCAACCCGAGCGTATTGACGCGGCGGCGATGGCAGAGATTGCCCAGCTCAAACACATGGTGGACGCGTGCCGCAATTTGCGCGGTGAGATGGGCGTGTCACCCGCCACCAAACTGCCCTTGTATGTGCTGGCGAGTACCGCCGGGGAAGGCGCGTTCGTCCAGTCCTTCGCCGCTGTGTTGCAAGCCCTGGCCAAGCTCAGCGAGGTTCAGCTTTTCTCCGACGAAGCCGACTGGCAAGCCGCTGCGCAGCACGCACCGGTCGCCATGGTGGGTGGCACTCGCATTTGCCTGCACATGGAAGTGGACCCGGTCGCCGAGAAGCTGCGGCTTGGCAAGGAAGCCGCACGCCTGGAGGGTGAGATCGCCAAAGCGCAAGGCAAACTTGCCAACGAGGCGTTTGTGGCCAAGGCCCCGACCAGCGTGATCGAGCAGGAGCGCAAGCGCTTGGCTGAATTTGGAAACACACTTGCCAAGGTGCGTGAGCAGTTGGCGCGCCTAGGTTAAGAACTGACGACTGACGGCTGCGTGTGCAGTGCTGGACGCGGCGCCAGACCGCTCACTGCACCTGACTGCAGCGTCAGCGTCGGCGCATTACGTGAATGAAATCGGCGCCAGCGGTGGCTTGTTCCAGCAGCTCGTTGCCTGTTTGCTTGGCAAAGGCCTGAAAGTCCCGCACCGAGCCGGCGTCGGTAGAAACCACCCGCAGAACCTGTCCGCTGGCCAACTCGGACAAGGCCTTCTTCGCCTTGAGAATGGGCAGGGGGCAGTTGAGGCCTCGGGCATCGATTTCTTTGTCAAACTGCATAGACGTTCCTTGGGTCTGGGCCATTGTAGGTTGCCAGGTCTTAGGCCGGAAACACCCCGGTGGAGAGGTAGCGGTCACCGCGGTCGCAAACGATAAACACCACAATCGCATCGCGCTCCCGCTCGGCAATTTGCTGGGCAACCCAGCATGCGCCCGCAGCAGAAATGCCAGCAAAAATACCTTCCTCGCGCGCCATACGACGGCACATGACTTCCGCATCGGCTTGGCTGACGTACACCAGCTCGTCCACATTCACGGGGTCGTAAATCTTGGGCAAGTAGGCGGCGGGCCACTTGCGAATACCCGGAATGCGCGAGCCCTCGGACGGCTGCGCACCAACGATGCGCACTTGTGGGTTCATTTCCTTGAGGTAGCGCGATACCCCGGTAATCGTGCCGGTGGTGCCCATGGCGCTCACGAAGTGGGTGATCTTGCCGCCGGTGTCGCGCCAGATCTCGGGGCCGGTGGTTTCGTAGTGGATGCGTGGGTTGTCGGCGTTGGCGAACTGGTCGAGCACCACGCCCTTGCCTTCGGCGGCCATTTGCACCACAAGGTCGCGGGCGTATTCCATGCCGCCGCTTTTGGGGGTAAGGATGAGCTCGGCACCGAAGGCCTTCATGGTTTGCACCCGCTCGATGGACAAATCCTCCGGCATGATTAGCACCATGCGGTAGCCCTTGATGGCCGCCGCCATGGCCAGGGCGATGCCGGTGTTGCCCGAGGTGGCCTCAATCAGTGTGTCGCCGGGCTTGATCTCGCCGCGCTCCTGCGCGCGCACGATCATCGACAAGGCTGGACGGTCTTTGACCGAACCGGCCGGGTTGTTGCCCTCCAACTTGCCCAGCACTACGGTGTTGCGTTGCGCGTGGCTGTGTGCGCCTATGCGTTGCAAAGCAACCAGCGGCGTTTTGCCGATGGTGTCCTCTATGGTCGGAAATTTCATGTCGCAACTGTGCCATAATTCGCGGCTTCGCAGGCCCTGCCCGGGTGGTGAAATTGGTAGACTCAGGGGACTCAAAATCCCCCGCCGCAAGGCGTGCCGGTTCGAGTCCGGCCCCGGGCACCACCCCCCTCTCTCCCCTCTCCTCTCCAACACGCGAGCCGCTCTGGCTTACAAAAAGCGGTCCAGTATCCGTTTGCTCGCAAGGTCCAAGGCGCGTTGGTCACGCACCAGGTACTGAATGCCGTGTGAGTCCGCCACCAAGAGCGCATGCTCTGTGCCAATGCGGCGGATGTCCTCATCACCGCGCAGCACAAACTGTGTAGGTCCGCGGTCGGTCTTTACCGTCCAGGTGCAGGGGGTGGAGAAGCTCGTGACACCCACAATGGCCTCAATCACCGGCGTGAACTCGCGTCCAGCCAATGCCTCGCGCACCAGCGTTTGGGCCGGCTCGGGCAGGTCGTTTAGGCGGGCCACCCAGGCCAGCTCCCGTCCGTCGGGATGGACCAAGGCAATGCCTTCCTGCGGCGCCTGAATCGGGAAGGCGCGCACCGGCACCACATTGTCAAAACGCTCGCCTTGCACAGTGGTCAGGGCGAGCTTGCCAAATGCGTCACGTTCCAAGGTAAAGCCGGCCTGGGTCATGGGTCGGTGTCCTTTTTGGCGTCATCGGCGGCACCGACGCGGTCGGCGTTGGCAGCGTCTTCCTCCATCGTGCGTGCTTGCGCTTGGACCAGGTTGAAGTAGGCGCCTTGCTGGGCCATGAGCACATCGTGTGGCCCCTCTTCCACCACCCGACCGCGCTCCAGCACCACCAGCCGGTCGGCACGGTGCAGGGTGGACAGCCGGTGCGCAATGGCAATGGTGGTGCGGCCTTTAACCAAGTTTTCGAGGGCCTTTTGGATTTCCTTTTCGGTTTCTGAATCGACCGAGGACGTGGCCTCATCGAGGATCAGGATGCGCGGGTCAATCAGCAAAGCGCGCGCAATCGATATGCGCTGTCGCTCGCCGCCAGACAGGCCCTGGCCGCGCTCGCCCACCATCGAGTCGTAACCCAGCGGCAAGCGCAGAATGAACTCGTGCGCGTGCGCTGCGCGGGCGGCGGCAATAACCTCCTCGCGCGTGGCGTCTGGTTTGCCATAGGCGATGTTGTCAGCCACCGTACCAAAGAACAAGAACGGCTCCTGAAGCACCAAGCCGATATTGCGTCGGTAGTCGGCAATCGGGAAACTGCGGATATCAACGCCGTCCACCAAAATTGCGCCTTCGGACACATCGTAAAAGCGGCAAATCAGGTTCACCAAGGTGCTCTTGCCAGAGCCGCTGTGCCCCACCAAGCCCACCATTTCTCCGGGCGCAATGTTCAATGAAATGCCGCGGTTGACCTCGCGGTTGCCATAGCGAAATCCCACCGCGCGCAGTTCAATGCGGCCTTGCAACTTGGGCACGGCCACTGGGCTTTTGGGCTCGGGGACGCTGGAGACGTGGTCGAGGATGTCGAAGATGCGCTTGGCCGCAGACGCCGACTTTTGGGTGACGGAGACGATGCGACTCATCGAGTCCAAGCGTCCATAAAACCGCCCGATGTAGGCCAGCGCCGCCAGCAGCATGCCCACCGTGATCTCTCCTTTGGCGACCTGCCAGATGCCAAAACCCCAGACCACCAGCAGGCCAATCTCGGTGAGCAGCGACACGCTTGGAGAAAAAAGTGCCCATATCTTGTTGATGCGGTCGTTCACCACCAAGTTGTGGGCGTTGGCGTCACGAAAGCGTTTGGCTTCGCGCTGCTCCTGCGCAAACGCCTTGACCACGCGGATACCCGGAATGGTGTCGGCCAACACGTTGGTGACCTCGCCCCACACCCGGTCAATCTTCTCAAAACCGGTGCGCAAACGGTAGCGCACAAAGTGGATCATCCAGGCAATAAATGGCAAGGGAACCAGCGTGATAAGGGCCAGGTACGGGTTCATGGAAAACAGGATCACGGCGGTCATCGCGATCATCACCACATCGCTGGCGAAGTCGGTTAGGTGCAAGGAAAGGTACACCGCAAT
>JBIIZY010000025.1:0-21997 GCA_044346035.1 Rhodoferax sp. | reverse complement strand
GCGAGAACCCCGCCATCGAGCCAGCCGTGGCCACCTGCCCGGCTTCGCGCTGGCGTTGGCGCGCAGCGCGCGTCAGCCACCAGCCCAGCGGGACCAGCACCAAGGCGGCACCCACCAGCCGGGCGTACACGATGTCAAAGGGGGTCAGGGTGGGCGCGCGGGCCGGGTCTGCAAAGGCGCGCGCCACCACGATAAAGCCAGTCCAGATGCACACCGTGACCACGGCCGCCAGCCGACCCACCATGGCCGGAGACAGGGCCAAAAACTGGGCACGGGCGTGGGCAAACATGCCCAGATTATCGGGCCAGCGCAGGGGCACCGGATAATGCGCGCCATGCTGTTTGCACGCGTCTCGCACTGGTTTGCTGCCCTTGGCGGGCGCTCCACACGGGCGCGTTTGACAGGCTCGGCGCTGCGCTCCGTGGCGCGCGCGCGGGCCGCGCTGTGGACCAGCGTCTTGGCAAGCTGCTGTGCCACGCTCGGGCTCGGCACTTTTGCCCACGCGCGGCCTCTGGCGAACGCACTGCCGGCGGCGGTGGATGCGGCATTGGGGCGCGCCGGTGTGCCGCACGCAGCGGTGTCAGTGGTGCTGGTAGACGCCGACGCAGCCAGCCCAGCCGCGCCCCGCCTCTCGCACCGCGCCAGCGAGCCTATGCACCCGGCCTCCGTCATCAAGCTGGTAACCACCTACGCCGCACTCGACCTGCTGGGTCCGGCCTACACCTGGCGCACCCAGGTGTTTGTTGAAGGCGCGGTGCGTGAGGGCACGCTCTACGGCAACGTCTACCTCAAGGGCCAAGGCGACCCGCAGTTGGTACACGAGCGGCTGTGGCTGCTCCTGCGGCGGCTGCAAGGTATTGGCATTCAGACCATCGCCGGCGACATCGTGCTGGACCGCAGTGCGTTCGATGTGCCAGCCACCGACCCGGCAGCCTTTGACGGCGAGCCGCTGCGGCCCTACAACGTGGGACCGGACGCGCTGCTCATTAACTACAAAGCGGTCTTGATGACCTTCACCCCGGACCCCACCCGCGACCGTGCGCTGGTGCAGTTCGACCCGCCCTTGTTCGGTGTGCAGACACAGACCAGCGTGACCCTGGCCAATGGCCCGTGTGGCGACTACACGCTGGCGCTAAAGGCCGATTTTTCCGACCCGCTGGGCATCCGTTTTGCGGGCAACTACCCACTTGCATGCGGCGAAAAAACCTGGCCCATCGCCTACGCCGACCCGGCCAGCTATGGCATCCGCGCGGTGCAAGGTCTGTGGTTGGCCATGGGCGGCACGCTGGGCGGGGTGGCGCGCTACGGCGTGGTTCCGCAGGCGCTCGCGGCCAGCGCACCCACCCTGGAGGTGCGTTCACCCACGCTGGCCGAAGTGGTGCGCGACACCAACAAATTCAGTAACAACGTGATGGCCCAGCAGATCTTTTTGACACTGGCTGGCGAGGAGCCCAGCACCGACCCCCACACCAGCAGTGGCAAGCGCTTTGATGCAGCCCGCGCTGCGGTGCTGCAGTGGTGGAAGCAACGCATCATGGCCGATGCGCTGCCGGTGCTAGACAACGGCTCGGGCCTGTCGCGCCACGAGCGCATGAGCGCGCTGGCCTTGGCGCGCCTGCTGCAAGTGGCCTACGGCTCGGCCTACATGCCCGAATTCATGGCCTCGCTGCCGATTGCCGGTGTGGACGGCACCCTGCGCCGCAGCCCGCTGCCCACGCTGGGCAGCGCGCACCTGAAAACCGGGTCACTGAGCAACGTGCTGGCGCGCGCAGGCTATGTGGACGCCGCCAGCGGCAAGCGCTACGTGCTGGTGGCCATCATCAACCACGCCAACGCGCAGGCCGCGCGCAGCGCCATGGATGCGCTGCTGCAATGGGCGATCAACGACCAATAAAACCCCCTCACCATGCAAACCACCGACCTTATTGGCGCCATCGCCGCCACGCTGACCACCCTGTCCTTTATGCCCCAGGTGCTGCACACCTTGCGCACCAAGGATGTGAGTGGCATCTCGCTGGGCATGTACACCGTCTTTACCACCGGCGTGGCGCTGTGGCTGGTGTACGGAATCATGCTGGGCGAGCTGCCCATCATTGTGGCCAATGCCATCACCGTGGCGCTGGCGAGCACGATTTTGTGGATGAAACTGCGCTACCGCTGAAGCGCCAAAAGAAGCTTCAGGCGCTGGCGCGCTGCAAACGGTCGCGTACACCGTCCCAGGCGGCGTCGGCGGGCGGCGCCTCCACCCAAATCTGTTCCACACCCAAGTCGTCGAGCGCGCGCAGCGCCGCAAACAAGGCGTGCGCGGCAGCAGCCGCATCGCGGGGCATGGGCCACAGCACAGCCTGCGATAGCGTGTTGCGCAGCGGGCTGCGGGCGTAGACCGCCACCACGGGCGGCATCGACCGGCCCTCGCGTACCACTGGTGCGTGCGGCGCGGGGGTGCCAAGCCGGTCCAGCGCAGCCTGCAAGGCAGCGACATCCATCAGCTGCACGCGGGCACGGGGCGCGTAGTGCGAGGCCAAGGTGCCAGGTGCGCGGGGCGCAGGTGGCTGGGCCGTGTCAGACGTGTCAGACATTGACGTGGATCCGGACGTGGACGGGGGCGCTGCAGACTCCGTGCTGCGCACCACTTGGCCACAAGCCGCCTCCAGTTGCGCGCGCCCCAAGCTGCCGGGGCGCAGCACGACCGGCGCGCCCCGGGTGCAATCGACGATGGTGGACTCGATACCCAGCGCGCAAGGGCCGCCATCCAGAATGAGCAATCCACCGGCCAAGGTTTCACCAAACTCGCTGTACACATGGGCGGCCAGTGTCGGGCTGACCCGGCCAAATCGGTTGGCACTGGGTGCGGCAAGCCCCCACACCGGTGGCCCAGCGGGGTCGCTGTGGCGCAGCGCGGCGAGCAGAGCCTGGGCCACCGGATGGTCCGGGCAGCGCAGGGCAATCGAGCTCTGCCCCGCGGCGGCGGCGCTGGCCACACCGGCGCGGCGCGGCAGTATCAGCGTGAGTGGCCCCGGCCAAAACGCGGCCATGAGCTGCTGCGCAAATGCAGGAACTTTTTCAGCGTAATGCGCCACCCCGGACATGCCGCCGTCGTGTGCCGACACATGCACGATCAGCGGGTGGTTGCTGGGTCGGCCCTTGGCCGCATAAATCTGCGCCACCGCATCGGACTGGTCCGCATCGGCTGCCAGGCCGTACACCGTCTCCGTGGGCAAGCCCACCAAGCGGCCCGCGCGGATGGCGCGCACCGCCAAGTCCAAAGCGGGTGGGCTCAGTGCCGTGCTGTGGTCAGGCGCGTAGGCGGGAACAATCATGGCGCGGGCTACACAAGGGGCAGCCCCAGCACGCGGGCCGCTGCGTTGGCGCGCGCACGGGCCTGCTCAGGGCTTGCACCGGTCACGGTGAGGTGGCCCATCTTGCGGCCGGGCTTGGCTTCGCCTTTTCCGTACAGGTGCAAGTGGCTTCCGGGCAGCGCCAGCACCTGCGCCCAGGGCGGCTCTTTTGCAGCTGCCTGCGCGCCAGGGTGGTCAGCGTCTGGTGCAAGCGTGTGCGCTGGGTGCTTGGCACCGCCTTGGCTACTGCCATGGGCGCGCGCGTGGCCACCGTGCCAAAGATCGCCCAACAGATTGAGCATGACCGCCGCACTGTGCTGCCTGGGCTGCACCAGCGGCAAACCGGCCAGGGTGCGCACTTGCAGCTCGAACTGCGAGAGGTCGCAGGCGTCGATGCTGTAGTGGCCGCTGTTGTGCGGGCGCGGCGCGATCTCGTTGACCACCAGATCGCCCAGTCCTTGGGCTGCGGGTTGCTCTGCATCGAGCACAAAAAACTCCACACACAGCACGCCCACGTAATCCAGGCCCTGCGCAATGGACTGCGCGGCCGCCACCGCACGCGCTGCCAGTGCGCTCGGCAGGTTGCCCTCGTACACCTCGGTCACGGCCAAGATGCCGTCGCGGTGCAGGTTGCGCTGGATCGGCAAATGCACGCACTGGCCGTCGCGCCCACGGGCCACGATGACCGAGCATTCGGCTTGCAGGGGCAGCATTTTTTCCAACACGCAGGGCACGCCGCGCAATGCGTGCCAGGCGCGATGCAATTCGGCGCGGTCGCGCACCCGCGCCTGGCCTTTGCCGTCGTAACCCATGCGGCTGGTTTTGAGGATGCCGGGCAACACGGCGTCGGGCACAGCGGCAAGCTGCGCCTCGGTTTCCACGACGGCGTAGGGCGCACACGGCACGCCGCACTGGGCAAAGTAGGCCTTCTCAGCAGCGCGGTCCTGGGCGATGGCCACGGCGGCTGCGCCAGGCGCAACCGGCCGGTGCTGCGCCAGCGCGGTCAGGGCGGCGGCGGGCACGTTCTCGAACTCGGTGGTCACGGCCACCGCCAATTCAGAGAGGCGCGCCAAACCGGCGGGGTCGGTGTATTCGGTGCAGATGTGGTGGTGGCTCACGCGGCCTGCGGGGCTGTGCGGGTCCGGGTCCAGCACCGCGGTGAAGAAGCCCATGCGCTGGGCAGCATGCACAAACATGCGCCCGAGCTGGCCACCGCCCAAAACGCCCAAGGTCTTGGGCAAGGTCTGCGCAGTGGTCTGCGCCATCAGCTTGCGCTGCCGCTGACCGGCAGCGTCATGGTGCTGGCGGTTTGGGTCTGGTCGCGCCGGTAGGCATCGAGTTCGAGGCGCAGGTCGGGGTTGTGGTTGGCCATCATTGCAATCGCAAACAAGGCGGCGTTGGCCGCACCCGCTGCGCCGATGGCAAAGGTGGCTACCGGAATGCCCTTGGGCATTTGCACGATGCTGTGCAGGGAATCCACGCCCTGAAGGTGCTTGCTGGGCACCGGCACACCCAGCACGGGCACCGTGGTCTTGGCCGCCAACATGCCCGGCAGGTGGGCCGCGCCACCGGCCCCGGCGATGATGCATTGCAACCCACGCTCAGCGGCCAGTTCGGCGTACACAAACATGGCGTCGGGCATGCGGTGGGCGGAAACCACCTTGGCCTCAAAGCCGATGCCAAACTGTTGGAGAATCTCGGCTGCATGTTGCATGGTGTCCCAGTCGGAACTGGAGCCCATGACGACGCCCACTTGGATGGTTTTCATTCCCGAATTTTACGATTAGGCCCCGCGCCGCTTTCCTATGATCAACGTCACCCTAGAAAACTTCGAAGCCGAAGTGATTGCCGCCTCGCACCAGGTTCCGGTGCTGGTCGATTTTTGGGCGCCTTGGTGCGGCCCCTGCAAAGTCATTGGGCCTTTGCTGGAGAAGCTCGAAACCGACTACAGCGGGCGGTTCAAGCTGGTCAAGATCGACTCCGACCAAGAGCAAGAACTCAGCCAAGCCTTTGGCATCCGCAGCATTCCCACCTGCGTGCTGATGGTCAACGGCAAACCCGCCGACGGCTTCATGGGCGCGCTGCCCGAGGGGCAAATCAAAGCATTTTTGGACAAGCACGTTCCCTCTGTGCAAGACGCCGAGGCCGAGTCCGACGCGCACGACGCGCAAGCACTCGCTGCCGCCGGTGACACCACGGCGGCGCTACAAAAACTGCTCGAGGCGCTGTCCATCAACCCCGGCAACGACGACGCCCGCTTCGACTACGTGCGCCTGCTGATCCAAAGCAACCTGATTGACGACGCACAAGCAGCATTGGCACCGGCGCTGACCGCCATTCCCCGCCAGCTGCGCTTTGAGGCGCTGGGCCAGTACCTCGATGCCATCGTGTTCGCGCAATCCGATGCGCGCGGTGGCTGGGAGCTGGCGCAGTTTGATGCGCTGATTGCGGCCAACAAGCGCGATTTCGATGCCCGCCTGGCCAAAGCCCGGGTCTTGATCGCACGGGGCGAATGGACGGCGGCGCTGGACGAGTTGCTAGAAATCGTCATGCGCGACAAGGCCTGGGGCGATGCGGTGCCACGGAAAACCTTTGTCGCCATCTTGGAGTTGCTCACGCCACCCAAGCCCAAAGCTGCGCCACAAGATGTGGGCAAAACGGCCGGAGGCATCGAGCTCACCGGCAAGGTCGTGGCCGAGCAAAACCCGCAAGCGCAAATGGTGGCGGCCTACCGGCGCAAACTCAGCATGGCGCTGAACTAATCGCCGCACTACGCAGCGGCGCGCGGCCCCACGTGCCTGTGCGCTGCCATGCGCTGTTGTGTGCATGTGGATGCCGCCCTGGGCACCTGCGCGGGGCCACCGGCCAGATTGACAGCCGCTCGACCTAGGCAGTGAGCCGGGCCAGGGCCTCGCGGTACTTGGCTGCGGTTTGCGCGATAACGGCGTCGGGCACGCGCGGCGCGGGCGGTGTTTTGCTCCAGGGCCTGCCGTCGATCTGCACCTGCTCCAGCCAATCGCGCACGAACTGCTTGTCGTAACTCGGCGGGTTGCTGCCCTCTTGGTAGCTTTCGGCGGGCCAAAAACGCGAGGAATCTGGGGTGAGCACCTCGTCCATTAGCGTCAGCGTGCCGTCTGCGTCCAGGCCAAACTCGAACTTGGTGTCGGCAATGATGATGCCCTTTTGCACTGCGATATCGCAGGCCGCCTGGTACAGCGCCAGGCTGTAGTCGCGGATGCGTCCGGCCAGGTCGGCGCCGACCATCTCTACGGTGCGCTCGAAGGTGATGTTCTCGTCGTGCTCGCCCACCGCGGCCTTGGCTGCCGGTGTGTAAATCGGTGCGGGCAAACGCGAGGCCAGGCGCAATCCGGGAGGCAAGGCCACACCGCACACCGCGCCATGCTGCTGGTACTCCTTCCAGCCGCTGCCCGCCAGGTAGCCACGCACCACCGCCTCGACTGGCAGGGGCTTGAGGCGCTTGACCAGCATGGAACGCCCCGCCACCTGCGCCACCTCGGCAGGAGTCACCACGCTTTCGGGCGTGTCACCGGTGAGGTGGTTGGGGCAGATGTTGGCGCCCTGGGGGCCGAGCTTGTCAAACCAAAACAGCGCCATTTGCGTCAGCAGCGCGCCCTTGCCCGGAATCGGTTCGCCAAGGATCACGTCGAAGGCGCTCAGGCGGTCGCTGGCCACCATCAAGATGCGGTCCTCGCCCACTGCATAGTTGTCGCGCACCTTGCCACGCGCAAGCAAGGGCAGCGAAAGGGTGGAAGTGTGCAGGGCAGAGTTCATGGCGTCCAACAAAAAAACCACCCTGGCAGGGGCCGTGGGGGCGGGGTGGGATTATCGTTTGAACGCACGGCCCCACGAAGAAGCGGACGGCGCCGAGGATTACAACAGGGCGGCACCAACGCGCTTGCTGTACATGAAGTAGGCCTCGTCCCGGACCCAGCCAAGCGCCTGGTACGCGGCTTGTGCTGGCGCGTTGCCTTTGGCGGTGGTGAGGTCCATTCGGGCCTTGCCGTGCTGCGCAGCGAGTTCCTCCGCCGCGCGCAGCAGCACGCTGCCCGCGCCAGACCTTCTTGCTGCTGGCACAACGAAGAGGTCGTACAGCGCGTAAATGGGCTTCGCCTCCACGGAACAGAAGGTCGGATAGAGCTGACAGAAACCAACTACCCGCTCGGCCGCATTGACTGCCAAGATCACAACGGACTCGTTGTTTGCGATGCGTGCCGCGAGAAAGGTCTTGGCCAGGCCAAGATCCGACGGCTGCTCGTAGAACTGTCGGTACGCATCGAAGAGTGCTGCGAGGGTGTCCAGGTCAGCGGGGGTTGCGGTGCGGGTGGAGATCATGGGTACAAGTGGCGTTCAGTTCAGCAGCGTGACCACGTTGTTGCGTCCCTGCGATTTGGCCTGGTACATCGCGCGGTCTGCCCGTTCGACCAAAGCGTCTACGGACTCGGATGGCACATGTTCGGTCAATCCAATGGAAACGGTGAATGTCAGTGGCTGGCCAGTCGGCGCCATCACAAGCGCTGCACCCACGGCTTGACGCAGACGCTCTATACCCTGGGCCGCTTCCAATGCGGTACTGCAGGCGAACACGACGAGGAACTCTTCCCCGCCCCAGCGGCCTACGGTATCGGTGTCGCGCATCGCTGCACGGGCCTGGTCGGCAAAGGCGCGCAGCACCTGGTCGCCCGTGGCGTGGCCGTGGGTGTCGTTGATGTGTTTGAAGTGATCGAGGTCAATCAGCGCCAAGGCGAAGCCGTCTCCCGAGCGCTGGCAGGCGGTGTGCCGCTGTGTCAGCAACTCGTTCATGTGGCGTCGGTTGAAAAGCCCAGTGAGGTGATCGCGCGAGGCCACCTCGGACAATGCGCGGGTGTTGGCGAGGTTGGCTTCGTCGGCGCGGCGCTTCTCCGCCATGAGTTCACCCGTGCGCTGGCTCAGTTGGACCGACAAGCGGTGCATCACCAAGCCCATGACGAGCGGGTAGCTCAAGAGGAAGGGCACGCACAGCAGCACCGTCAAAAAATCGGACTCCGGCTGGAATTTCGGCTCCAAAACCAAGAGGGCAATGCCCGCACCCGCAAGGTGCGCAGCCAGCCCCTTGAGGAAAAGCCGGACTCCGCCAATCGAAAAATTGTTCATCGCCAGTGCGGCCAGCAAGAGCACGCTGGGCAGCACATTGAAGGCCATGGCCACAGGCCAGATGCCACCGGCGAATGAGTCCACCAGCACGTTGCGGCGCTCGGCCTCGAACGGTGAGGACGCGTTGATGCTGATCTGCAACGCGATACGCGGCCATGCAGCACAGTAGCCCAGCATAACGCACCAGACCCAGATGGGCGCGTTGGCCTGGTACATCCCGGCGCCTGCACACAGCGCCCCCAGCGCCAGCCCGACCACACGCGGCAGATAGGTCCGGCGGGCAAGCCGCACGCCGCGGCGCACAGAGTCTGCGCCAAACGGGGCTGCATCACGGCTGTGCTCTGGCATTTCATCAACTCACGGGTTGGGTGGCGGGAAAAATCAGATCCATCCTAACGGTTGGGCCCCCGCTTGCAAAGAACGTTTTGCACGCTTGCCGCCTTGCGTTATCGGCCTGCGCCTAGTCTGGTGCTGTGCCACCGGACTCGTAATCCGAATGTAGGTGCCACCACCGTGGCCGGCGAGAAACATAGACGTGGTACCTCGGCGCAAATTCCTTCAGGTGCGCCTTGTCAAAGGCGCCTGTGGCAATGGCTACGGTTGGCGCGTCGTCAATGGCGCCGATGGTGCTGCCACAGGAACTGCAGAAGGCGCGACTAGAGTACGAAGAAGAGCGCCAAGTGGAAGGCGTGCCCCCAGGTCCGACCCACTCCACGTTCTGCTTGGGGAACTCGACCCACGTCAGCGTGAGAGCGCCCGAGTGCTTGCGGCAGCTTTCGCACGAACAAGTGTGGGGCTTGCCGGGCTCGCCGGTAACCCGAAATCGGATCGAGCCGCAGAGGCAGCCGCCTTCGTAGTGCTTGGGATTCGTTGCCATGACAAAGACTAGGTTGTGGTGTTGGCGGCGCCTACCGAAGTTGAAGTTGCTGCCGTTTGACGGGCATACCGCGTACCAGGCGTCCGGGTAGTTCAGCTTACCAGTGTCGGGCCCACGGCGTGTCGACTCCCTGCAATTGCTGCGTTCGCTGAGGTCTACTCCGACAGCTACCCTATTCGCTTGGTGCGCACGAAGGTCCTGGTGCCGCAGCGCAGCGCCGCTGCACAGGCCAAGGTCGTACTCATGCTTGCAATCTCTAAGTCCAAGTGGAATCAAGTTGCGTGGGCCTTGGAATCCTTGCAGCTCGATTCAGGCAAACAAGCGAGCAATCTCTGCCTCTTGTTCCGCATCGTAAGTTACCACCCCGACGGGAATCCTTGGGTGCAACTGTTGACGCAAATGTTGGGCATCGGTTCTCGTGAAGCCGCCACATAGCTCGATGAGCTGCGCTCCAGAGAGAACCAGTTCTTTGGCGACATCAATTGCGGTATGCAAGTCAGGAACGCCAACAACGACGGTCGTGAAATGCGCGGAGGACAAAACTGCGCGGTGACTGTCCCGCGAGTAACCCGGAGCCTTCACGATGAAGACAAATTGCGATAGTGGCATCTTGTGCAGCATGACTTGTGGCTTACCAAACATCCAAGACCCTGGTCATTAACCAGCGTGGCACCTTACCCCAGAAAAAAGTGTTTGAAGTAAGTCCTGCGCGCATCGCACTGAATGCACGATCGAACTTCACAAATCCGAAAACTGGCTTGATCCATCCCCCACCCCTGCTACTGAACCACCTGCGCCAATTCCCCACGCTGGTACCGCGCCGCGACCACGCTCAGGCTGTCGCCTTTGATTTTGCTGGCCTGGCCTTCGCAGCCGAACTCGACGTAGCGTTGGCGGCAGATTTTTTTGGCGGCCTCGCGAGCGGGTTTGAGCCATTCGCGGGCGTCGAATTTTTCGGGGTTTTCGGACAAAAACTTGCGCACGGCGGCGGTCATGGCCAGGCGGATGTCGGTGTCGATGTTGATTTTGCGCACACCAAACTGGATGGCTTTTTGGATCTCTTCCACCGGCACGCCGTAGGTCTCTTTGATGGCGCCGCCGTGCTGGTTGATCAGCGCCAGCAAGTCTTGCGGCACGCTGCTGGAGCCATGCATGACCAAGTGCGTGTTGGGCAGGCGGCGGTTGATCTCTTGGATACGGCCAATGGCCAAAATGTCGCCGGTGGGTTTGCGGGTGAATTTGTAGGCGCCGTGGCTGGTGCCAATCGCAATAGCAAGGGCGTCGAGCTGGGTGCGCTGCACGAAGTCGGCGGCCTGCTCGGGGTCGGTGAGCAGCTGGTCCATGGTCATGGTGGCGTCGGTGCCGTGGCCGTCTTCTTTGTCGCCCTGCATGGTTTCCAGCGAACCCAGGCAGCCCAGCTCGCCTTCGACCGTTACGCCGGTGGCGTGGGCGAGGTCCACCACTTTTTTGGTTACCGCAACGTTGTACTCGTAACTGGCGATGGTTTTTCCATCGGCCTCCAAGCTGCCGTCCATCATGACCGAGCTAAATCCGAGGTTGATGGCGCCCTGGCAGACCTCGGGGCTTTGGCCGTGGTCTTGGTGCATGACCAGGGGAATGTGTGGGTAGGCCTCGATGGCGGCGGCAATCAGGTGCTTGATGAAGGCCTCGCCCGCGTACTTTCTTGCGCCTGCGCTGGCTTGCAGGATGACGGGCGCGCCCACTTCGTTGGCGGCCTCCATGACGGCTTGCACCTGCTCCAGGTTGTTGACGTTGAATGCGGGAATGCCGTAGCCGTGGACCGCTGCGTGGTCCAGCAGCTCACGCATGGAAACTAATGCCATTGATGTGCCCCAGAAAGGTTGGTAGGTGCCGGGCCCGCCGGTTGGTAACCGCTTGGTAACTCGGACCGCCGAGATTTTAGCGAGGGCAGGCCATGCGCCACCAAGGCGGCGTGCAGCGCAACGCGGCTAGGCGCTGACCCGACAAATCTTTAGCATGTTGGTGCCCCCGGGCGCGCCCATGGGCTCGCCGCAGGTGATGGCGTACACGTCGTCTTTTTGCACGATGCCGCGCACCTTGAGGTGGTTTTCGGCGTCCATCAGCGCGGTGTCGCGGTCGGCGCTGGTGTCCATCAGCAAGGGCCGCACGTTACGGAACAGCGTCATGCGGCGCTGGGTGGCGATGCGCGGCGTCAAAGCATAAATGGGCACCTGGATCAGGTGCCGGCTCATCCACAGCGCAGTCGATCCGCTGTCGGTCATGGCCACAATCGCCTTGGCGCCCAAGTGGTAGGCGGTAAACAGTGCGCCCATGGCAATCGACTGGTCGATGCGTTGAAAGGTCTTTCCGGTGAAGTCGGCGTCAAGTTTGACGGGCTCGGCACCTTCGGCGGCCAGGCAAATTTTGGCCATCTCAATCACGGTTTCCAGCGGGTACTTGCCAGCAGCGGTTTCGGCAGACAGCATGACGGCATCGGTGCCGTCGAGCACCGCGTTGGCCACGTCACTTACCTCGGCGCGGGTGGGTACCGGGTTGGTAATCATGGACTCCATCATCTGGGTGGCGGTAATGACCACCTTGTCGTGCTCGCGGGCCAGCTTGATCATGCGCTTTTGCAGCGCTGGAACTGCCGCGTTGCCCACCTCGACCGCCAGGTCACCACGGGCGACCATGATGCCGTCGCTGGCCAGCAAGATTTCTTCGAGCTTGGGGATGGCCTCGGCGCGCTCGATTTTGGCAATCAGCCCGGGCTTGTGGTTGAACTCGGCCGCCGCCACATTGCAAAGCTGGCGCGCCATTTCCATGTCGGTGGCGTTCTTGGGAAAACTCACCGCCACGTAGTCAGCCTGGAAGGCCATGGCGGTGCGGATGTCGTCCATATCTTTGGCAGTCAGCGCCGGGGCGGTCAGGCCGCCGCCTTGCTTGTTAATGCCTTTGTTGTTGGACAACTCGCCGCCGAGCTTGACGGTGGTGTGTACCGCCTCACCCTTGACAAAATCGACGGTGATGACGATCAGGCCGTCATTGAGCAGCAGCACATCACCGGCCTTCACCTCGTGCGGCAGCGCCTTGTAGTCCAGCCCCACGGCGTCAATGTCGCCAAGCTCGGTACGGGCCGCGTCCAACACAAACTTTTGGCCGGGCTCCAAAAAAACCTTGCCATCGGCGAACTTGCCCACCCGGATCTTGGGACCTTGTAGGTCGGCCATGATGGCCACCTCGCGGCCGGCCCGCTGCGCCGCTTCGCGCACCAAGCGGGCGCGGTCGATGTGGTCTTGGGCTTTGCCGTGGCTGAAGTTCAAACGCACCACGTTGACACCGGCGCGAATCATTTGCTCCAGCAGGGCGGGGTCGCTGGAAGCGGGTCCCAGAGTGGCAACAATTTTGGTGGCGCGACGTGGCATGGTGTGTGTCTCCGGTGGTGGGCGTGAATTTTCACACGGAACACGCGGCAAACAGGTTACATCCGGGCGTCAAGATGGCGCGGATGCCCAGCAAGCCATAAGCTGCGCACCTGCCACGCGTCTGCTGCGCATTTGCCGCGCGCACAGTGCAAGCGAGGCATGCCGGGCGTGGCACGCCATGCTTTTTTGAACTGGAATTTCTGCGATGTCCCACCCTGTCTGCCTACCGCTTGCCAACCTACCGACAACGCCGGTTCTGGACGTCGTGGGCGCGTTGGCACTGATCGGCGACATGGAAGACCTGTACCTGCAAATTGCGCAGGAATACCACGGCGAGTTGGCCGCCTTGCCCCAACGCGTCGAAAGCCTGCTGCAGCCCCACAGCAACCCGGACGAAGTCCGGCGGTTTTTGCACACCTTCAAAGGCTTGTCGATGACAGTGGGCGCCAACGCGTTGGCCGAGGCCTGCCGCGAGGCGGAGGCCCGCATCAAACTAAGCCAAGAACAAGGCGCCGCGCTCGATGCTGGCGCCTGGGCCGGCTTGCGCAGTGGGCTGGCTGCGTGCGGCGAGCGCACCTTGGCGGCTTTGTCGGATGTGCTGCGGGGGCGCGCAGGCGCTTAGGCGCACGAGCCGCGCGAGCGCGAAGGCGCATGCATCGCGCAAGCGCTCAGGCGCGCGAGTCGAACTGCAATATCGCGCGGGCAATTTGCTCCAGGGGCACGATGTCGTCCACCGCCTGCAGCTTGATGGCCTCTTTGGGCATGCCAAAGACCACGCAGGTCTCTTCGTTTTGCGCGATCGTGCGGGCACCGCCATCGTGCAGCACCTTCATGCCGCGCGCGCCGTCGTCGCCCATACCGGTCATGATGATGCCCAGCACATCGCGCCCACCGCACTCCGCTGCCGACTTGAACAGCACATCCACAGAGGGCTTGTGGCGGTTGACCGGTGGGCCGTCCACAACGTGCGCGTAGTACTGGCCCGCCGCCTTGCGCAGCTGCATGTGCAAGCCGCCTGGCGCGATCAGTGCCAGGCCGCGCTCCAGCCGGTCGCCGTCCTTGGCCTCGCGCACGTTCATAGCGCAAATGTTGTTGAGCCGCTGGGCGTACATGGCGGTGAACTTCTCCGGCATGTGCTGGGTGATGGCGATGCCTGGGGCGTCGGCGGGCAGGCTGGTGAGCACCAGCTCCAGCGCCTGGGTGCCGCCGGTGGAACTGCCGATGACGACGGGCTTGTTCATCGCAAAGGTGTGTACCGAACCCAGCACCGGCGCGCGACCGACCAAGGCGCGCGCAGCGGCTGGCTCGGGCACGCTGGTACGTGCACGCGGTTTGGCGCGGGCGGCCATCTTCAGGGTTTGCACCATCTCGCGGCGTGAGTCGTCAAGAAACTGTTTGAGCCCCAGCTTGGGTTTGGCCATTACCGCCACCGCGCCGGCAGACAAGGCCTCTAAGGCGACCTTGCTACCTTCGGTTGACAGGGTGGAACAGATCACCGTGGGGATGGGCGAGGCCGACATGATTTGGCGCAAAAAAGTCAGGCCGTCCATGCCGGGCATTTCGATGTCGAGCAGCAGCACATCGGGCTGGCTCTTGCGGATGGCGTCCATGGCCAACAGCGGATTGGGGGCGCTGCCCACCAGCGCCACCTCGGGGTTGTCCGCCAGCATGTGGGCCAAGGCTTGGCGCACCACAGCAGAGTCATCCACGACGAAAACCTTAACCACCATACGGAGTACCTTGTTGCGGAAAAACAATCTCGACCACCGGGTCGTCGCGGCCCACGGTCCAGCTTAACTTGCGGTAGCCCATGCCCCCCACGTCTTGTGCCACCACGGCAATGCCTTGGTGTTGCAAAAAATCCAGGACCCACTGGGCATTGGTGCGGCCCACATGCCGGGTCTCAAAAATCTGCGGAAACATATTGCCACCACCAAACACATAGGCCTCGCACATCGTGGGGTTGACCCCTTTGCCGCGCAGCAAGCCAAACATGCGGTCCATGGCCACTGCGCCATAGGCCGGGTTGTTGCGGTGCACCGCAGCGGGTTGCCCAACATACACGATGTGACTGAGTGCTGCCACGGTGCGGCGTGGGTCGGTTAGTACCGCGCAAATGCACGAACCCAGCAAGGTCTTGAAGGCCGCCCCGGCCTGCCCCAGGGCGACGGCACCTGGCATCAACTCGAAGGCGCTGTTGGTCTTGCGAGCGTCGCTGGGCCTGGCCGCTGCAGGCGTGCGGACTTTGGACGGTGTGGGCACGCTAGATGGGCTTTCTGAACGCACCCGGAATCACGGTTTGCAAGGGCGTGTTGCAAGGCACCCGGCCTTCTGCCGTGCCCAGAAAAAACAAGCCACCGGGCTTGAGGGTGGCCAGCACCCGGTCCATCACCTCGGTCTTGGTGGGGGGGTCAAAGTAAATCAGCACGTTGCGCAAAAAGACCACATCAAACGGACCCAAGCCCGAGAACGGTTTGCACAAATTGAGCTGCCCAAACTGCACCCGCGTGCGGATTTTGTCTTGCAACAGCACCTGCCCCTGCGCTTCGCCTTCACCGCGCAGGCAGTAGCGCCGCAAGCGCTCTGGCGACACCGCACGCAACCGGTCCTCCGGGTACACCGCTTCTTTGGCGCTGAGCAACACGCGGTGGCTGATGTCGGTGGCCAAAATCGACCAGTTAGGCCCCACGCGGCCTGCCACCTGCAAATCGCTGAGCAACATGGCGGTGCTGTAGGCCTCGTCGCCAAACGATGCAGCGGCACTCCACACCGACAGGGCGTTCTTGTTGGCAAACGCGGGCAGCTCTTTTTGCAGCAAGTCGTAGTGCTTGGGTTCGCGAAAGAAATAGGTTTCGTTGGTGGTCAGCAAGTCCACCGCCATCTGGAACTCCACCGCCTCGCCCTCGTCTTCCAGGATGGCGATGTAGTCGGCAAAACTGTCCAGCCCCAGGCGCATGATGCGCGGCGCCAACCGGGATTGAATGAGTGACTTTTTGGAGTCGTTGTACGACAGGCCCGCGGCCTCGTACATCAGGTCGCCGATGCGCCGAAACTCGCGGTCACTAAACGGTATTGAAGCCAAACGCGGCACCCTCCTGCCCAACGCATTGCGGCCACTGTGGCCCTTGAAGCGCAGCGCGGGCCTTCATGGTGGCTAGGCGGCCTGCGCCTGCGCTTGGTCTGCGAGCTGCGCCATCTCCTCGATGTCGAGCGCGCGCTCGGGCTCCAAAATGACGATGAACTCGCCACCGACTTTGCCCATACCGCGGATGAAATCGCGCCGGATCGAGGCTCCAAAATGTGGCGCAGGTTCGATGTGCGCGTCAGGAATATCGATGACCTCGCTGACCGCGTCCACCATCAGGCCGAGTTCGACTTTGTCACCCGCCACGCTGGCATCAAAAATGATGATGCAGGTCTTCTTGCCGACCTGCGCCATGTCGCGCCCAAAGCGCGACTGCAGGTCAATCACCGGCACCACCGCACCGCGCAAGTTGATCACGCCGCGCACAAAATCAGGCATCAGGGGCACCACGGTCATCGCGCTGTACTGGATGATCTCGCGCACCGCGCGGATGTCCATCGCAAACACCTCGCCACCCAAGGAAAAGGTGAGGTACTGCAAGCCCGGTCCGAGGTCTTGCGTGGTGGAGACGGGCGCGTTGTTGGCTTGCAAAGCCAGGTCATGTAGGGATTGCATATCGAATCTCACAGGTTCGGTGTGGATGCAGCGCTGGCCAGGTTGCCGCCGCCGATGCTGGCCCCGCCCGGCTGGGCAGCGCCGGCGTCGGCACCGGCGCTGGTGGTGAGCTCTACCAGCGAGTTGACGTCGAGGATCAGGGCCACCTCGCCGCTGCCCAAAATGCTGGAGCCAGATATACCGCGCAGGGTCTTGAACAAGCGTCCCAGCGGCTTGATGACCGTCTGGTTTTGCCCCAACAGAACCTCCACCTCGATGCCGTACTGGCCCCGGGTCGAGTGCACCACCACAATGCTGACCCGCTCGGGCAAGCTGGACTCCACCGAGTACAGGGTGCGCAGGCGCACCACAGGCAGCACCGCCCCGCGCAGCTCTACGCAGTGGCGCCCACGGTTATCAACCTTGATGTGCTGGCCGCCCGACTCGATCACCTCCACCACCGACTCCAGCGGCAGTACAAACTTGGACTTGCCTACGCCGACCAAAAAGCCGTCGATGATGGCCAAGGTCAGCGGCAGGCGAATGTCCACCTGCAGGCCCTTGCCCGGTGTGCTGATCAGGCGCAAGCTGCCGCGCAGGGCCTCAATGTTGCGCCGGACCACGTCCATGCCAACACCCCGGCCCGACAGGTTGGTGACCTGCTCCGCGGTGGAAAAGCCGGGCTCAAAAATCAGCATGTTGATCTCGTCGTCGGAGGGCACCACGCCCTGCTCGACCAGGCCACGGTTCCAGGCGCGCTGCAACACCCGCTCGCGGTTGATGCCACGCCCATCGTCCTCAATGCGAATCAGGATGGCGCCGGTCTCGTGGCGCGCACTGAGCACCAGCTTGCCCGCCGCCGACTTGCCGGCCGCCAGGCGTTCTTGCGGCGGCTCCAGGCCGTGGTCCAGCGAATTGCGCACCAGGTGCATCAGCGGGTCGGCGATCTTTTCGACCATGGACTTGTCGAGTTCGGCATCGCCGCCCATGATTTCGAAGTTGACCTCTTTGCCCAGGCTTGCGGCCGTATCGCGCACCACCCGGCGGAACCGGCTGAAAGTCTCGCCCACCGGCACCATGCGCAACCCCAGGGTGCCGTTGCGGATCTCTTCGATCAGGCTGTTCATGTGCAAATTGGCCTCAACCAGGGCCAGCTGGCGGCTTTCACGGGCCAGCAAGGTTGCACCGGCACCGGCAATCACCAACTCGCCAAGCAGGTTGATGACGGCGTCGAGCCGGTCGGCTTGCACCCGGATGTAGCGGTCTTCGCTGGGCGCTGACTCGCGCAGTTTTTGCTGCTTGCCAAGGGCAGCAGCCACCACCTCGGGGGCCACGCCGGCTTGGGTTTCCAGCAAATCGCCGAGCTTGGCCTTGGGCACCGACGGCATGCCCGGTGTGTGTTGCTGCACATCGAGCACCTGCTGCAAGCGGTCCTGGGTGAGGGCGCCGACCGATACCAGCATGTCGCCCAGGCGCGGTGTTTCGGGCATTTCCTCGATCGCGCGGGCCATCTTCTGGCTGGGGGACTCGGGCGCCACCACGTCGAGTTCGCAGTCGTCCATCACGAAGGTGAACGCACCCTCGATGTCATCGCGGCTGGCCCCCGTTTCTAGCTCCATGGTGAAACCCAGGTAGCAGCTCTCGGGCTCAAGGGTGCTCAGGGGCGGTACGTCTTCAGAGAGGCTGTGCACCGCCACCACCGTGCCCAAAGTACCCAGGTAACGGGCAATCGACAACGGATCCATGCCGTTGCGAAATGTGTCGGGCCGGAACCGGGCCGAAATTGACCACACGCGTGCTGCGCCGTCGTCTTGCGCGGCCGGGGCGTGCACCGCTGCGGTCTTTACCGCTGCGCCTGCCTCGGTCAATGCGCACAAGCGGGTGACCAGATCAGAGCGCAGGTCCATCTGCTCGGGCGTGTCGGCCGAGGCGTCGGCCGCGGTATCGACGAGGAACTTGATTTGGTCGTTGCACTGCAACAGCAAGGTGCTGATATCGGGCGTGAGCGCGATGGTTCCATCGCGCATGCGGTCCAGCAGCGTCTCCACATGGTGGGTGAACTCGACCACCCGGTTGAGCCCAAAAATGCCAGCCGAACCCTTGACCGTGTGGGCGCAGCGAAACAGGGAGTCCAAGAGTTCGCGGTTGTCGGGCTGCTCTTCGAGCTCCAACAACAAGGTTTCAATGGACTCGATTTGCTCCGCCGCTTCGCTAATGAAAGCGGGCATCGCCTGGGCGATGAAGTCTTCGTCGGCATCCAAGCTCATTTGGCACCTCCTGCGTGACCACGTACCGGCCGGCCTTTGAGCCAGTGCCCAAAGCCCAAAGTGCGACAGGCGTCGCTAAAGCGTTCGCTGGGATCGCACAGCCGCCAGGCCTGCCCCATGCTGGTCAGCGCTGCGAGCAGTTGCAGGCCGGCGCCATCAATCTCGGCGACCTTGGCGGCCGAGATATCCACCACGTCGTCTGGGCCATCGGCCTGCTCTTCGAGCCACGCCAGCAAAGCGGTGCGGGCGTCCAGCACGCCATAGATCGTGAGTTCGGAAGGCAGTTCGTAGGATTCTTTCATTGCATCTCCACTGGAGCCCACGGCCCGTACAACAACCTAGAAGCTAGCAGCCCATCAAACACAAAGTTTGGAAACCGCGTTGACCAGTTGGGACGGTGAAAAGGGCTTGACCATCCAGGCCTTGGCGCCCGCCGCGCGGCCTTTTTCCTTCATCTCTTCCTGGCTTTCGGTGGTCAGCATCAAGATCGGCATGAACTTGTAACCGGGCAAGGCCTTGGCGGCTTTGACGAACTCAATGCCGTTCATCACCGGCATGTTGACGTCGCAAACCGCCATGTTCACCTGGCGGCCATCGAGCATGGCCAGTGCGGCCTTTCCGTCACCTGCCTCAATTACGTCGTAGCCCGCTCCCACCAGCGCCATGCGCACCACTTGGCGAAGGCTGGCAGAGTCGTCAATCACCAATATCGTTTTTGCCATCTCAACCTCTCAAAAAAATTCGGCTTCCTTGGGGCCGCCCGGTCCATTTGTACGGGCCTGCACATGGTTGTCGCGCTGCTCTGCCATGGCGTACTGCGACTCCAACTGGGCCATCCAAAGATCAATCTGTGGCACCTCGCCCGTAGGGTTGTTCAAGGCGCTGCGCAGGCGTGCCATATCGGCCTCCAGCAACGCCATCATCTGGCTGATGCGGTCCTGGTACTGAAAGCCGGTGTACATGTGCTCCACCTGCTGGGCCACCATCTGGGTTTCGTGGGCAAAGGGCTGGGAGATGCTTTGCAATGCATGCACCGCGCTGCGCACCATGGCAAGCACCTGGCTGATTGCATCGCGGCTGGCTGCGGGCAAGGAAGCGTCTTGCAGCAGGGGCGACAAGCGCGCCTCACACGCGGCCACCAAGCCGACGATGCCGCCGTCGTTGGGAGATAGTGCGTCGGAGATTTGACGGGACTGGCGCTCCGCCATGTCGATGTGCGGGCCGATGTCGGCAAAGGCCTTGAGCATCTGGCCCACCGCGACCTCGGACTGCGCGCGAGATGCTGCAAGCTGGCGCTCCCACACAGGCAAGATGCCCGCACAAAGTGCGACCAAAGCCTGGGCTGCGTCCTTGGGTGGGGTAATGGCGTGGGTGCTGGGCATACCTGCAGTCGTTTATTTGGAAGACATCGTATCTCCAATTGCCCACGCTTTCGAAAACATCTGCGACATGTTCGTGCTATTTGGCACGGCGCATCAGCACCTCAAAAGCCGGCAAGGTTTTGCCTTCGAGAACCTCCAAGAACGCGCCACCGCCGGTGGAGATATAGCCAATTTGCTGCTCAATGCCGTACTTCGCGATGGCCGCCAAGGTGTCGCCGCCGCCAGCAATGGAAAAGGCTGTGGAGTTGGCAATGGCGTGGGCCAAGGTGCGGGTGCCGTTCTCGAACGCCGGGAACTCGAACACCCCCACGGGCCCGTTCCAGACAATGGTGCCAGCGCGTTGGAGCTGGGCGGCAAGCTGCTGCGCGGTGTGCGGTCCGATGTCCAGAATCAGGTCGTCGTCTGCCACTGCATTGGCGGCTTTGACGGTGGCCTGCGCATCGGCAGCAAAGGCCTTGGCCACCACCACATCGCTGGGAATGGGCACGGCCGCGCCGCGTGCACGCATGGCCTCGATGACGGACTTGGCCTGGTCCACCAGGTCGGGTTCGGCCAGGCTTTTGCCGATGTTCAGGCCGGCTGCGCGCATAAAGGTGTTGGCGATGCCACCGCCCACAATGAGCTGGTCCACCTTGTCGGCCAGGCTCTTCAAAATCGTGAGCTTGGTGGACACCTTGGAGCCCGCCACGATCGCAACCAACGGACGCTTTGGGCTCTGCAAGGCGCGTGATATGGCGTCCATTTCAGAGGCCAGCAAGGGGCCGGCACAGGCCACCGGCGCGTACTCGGCAATGCCGTAGGTGCTGGCTTCGGCGCGGTGCGCAGTGCCAAATGCGTCGTGTACAAAAATGTCACACAAGGCGGCCATTTTTTTGGCCAGTACGGCGTCGCTCTTTTTCTCACCGGGGTTGCAGCGGCAGTTCTCCAGCATGACCAACGCGCCCGGCGCAACCCTTACGCCATCGACCCAGTCGCGCACCAGGGGCACCTCGCGCTGCATAAGTTCACCCAAGCGTTTGGCCACTGGAGCGAGCGAATCTGCCGCGGACACGGTGCCCTCGGTGGGGCGTCCCAGGTGCGAGGTCACCATCACGGCAGCGCCTGCTTTCAAGGCCATGGCGATGCAGGCCATGCTGGCGCGTATGCGCGTGTCTTCGGTGATGTTGCCGGCGTCGTCTTGCGGCACATTGAGGTCCGAGCGGATAAAAACGCGTTTGCCAGCAACGTGGCCCTGCGCACACAAGTCTGAAAATCGGATCACGTTCATGGCCAGCCCTGTCAAAAAAGGGGTTTGATTTTAAAAGCGCCGGGGCACGGCACGCGCTACCAACCCAGGCCAATGTGCAGCGGCAAGTACACCGCCATGCCCGAGACAATGGTGCCCAGCACGGCTTGCCCGGCGCCGCGCCTTGCAAAAAAGTAAGCGCCACCGGCCAGCACGCCGTACAGGCGGGCGTCGGCCCAGGTGTCAATCAAGGCACCCTGGGTCATTACCACTTCCGGCACGATCACCGCCGACAACGCAGCGATCGGCGCGTACTGCAAACCGCGTTGCGCCCAGCGCGGCAGGTGCATGGGCCGGTTGGCAATGAAGAAGAACGAGCGCGACACGACGGTCACCGCGGCCAACGCAAGAATGGTGAGCACGGTCCAAAGCTCGTCTGCGGTGAAGAGGGCTTCCATATGCAATGCACCTGCTGGTGGGTGGCTAGTGGGTTGAACGGGGTGGGTGGAGCGCATGGGCGCGGTTTTCCAGCCACAGGCACATCGCCACCGCAATGGCGATGGCTACCAAAATATTGAGTTTGAGCGGCAGCGCGAACGCAAGCACCGCCGCCACCCCAGCAATTCCGGCAGATACCCAGCGCAGGCGGGTGGAGGCCAGGGAACAGGTCA
>JBIIZY010000024.1:0-22247 GCA_044346035.1 Rhodoferax sp. | reverse complement strand
TGCAACTGCAACAAGCCGACCGCCTCGCTCGCCTGGGCCTCTGAAGAAAACAAGGCGCATATGCGCGAACGCTGCCACCCTTCTCGCGGGGCAGGCATTCCGGGCTCGCCAAACAAGGCCTGCTCCACATCGGTCTGGGCATCGGCGTCCTCGACGCTCACGCTGAGCGCATCCAGCGCCTCGAGCGCGTCGCTGACCGGCTCAACGCAGTCCTGCGGCGCCATCAGACGCAACTCAAACATGCCAAGTGGCTCCGCGCGATCCGCCCCGCGCGGGGCGGGCACGGCCAGGGTCAACGCTTGTGCTGCTCAAGCCAATGCTCTAGGTAATGGATGTTGGTGCCACCCGCCATGAACTTGGCATCCACCATGAGTTCGCGGTGCAGTGCAATATTGGTATTGATGCCCTCCACCACGGTTTCTGCCAAGGCAGTGCGCATGCGGGCCATGGCCTGGTCGCGGGTGTCGCCGTGCACGATGATCTTGCCCACCATAGAGTCGTAGTTGGGCGGCACAAAGTAGTTGGTGTACACGTGTGAATCGACCCGCACGCCGGGCCCACCCGGCGCGTGCCACATCGTGACCCGACCGGGCGAGGGCGTGAATTTGTAAGGATCTTCCGCATTCACCCGGCACTCGATGGCGTGGCCCCGCATCACGATGTCGCGCTGCGCGAAAGGCAGCTTCTCACCAGCGGCCACCATGATCTGGGTTTTAACAATGTCGATGCCAGTCACCATCTCGGTCACCGGATGCTCGACCTGCACCCGGGTGTTCATCTCGATGAAGTAAAACTCGCCGTTTTCGTAGAGGAACTCAAAAGTGCCCGCTCCCCGGTAGCCAATCTTTTTGCAGGCCGCAACACAGCGCTCGCCGATGCGCTCAATGAGCTTGCGGTTG
Source organism: Rhodoferax sp. (assembly GCA_044346035.1). GTDB lineage: Bacteria > Pseudomonadota > Gammaproteobacteria > Burkholderiales > Burkholderiaceae_C > Allorhodoferax. The sequence continues at coordinate 21,348 of JBIIZY010000024.1, read as the reverse complement.
ATTCCCGGTGCTGGCGACTCCTCCAACACTTTTTGGTGGCGCCGCTGCATGGAGCAGTCGCGCTCACCGAGGTACACCGCGTTTTTGTACTTGTCGGCAATGATCTGAATCTCGACGTGGCGGGGGTTCTGCAGGAACTTCTCCATGTACACCGCCGGGTTGCCAAACGCAGCACCCGCCTCGGCCTTGGTCATTTGGACCGCGTTGATCAGCGCCGCCTCGGTGTGCACCACCCGCATACCGCGACCGCCACCGCCACCGGCGGCCTTGATGATGACCGGGTAGCCCACGCTCTTGGCAATGCGGCGAATCTGCACCGGGTCGTCGGGCAGCTCGCCCTCGGAGCCCGGCACGCAGGGCACGCCAGCACGGATCATGGCTTGCTTGGCCGACACCTTGTCGCCCATGACGCGAATCGACTCGGGTGTAGGCCCGATAAACTGAAAACCGCTTTTTTCAACGCGCTCGGCGAAATCCGCGTTTTCGCTCAAAAAGCCGTATCCAGGATGGATGGCCTCGGCATCGGTCACTTCGGCTGCCGAAATGATGGCGGGCATATTGAGGTAACTTTGCGCCGACGCGGCCGGGCCAATGCAAACGGCTTCCTCGGCAAGCTTGACGTACTTGGCTTCCCGGTCGGCCTCGGAGTACACCATGACCGCCTTGATACCCAACTCCCGGCAAGCACGTTGCACACGCAGCGCGATCTCACCACGGTTTGCAACCAGAATTTTCTTGAACATGGGCTGGGCCGGGCCTTAAACGATGGTGAACAAGGCTTGACCGTACTCGACCGCTTGGCCGTTCTCGCACAGGATGTGGGTCACGGTGCCGGACTTGTCTGCTTCGATCTCGTTGAGAATCTTCATGGCCTCAATGATGCAGATGGTCTCACCCGCCTTGATGCTGTCACCGACCTCCACGAAGGGCTTGGCGCCGGGGGACGATGCGCGGTAAAACGTGCCCACCATCGGGGACTTCACTGCATGGCTGGCCACCGCCTCGGCAACCGGGGGTGGCGGGGTGGCGGTCTCAACCGTGGCCACGGGGGCTTGCGCCACAGGCGCCGCCTGCTGGTAGACCGGGGCGGGCGCGTGGGCCTGCACGGGCGCTGCGCCACTCTTGACGATGCGGACTTTGCCCTCTGCTTCGGTGATCTCAAGCTCCGACACATTGGAGTCAGACACCAAGTCGATGAGTGTTTTAAGTTTGCGTAAATCCATGAAATCTCCAACAACCATCGTGAAACAGGCGGCGAATTTACAGCAAATTCGGCCCAAAAAACGGCATTTAGAACTATTTGCAGGCAAACCCGCAAATGCAAGGGCAACCACCCAGTCCGCTGCTCAGGCTCTGGCCGGGGTGCAGATGCGGGCGTCAAGCCTGCTAGAGGCCTACTTTAAGGGGGCCCAGGACTGTAAATCGTCTATTGTGAGCTGGCCGAGTTTACGCTGTGCCACCGCGCCGGACGCACCAAGTACCACGGTAAACGGCAAGCCACCGGTGAGATTGCCAAGACTTCGCCCCAACTCGGTGCCGGAAAGACCGGCCATACCGATGGGAAAATCCAGCGGAATGCGTTCCAAAAAGCGGCCTACCGCCGCCTGCTTGTCAATCGCCAAACCAATAACTTGCCAACCGTTTGACTTATTTTGCAAGTAAAAGTCGTTTATTAGCGGAAGTTCTTCAACGCAGGGGGGGCACCAAGTCGCCCAGAAGTTGATTAGCAGCGGCTTGCCGCGTAGCGTCGAGGCTTTCAGCTCCGCGCCGTCGGGCGTATCCCAGCGCATCGACCAAAACCCTTCCACCGGCTCGGTAACCGCCCCACCCTGGCGCGATTGCCACCATGCCAGTCCCAAGCCGGCGCATCCCGCTGCCAGTCCGGCCGATACCAGCAGCGCGCGACGGTGCACGGGCGGGGGGTGGGAGGGGGAATCTGGCGGCGAAGCACTCATAGCGCGGCATCATGCAGTAGTTTTTGCAGCGCCGCCACGTCGCCGCGCAATGGCCGCCCGTGGGCATCGGGCTTGTGCGCCCCACGCAGATCGTCGAAGTCGTACACCACCAGTTGTACCAGCACGCGCTCGGCCAGCACCGGGCAGGGAACTTGCAACGTGAGCACATCCACCGGCTTTCCGTGAATTCCAGCGACTGCATGCACGTTAAAGCGCAGGCCTTGGTTGACCACGTGCAACTCGGCAGACTTGGGGTCGTCGGCAAAGAGCTCGATGAGCACATCCGAATGCCGCGTGGCAGTGCCGCGCCAGACTGCGCCAGCCAAATGCGGGCGAAAATCGGCGAACCGTTGCATCCAAACCAAGGCGAGTTCGCGCAAGGCCCGCAGCTCCTGCGGCTGGGTGTCGGCGCAGAACAGGGCGATGTACTCCTGTACCGCCGCCTCCATCTCCGCGTTGTCCGGCAGCGCGGTGCGCGCTGGCAAACCCAGCTGCTTAACAGCACGGCGCTTGGCAGGGCCGTACTCCAAGCCTTCTTCGACCACCATGCGTGCTGCGGTGGCTGCAATTTCGAGGGTGAGCGACTCCATGGCGGAATTGTGCCCCTCCTTAGAATCGCTCTATGCATATCCACATTCTTGGCATTTGCGGCAGCTTTATGGGTGGTCTGGCAGCACTGGCCCGCGAGGCAGGCCACCGCGTGACCGGCTGCGACGCCGGCGTCTACCCGCCAATGAGCGAGCAATTGCATGCACTGGGCATCGCCACTGTGGAGGGTTTTGGCGCACAGCAAATGGACCTGCAGCCCGACGTATTTGTGGTGGGCAACGTAGTCAGCCGGACCCGTCTGCCCAGCGGCGAGCCCAAGTTCCCACTGATGGAAGCCATTTTGGAAGCAGGCGCACCCCACACCAGCGGGCCGCAGTGGCTTGCCGAAAAGGTGCTGCAAGGCCGCCACGTGCTGGCGGTGGCCGGAACCCACGGCAAAACCACCACCACCGCCATGCTGGCCTGGATCTTGGAATCAGCGGGCTTGCAACCGGGCTTTCTGGTGGGTGGCGTGCCACGCAACTTTGGCGTGTCGGCACGGCTGGGCAAGGGCCAGACCTTTGTGATTGAGGCCGACGAGTACGACACCGCCTTTTTTGACAAGCGCAGCAAGTTCGTCCACTACCGCCCGCGCACTGCCATTCTGAACAACCTGGAATTCGACCACGCCGACATCTTTGACGACCTGGCCGCCATCGAGCGGCAGTTCCACCACCTGGTGCGCACCGTGCCGGGCAGTGGACGGATCGTGGTGAACGGGCTCGAAGAGAGTCTGGCGCGGGTGCTGCACCAAGGTTGCTGGAGCGAGGTGCGCAGCTTTGGCACCGCCGTCAGCGACTTCAGCGCCATGGGCGAGCCCGACGCGTTTGCGGTGCAGTACCAAGGCGCGGAGGTCGGCCAGGTGCGCTGGAACCTAGGCGGTGTGCACAACCAACTCAATGCGCTCGCGGCGCTGGCAGCGGCCGAGCATGTGGGCGTGGCACCCGCCGACGCTGCGGCTGCCCTGGCAGGTTTTGAGAGCGTGAAGCGGCGCATGGAAGTGCGCGATCGCATCGCGCTGCCGCAGAGCGCAGCACAGCCCCCCGCCGTGCCCGAGCCGGTGACGATTTACGACGACTTTGCCCACCACCCCACCGCCATCCGCACCACCTTGGACGGCTTGCGCCGCACAGTGGGCAGGGCGCGCATTCTGGCGGTGTTTGAGCCGCGCTCCAACACCATGAAGCTTGGCGCGATGAAAGCGCAACTGCCCTGGAGCCTGGAGGCGGCAGACCTGGCGTATTGCCACAGCGCAGGGCTGGGGTGGGATGCCGCGCAAGCGCTCGCGCCACTGGGTGCGCGGGCCGAGGTGCTGGACACCGTGGAGGCATTGGTGGCGCGCATCGCACAAACCGTGCGTCCCGGCGACCACATCGTGTGCATGAGCAACGGCGGCTTTGGTGGCATCCACCACAAGCTGGCCGACGCCCTGCGCGCTCCACGCCGCTAAGCGCCGACTCAGACGCTTGCCAGGCCGTCGGTGCCGGACGGTGGCAACGCACTGTGCCGCGCAGGCAGCACAGCGCGCTGCCCACGCGCTAGCCCAGAAGCACCGACGCTTAGGCGCCAACGGGCTGCTTGCGCCGCGCCTTGACGCCCTCGGACAATAGCGCCAAGGCCTTGAGTGAGTCGTCCCATCCCAGGCATGCATCGGTGATGCTTTTGCCGTACGCCAGTTGGTCCACAGCATCCTTGCCGGGCGTGAATTTTTGGGCGCCTGCGTGCAAATGGCTTTCCACCATCACACCAAAAACGCTGCGCGAGCCGGATGCGAGCTGGGCGGCGATGTCGGCGGCAACGGTCAACTGCTTCTCGTGTTGCTTGCTGCTGTTGGCATGGCTGCAATCGACCATCAGCGACGCGCTCAGCTTGGCGCGGGTCAACTCTGCGCAGGCCTCGGCCACGCTCTGGGCATCGTAGTTGGGCGCCTTGCCACCGCGCAGAATCACGTGGCAATCTGGGTTGCCCTTGGTCTGCACGATGGCAACCTGGCCGTTTTTGTGCACCGACAAAAAGTGGTGTCCACCGGCTGCAGCCTGGATCGCGTCGGTGGCGATTTTGATGTTGCCGTCGGTGCCGTTTTTGAAGCCGATGGGCGCCGACAAGCCCGAGGCCAGTTCGCGGTGCACCTGGCTCTCGGTGGTGCGCGCGCCAATCGCACCCCAGGCAATGAGGTCGCCCAGGTACTGCGGCGAGATCACGTCCAAAAACTCGCTGGCGGCGGGCAAGCCCAGGCGGTTGATCTCGATGAGCAGCTGGCGCGCAATGCGCAGTCCCTCGTCAATGCGGAAGCTCTCATCGAGGTAAGGGTCGTTAATCAAGCCCTTCCAACCCACGGTAGTACGCGGCTTCTCGAAGTACACCCGCATCACGATTTCCAGCGTGTCGGCATAGGCGGTGCGCTGCGCCTTGAGACGGCGGGCGTACTCCAGTGCCGCACCGGGATCGTGGATGGAGCACGGCCCAATGATGACCAGCAAGCGGTCATCGGTGCCCGCCATGATGTTGTGGATGGTGCGCCGGGTGTCAGAGATCAGGCTCTCCACCGCCGTGCCACGGATTGGGAAAAAGCGCACCAGGTGCTCGGGTGGTGGTAACACGGTGATGTCCTTGATGCGTTCGTCGTCGGTGATTCCGGTGCGGTCGCCGTGCGGTTCGGCGCTGCGGAGGCTGGGGGCGGTCATGTGGGGGAACTCCAGGGTCGTTGTGGTGAATGAACAAAAAAAAAACCGCCGGGGGAGCCGGCGGTTTTGGAGGGTTTAGAACGCTTACTTCAGCACGCTTCCAATCTCTCTACCGCCACTGGCGCTTGAGAACCAAAAAAAGCCAAAAAAGTAAGTGCGCGAAACCATGGGTGGCAATGTAGCACAGCTTTTCAGGGCTTTTTCAGCCCGCCTCAGGCGGTTCCGCCCACGGTCAGGCCATCAATGCGCAGGGTGGGTTGGCCCACGCCGACTGGCACGCTTTGTCCCTCTTTGCCGCAGGTGCCCACGCCGCTGTCGAGCCGCATGTCGTTGCCGATCAGCGTGACCCGCGTCAGCGCATCGGGGCCGTTGCCCACGATGGTTGCGCCCTTGACCGGATACAACACCTTGCCGTTCTCCACCCAGTAGGCCTCGCTGGCAGAAAACACAAACTTGCCACTGGTAATGTCCACTTGCCCCCCGCCAAAGTTGGTGGCGTACAGGCCCTTTTTGATGCTCTTGACGATTTCCTGCGGATCTTTGTCACCGCCCAGCATGTAGGTGTTGGTCATGCGTGGCATCGGTATGTGCGCATAGCTCTCGCGGCGGCCGTTGCCGGTGGGCGCCACACCCATCAGGCGCGCATTCATCGCGTCTTGGATGTAGCCCTTCAAGATGCCGTCTTCGATGAGCACATTGCGCTGGCTGGTGTTGCCCTCGTCATCCACATTGAGCGAGCCACGCCGGTCGGTCAGCGTGCCATCGTCCAATACGGTCACGCCTTTGGCGGCGACCCGCTGACCGATGCGGCCACTGAAGGCGCTGGAGCCTTTGCGGTTGAAGTCACCTTCCAAACCGTGGCCAATCGCCTCGTGCAACAAGATGCCCGGCCAGCCCGGTCCCAACACCACGGTCATTTCGCCCGCAGGCGCCGGGCGGGCCTCGAGGTTGGTCAGCGCGGCGTGCACCGCTTCGTTGACGTAGGTGGCAATTTGCTCGTCCGAAAAGTAGGCCAGCCCAAAACGCCCGCCGCCGCCGCTGGAGCCCATTTCCCGGCGGCCTTTTTGCTCGGCAATCACCGTGACCGACAGGCGCACCAAAGGGCGCACATCGGCGGCAACCGTGCCATCGGCACGGGCGACCAGCACCACGTCGTACTCGCTGGCCAGGCCTGCCATCACCTGGGCGACCCGCGGGTCCTTGGCGCGCGCCAGCCGCTCCACCTTGCCCAGCAAAGCCACCTTGGTGGCACTGTCGAGTGTGGAGATGGGATCGACCCCGTGGTAGAGCGTGCGGCTGGAGGCCACTTTGCGCGCCGTCGCCTTGGCACGCCCGCTCTTGGCCGCAGCAGAGATGGTGCGTACCGTGCGGGCCGCATCGAGCAAGGAGGCCTCGGAGATATCGTCCGAGTACGCGAATGCCGTTTTTTCGCCACTCACCGCGCGCACGCCCACGCCTTGGTCAATGCTGAACGAACCGGTTTTGACAATGCCCTCCTCCAGACTCCAGCCCTCGGAGCGGGTGTACTGAAAGTACAAATCGGCCTCGTCAACCGCGTGGGCGCGGATCTCGCTGAGTGCTTTGGACAAGTGCGACTCGTCCAAACCGAAAGGTGTGAGCAACAGGGATTTGGCAATGGCCAAGCGTTCGATGGTGGGGTCGCGAGAGATCATTGGGACATTTTAGGCGGCAGGTCATGCAACCCTAGAAGCGGACCCGCGCTGGGGCCAATCCCTAGCTTTGCACCAGCCGCCTCGAATTCGCAATCGACATCAAGATCCCCAGCGCCAAGCCCAAGGTGACCATGGCGGTGCCGCCGTAGCTGATGAAGGGCAGCGGCACGCCCACCACCGGCAAGATGCCACTGACCATGCCCATGTTGACGAAGGCATAGGTGAAAAAAATCATGGTGACACTGCCAGCCAGCAAACGGGCGAACAGCGTGGGCGCTTCCAAGGCAATGGCCAAGCCGCGAAAAATGAGAAACAAAAAAGCGGACAAGAGGAGCAGGTTGCCCACCAAGCCGAACTCCTCAGAGAAGGCGGCAAAAATGAAATCAGTGGTGCGCTCCGGGATGAACTCCAGGTGGGTTTGTGTGCCTTGCATAAAGCCCATGCCCAGCACACCGCCCGAGCCAATGGCAATCATGCCCTGGATGATGTGGAAGCCTTTGCCCAGCGGATCGCGGGTGGGGTCTAGCAAGGTGCAGATGCGCTGCTGCTGGTAGTCGTGCAGCACCACCCAGCGCAGCCCTTCGGCGCACAAGGTGGGCTCCAGCACCACCAGCAGCACGATACCCACCACCGCCGCCAATACCGGCGGAACCACCAGCTTCCAAGACATGCCGGCAAAGAAAATCACCGACAGTCCCGCAGCCAGCACCAGCAAAGAGGTTCCCAGGTCGGGTTGCTTCATGATGAGCAGCACCGGCACCGCCAACAAAAACCCGGCCACCAAAAAATCTAGGGGGCGCAGTTGCCCTTCGCGCTTCTGGAACCACCAAGCCAGCATCAGCGGCATGGCGATTTTGAGAATTTCGCTGGGTTGGATCACGATGCCCACATCGATCCAGCGCTGCGCTCCCTTCTTGGTGATGCCTATCAGCTCCACCGCCACCAGCAAACACACGCCTACCACGTACAAAGGGACTGCCAAAGCCATCAGCCGCTGGGGTGGAACCTGGGCTACCACGAACATGATGGCCGCTGCGATCAGCATGTTGCGCCCGTGGTCCACAAAGCGGCTGCCATGGTCCCAGCCGGAGGAATACATGATGAGCATGCCGGCAAACGCCAGCAGCGCCACAGCCAGGGTCAAGGGGCCGTCAAAGCCAGCAAACCAAGGTGCCAGGCGTTGGCGCAATGAGGGTTGACGGAAACGGGTTGCCATGGGCTGCGATTATCCCGCGCGTGCCCCGCCAGAGGCTAACCCACCCACTGGTTGAGCTCAATGATGGGCATCAGCACCGCCAGCACGATCAGCATGACCACCAAACCCATGGCGACGATAAGCAGTGGCTCTAGCACCGTGGCCAGGGCCAGGGCGCGGCGCTGCACCTCGGTGCTGAACTGGCGCGCGGCGCGCTCCAGCATCTCGGGCAGTTGGCCGGTCTGCTCGCCCAGGCGGGCAAACATGGACAGCAGCCCCGGAAAGCGCTTTTTTTGCGCCAGCGCCGACGCCAGCGGTGCGCCTTCGCGCACCAACACCAGTGCGTCTTGCGCATCGCGGCGCAGGGCGTGGTTGCCCAGCGTGTCCGAGGCCGCCTGCAACGAGCGCAAGATCGGCACGCCTGCGGCGCACAGCATCGACAAGGTGCCAGCAAAGCGCGCTGCGTTGTACAGGCGCGCGAGCTTGCCCACCACGGGCAGGTTCAACCAAGCGGCATCAAAGCGCTCGCGCACTGCGGGGTTTTGGAGCATCCAGCGTGCTGCACCCGCAGCGCACGCCAGCACCAGCAGGGCCAACCACCCATAGCCGCGCACCAAGTCGCTGACGAGCAGCATCGCGCGGGTCAACCACGGCAGCGCGTGCTTGGTTCCGGCAAACACCTGGGCCACCTGCGGCACCACATAGCCCACCAGAAACAGCACGATAACCAAGGCCACCAGGGACACGATGGCAGGGTACAGCGCAGCGCCGACCAGCTTGGACTTCAGCACCTGCCGGTCTTCCAAGTCCTCAGCCAGACGCAAGAGCACCAGCCCCAGGTGGCCGCTTTGCTCACCAGCACCGACCACCGCCACATAGATGTCTGCAAACTCGCGCGGATGCTCGCCCAAGGCCTTGCCGAAGCCGGCGCCTGCGTTGACCGCCGAGCGCAGCGCGGCGTTGAGGTTGCGCTCGCTCTCGCGCTCGGCCTCTTCAGCCAGCGAGCCCAGCGCGCGCTCCAGCGGCAATCCCGAGCTGACCAAAGAGGCCAGTTGGCGGGTCCACACCGCCAGCTGGTTGGCATTGAAAACCCGGGGCGTCCACAGGCCCACCGAGGGGCTGCCAGCAGCGCCGCGCGCCACTTGGCCGGAGGCCACCTGCTCCACGGCCAGCGGTATGAGCGCCTGGGCGCGCAACTGGGACCGGGCCGACTTGGCGCTGTCGGCCTCCAAGGTCCCTTTGCGGGTTTGGCCCTGGTCATCCAGCGCGGAAAAAGTGTAGGCAGGCATGCTTGGAACATACCACGAGCCTTTACGCCAACGCGCTCAGTGACAATGCGCTATGCACCCAACTTTGCCCCCACGCCACCCCCCCTTGGACGAGCGCGCGGCCGCCTTGGACAGCCTGCGCGGGTTTGCCATGTTGTGGATGACCGGGTTTCACTTCTGCTTTGACCTACAGCACTTTGGCCACCTGCAAGCCGACTTCTACAAGGACCCGTTCTGGACGGTGCAGCGCAGCGCCATCGTGACCTTGTTTGTGTTTTGCGCCGGGGTAGGCCAGGCCCTGGCGGCCCACCACGGCCAGGGTTGGCCGCGCTTTTGGCGGCGCTGGCGCCAGATTGCGCTGTGCGCCCTGCTGGTGACGGCAGCCTCGTGGGTGATGTACCCCGAGAGTTTCATTTACTTCGGCATCTTGCACGGGCTGGCACTGATGCTGATCGTGGCGCGGGCCACCCAGCATTGGGGGCGCTGGCTTTGGCCTTTGGGGGCGCTGGCACTGGCCTTGCCGGTGCTGGCCCAGGGCGCCCACCAGTACTTCCCAGCGTTGGAGTTCTTGAACCATGCCGCGTTCAACTGGCTCGGGCTCATCGGCCGCAAACCCATCACCGAGGACTATGCGCCGCTGCTGCCATGGTTGGGTGCGATGTGGTGGGGTGTGGCCAGCGGCCAGTGGTGTTTGCGGCACCGGCCGCACTGGTTGGCGCACAAGGGTGTTCCCGTGCTGTCGCTGCTGGGACGCTGGAGTCTGTCGTACTACATGGTGCACCAGCCGGTGCTCATCGGCGGCCTGTTGGCCTTTGGGTGGCTTAGTCGCGGGTGACGCGCAGCAGCTCCTCGGCGGTGGTCACGCCGCTGGCCACCAAGCGCGCGCCATCGTCGCGCATGAGCACCATGCCCGCAGCCAATGCGGCAGCGCGCAGCGCGGCCTCGGATGCTTTTTGGTGAATCAAGGCGCGCTGCGGCTCGTCGGTCACCAGCAACTCAAAGATGCCGGTGCGGCCGTGGTAGCCGGTGTGGGCACACACGGCGCAGCCCGCACCAGCGCAGGCGGTACAGGTCTTACGCACCAGCCGCTGGGCCAGTACACCAAGCAAACTCGAACTGAGCAAGAAAGGCTCCACCCCCATATCGGTCAGGCGGGTCACCGCACTGGCAGCGTCATTGGTGTGCAGCGTGGCCAACACGAGGTGGCCGGTGAGCGAGGCCTGGATGGCGATCTGCGCGGTCTCGAAATCGCGGATCTCGCCAATCATGATCACGTCCGGGTCCTGGCGCAGGATGGCGCGCAGCGCCTTGGCAAAGGTGAGGTCGATCTTGGGGTTGACCTGGGTTTGTCCGACACCGGCAAGCTCGTACTCAATCGGGTCTTCCACGGTCATGATGTTGCTGCGCGCCGCATCCAAACGGCCCAGGGCCGCATACAGCGTGGTGGTCTTGCCAGAACCGGTGGGGCCGGTCACCAAAATAATGCCGTGCGGCTGGTCAATCAGGTGCTGCAGCCGGCGTAGCACCTCGCCATGCAGACCCACGGCTTCTAGGTCGAGCCTGTTCTGGCCCTTGTCGAGCAGGCGCAGCACCGCGCGCTCGCCATGGGCGCTGGGCAAGGTACTCACGCGCACGTCCATCGCGCGGGTGCCGATGCGCAGCGAGATGCGGCCGTCCTGTGGCAGGCGTTTTTCGGAAATGTCGAGCTGCGCCATGATTTTCAGGCGCGAGATCAGGGCCGCATGCAACGCGCGGTTGGGTTGCACCACCTCGCGCAAGGTGCCATCCACCCGAAAACGCACGCTGCTGTGGCGCTCGTAGGGTTCGATGTGGATGTCGCTGGCGCCGTCGCGTGCGGCCTGCGTCAGCAAGGCGTTGAGCATGCGGATGATGGGCGCGTCGTCGGCGGTTTCCAGCAAGTCTTCTACCGCAGGCAACTCTTGCATCATGCGGGAGAGGTCGGCATCGCTTTCGACCTCACTGACCACCGAGGCAGCACTGGACTCGCCCTGTGCATACGCAGCGCTGATGCGCTGCTGCAAAAGCGCCGCCGCCTCCACTTCGACCCGGTGCGCACGGTGGCGGCGCATCACCTCGGCGATGCCAGCGGCGGGGCTTTGCGGGTGCGCCCAGAGGGTCAGCGTGTCACCGCTGTCTTCGAGCAGCAGTTGCTGGTTGCGGGCGAACGCGTAGGGCAGCGGGTAGCGCATGGTGGCTACTGCGGCACGGCCGGACGGGGAGCAGCCGGCTGGGGGCTTGCGGGTGCAGCGCTTGCCCCCGCCGGTGCGGCGGGCGCAGGAACAGACTGAGCGGGCACTGCCGATCCGGGCGTGCCCGCAGCGGGCGCCGCGGCCGGGCCCGGCAACATCGGTCCAGAGTTGATCGGCAAGCGCTCGCTTTCTTGCGGCTGCGCGTCGGCTTGTACTTTGCGCATCTGGTCGTAGCGGCCTGCCGACAAGGCCTCGGCACCGGCCGCATCGCGCACCACCACCGGGCGCAAAAACACCATCAGGTTGGTCTTCTTGCGGCTGCGCGCTTCACTCTTGAACAGGTTGCCAAAAATCGGAATGTCGGCCAGTCCAGGCACCCGGTCGTTGTTGCCCGCGTACTCGTCTTGCAGCAAGCCACCGAGCACCACGATGGCGCCGTCCTCGACCAGCACATTGGACTCGATGGAGCGCTTGTTGGTGATCAGCCCGGTGGAGGAATTGATGCTGGACGCCTGCACACTGGAGACCTCCTGAAAGATCGACAGCTTGACGGTGCCGCTCTCGCTGATCTGCGGCTTGACCTTGAGGGTCAGCCCCACGTCCTTGCGCTCGATGGTCTGGAATGGCGTTACGGTCGATCCGTTGCCTCCCCCGCCGGTGTTGGTGTACTGGCCGGTTACGAAGGGCACGTTTTGGCCGATCACGATCTTGGCTTCCTCGTTGTCCAATGTCAGCAGATTGGGCGTGGACAAAATGTTGCCATCCCCGTTTTGCTCCAGAAAGCGCGCCAAAAAGCCCAGCGTATAGACGCCGTTGGCGTACTGCGTGGCCACGCCCAAATTGAGGCCTGCGCCCGGAAGCACCACGCCACTGGCCTGCGCTGCGAGGTTCAGAATGTTTTTGCCGCCCGCGCCAAAGTTGGTGCCCAAGAGGCCCACGGTGCCGCCGCTGGTGTTGCCAATGGGCCCTTGCCACTGAATACCAAACTCGGCCGCGCGGTCGGCGTTGACCTCGGCAATCAGGCTTTCCACAAACACCTGCGCCCGCCGCGCATCGAGCATGCGGATGACCTCGCGCAGCTGGCGGTACTGCGGGTCGGGCGCGGTGATGATGAGCGCGTTGGTGGCAACGTCCGCCTGAATCTGACCGGCCGTGCTGGCCGCACCGGAAGATGCTGCGCTGGCCGCAGCACTGGCTGGACCACCTCCGCCCCCCGGCGTGACCGGGCTGCGAACTTCGCCCGACAGAACTGCGCGCAGCGTAGCGGCCAACTTGGTGGCATCTGCATTCTTGAGGTAGACCACATGGATGTTGCCGGTGCCCGCGCCGCCCTGCAGTGCGGGCTGGTCGAGCTTGGCCACCAGTGAGCGCACCAGTGCCACGCGGGCAGGGTTGGCCGCGCGCAAGATCAGCGAGTTGCTGCGCGGCTCGGCAATCAGCGTGGTCCGAAAGGAGTTGTCGGTTTGGCCCTGGGCTGCGGCACCGGGCGTGCCCGAATCAACCAAACGCAAGACCAGCGGCGCCAGGTCGGACGCGATCGCGTGCTGCAGGTTGATGACCTCCACATCGGTGCCGTTGGATACGTCGCTGGCAGCAATGATGCGGGCGATGCGCTGCAGGTTGTCGGCGTAGTCGGTGATGATCAGCGAGTTGTTGCCTGGGTTGACGTTGATCACGTTGTTGGGACTGATCAAGGGCCGCAGCACTGGCAGCAAGTTGTTGGCGTTCTCAAAGTTGAGCTTGAAAATTTGCGTCATCACCTGGCTGGCGCCACTGGTCGCCCCACCACCGGCATTCACCGCCGCACTTTGCAGCTTGGCCTCGGCTTCGGGCACTACTTTGTCGAGCCCGCCGGACTCCACCACCGTAAATCCCTGCAAGCGCAGCGCCGCCAAGAACTGGTTGTACGCCGCAGCGCTCGACAGGGGTTTGTCACTCTGCAGGGTCAGGGTGCCCTTCACCCGCGGGTCCACCACAACCTGGCGGCCCGTGATTGCCGCCATGGCACGGGCGACCGCTTCGATCTCAGCGTTGTTGAAGTTCAGGGTGACCGGCGCGCCCGCTGGCGCTGCGGCTTGGGCGCGCACAGGCAGCGGCAAGACCGCCAGCACGCTGGCAAGCACCAGCAGCGCCGCAGCTGCGTGGGTCGTCCATGCGGGAGCAAGGGCGCTTACACGCGCACCGGCCGCTTGCACCCCACTGGCATGGTCTGCGAATACCGCGCAGGACAGGTTCGCTAAGCGCAAAGAAGAATGTCGGATAAGACGTGGCATAGCACTAGCCCAAAGTGATAACAGAACGCGCACCGTCACGGCGCCCGATGATATTGAGGAGGTTGGAGAGTTCTTGCGCATGTTCGGGCGTTGCACGGGCCTCGCCCTCAAAACGCAAACGCCCCGCTGTCCAACGCCCTTGGCCGGTGAGTTGCAACGCGCCGCGTTGGGTGGCCAGTGTCAACACCGCTTGCTCTCCGCCCGCCACGCCCACACGGTAGCTGCCCAGCGGGCGCAAACCCGACAGGCGCGACTGCATTTCCTGTGCATCCAGCTGCAAACTGCCTTGCAATGCCCAACGGTCCAGCACCGTGGTCACCCGCAGCCCAGCGGTGTCGAGCACCAGATTGCCTTGCAGCTGCAGGGTGTTCCAGGGGGTGCCCAAACCTGCCAGCAAGGAGGCCGGCCAGCGGGACTGGTGGCGCGCAATCTGCAGCGTCCAACCCGGCCACGCGGGGGCCAGTGCAAGCTCCAGGGGTGCGGTGGTACAGCAATCGGCGCGCAGCGCCATACGCACCGAGCCCCAGCCCGGCGCAAGCGACCAGTGGACCCGCCCAGGCAGGCGCGCCGCGTCGCGGCTTCCTGGGCCTCCGCTGAGCGCCAGCCCGGCGGAGCCCGACCACACGGTGCCCGTTGCATCGCCCAGAACCACCCGGCCTTGGCTTGCCATCCCGACCGCATGCACCAGCCAGGCTGCGGGCGCCCATACCAGCGCTGCCAACACGGCGCCGACCAGCAAACCACTAGCGGCCCAGGCCCAGGCAGCACCGGTCGCGTTGGAGGGGCGCGCGCGCTGCATTTACAAAGCGCGCGTTTCGCCGGCGGGCAACCGGTACACCAAGGTGCCACTCCAGCTCGGCACCGCTGCGGAATCGCGCACCCACCGCGCCTCCACCGGCTGCAAGCGCACGCCTGTCGCTGGCTGCACCAGCCACTGGGCGAGTGCGTCGGCGTTGACCTTTTGCAGCCTGACCGTGGCCACGTCGCCCGCCACTTGCAAGCTCGCGCCGCTGCCCAAGGCGGCCACCGCCGATTCCAAGGCCTGCAAGGCGTCTGCCGAGGGCAAGGTGGCCTGGGCTTGCAGCGCTTGCGCGCGCAGTTGAAGGGCCAGCATGCGATCGCGCTGTTGTTCTAGTTGAACGCGCTGCGCTGGCGCCTTTTGCAAGGTGTCCAGCGCCGGTGCCAACAAGACCCACCAGGCCAACGCCAGGCCGAGCACGGTAACGGCGACCTGCACAGCGCGCTGCTCGCGCGGCGCCAAGGCGCCAAAGCGCGCAGCCAAGGCGGCGCGCAGCGTGCGCCACCCAGTCCAAGAGGCCAAAGACGCAGAAGCCATCACGGAGATCCTTGTTGCGAGAGCACCAACTGGTCGCCTTGCAGCCGCGCTGTCCAACCTTGGCCGCCCAGGGCTGCCTCAACGTCGGCAGCGTCTTGGTCGCTTAGCTGGTTGGCGCGCACACGCAATGCACCGCCGGAGAAGTCCAGCGCGGTGACTGCTTTGTCAGCACCCAGCACCGCGCCGACCGCCGTCAGCAACCGGGCCAGGTCCGCACCCTCTTGGCCGCGCTGGCGGGCCAGTTGTGCAACTTCGCGCTGCATTTGCAGGGGCGCATCAATAACCACCGGCACCGTGGGGAAGGTTTCCAACAGAATCGCACGCACGGCGGCGCGCTGCACGTCGAGCTGGGATGCTTGTTTGTAGGCCAGCGCATTGAGTGCCACCACCTGCAGCAACAGCAGGGCCAACACGCCATAACGCACCGGGCGCCACGGGGCTGCATGGCGCAGCGCAGACCAGGCCGCCGCGAAGCGACGCGACATCCGGCCACTTTGGGAGGGTTTGAATTCGAACTGCGCCAAGTTCCATGGCGAGCGCGCCGCCGCCACCCAACGCTGCGCAGGGGTTTGGGCAGTAGCAGGCGCACCAAAACACTGCTCTGCCAAGCCCATGACCGACGGTTCTGCCAACAGCTCCAGCGGGCGGTGCGGCTCGGCCAGGCGCGCGGCCGCATCGCCCAAGGGCAGCACGGTCACACCGGCTGCCGTACACACAATAACTTGCGCGGGCGCCGCCGCGTTGGTCACGCTCACGCGGGCAGCCTGCGGGTCTGGCAGGGGTTCGTGCTCTGGCACCAGCCGGGTCACTGGCAGGCCAGCGGCCTCCAGGCCTTGCAACGCAGCAGCCAGCCAGGCGCGGTCGCAGACCGCGACCCACAGTGTTTGCGCAGCCGCTGCGCCAAAGACCGCAAAGTGCAACTGCTCGGGCTCGTCAAGCACGTGCTCTTCGAGTGCGCCGCCCAGCACGGCGCGGGCACGCTGGGTGTCGGTGCGGCCCGACAACAAGCCCGCAGCCACCCGGGCTGGCAGCACCAGGCTGTGCCACGAGAGCATGGCGGCGGGGACCACGGCCACCACTTCTTTGGACTGGCTGGCTGTGTGCGGTAACAGAGAAGCCAGCGCACGCCCGTGCGAGTCGGTCTGCCCGTCGTCACGCTGCACGACGAAGTCGTACTCCGGCGCACTGGGGCCGGTTGCAAGGGGCAGGGCAAGAATCAGGGTGGACATGGGCGGAAGGTGGCGGTCATTGTAGAGACGCGGAAGTGGCCGCAGCCTGGGGCGACAAGGCCTCCCGCGCGCGCCACAACACCATAACCGAGGTGCCCTCGCGGCGCACCAACGAAACCTCTTGCACGACCGTCTTGTCTAAGCGCAACTGACCGCGCACGGTGAAGTAACGCGAGGCCACCGCCAGCCGCGCCAGGTCGACCTGGTCGCTGCGCAGTTTGGCCGCCTCCAAGGCCTGGGTCACCGTGGCGTAGTGTGTCAGCGCGCGCTGGGTCACCATTTGCTGCGCCATGCGCAGGTCCACGCCAGGAAGCACGGCGGACAAGACCATTGCGGGCGCGGTGTTGAGGTTCACCGGTGTGCGCGTGGGAAGCCAAGTCACATAGGGGCGCAAGGCTTGCAAGCTGCCCGCAGGCAGGCCCAACCACACCATATGCTCCAGCCGCTGGGGCATAAGCAGCCCCGGTGCCGACGGGGTGGGCGGGGCAGCGCGCGCGGCCAGCAGCAGCTGGTCGGCCACGCCATCGAGCTGCGCTCGCGGAATGCCCACGTGCCGAAACAGGCGGTCGAAAGCAGCATAGTCGGCGCCCGACAACTCACCACCATCGACCAGGTTAGCCAGGTTCAACAGGCCCTGCTGATCGGTAACTTGCCCAGACAAAAAGGCCTCCATCGCACTGTCGGTGTTGTTCTGGTCCACCGCCAAAAAGCTCGACAGCCGCGCCTCAGCCAGGGGCAAAGACCAAGGCTCCGAGAGGTGGTCCACCGCGCTGGTGCGGGCGTCTTCGCGCAGGATCAGGCGGGCCCAGTCCAGCGCGCCGGTGAGCACCCAGGCCATTTGCGTGCGGGTGCGCTCGGCACTTTCGACCTCGACCGCGCGCCACTGGTGCCACAGCGCCGCCGATGCCAGCGTGGCCACCAAAGTGACCGTGAGCATGGCCGTCAAGATGGCTGCGCCGTGCTGGCGCGCGGCAGCGCGCCTCATGGCTTGGCGCCCGCCACGGTGGGCCGGATCCAGTCGCGGGTGAGCTTGCCTGCCAGCACGCCGCCGCTGGGCAGGGACAGGACCAGGCGCACCGCATCGGGCGTGGCGGCGGCGCTTTCGGCGCTGGAGAGCGGGTTGCTCCAGGCGTCGTTTCGGAAATAGAAAATCTGCCAATCCGCCAATGGCAGCACGGCAAGCTCCTGGCGGCGCTCGGCATCGCCCGGGTTTTGGCCCCACAGTGCGGCTTGGGTCCAGGCGGCGCGCCAGCTCAGCGGGTCGCGAATGGGCTGGGACTGCCAGCGCAACCAGTGTGACACGCCTTGCACCTCGCGGCGGCCCCATGCCACCACCCGCAGGCCCGCGGGCGCCCCGGCCGGGTCGGTGCGGGTCAGGCGCAGCACCTGCCCGTTCCAGTCCAGGGCGGCGGGCGCGGTCGGGTCCGGCTTGGCGGGGTCGGACTTGGGCGGGTCCACCATGGCGTCGAGGTCCACCCCCCACTGCGCCATACCGGTTTGCAGCACCATGAGTGCGTCGGCGCGTTGCTGGGTGTGGGCGGTCGCGCGGGTCATGGCGTCGAGCCCGCGCCAAGCCATGACCGACATGAGCGCCATCACCACCAAAGCCACCAACAGCTCCACCAAAGTGAAGCCGCGCAGCGTGCGAGCGCAGTTGTTGTGCGGCTGCATCAGTAGCGCCCCACCACGGTGGTGACTTGGAACAAGCGTGTTTTGTCGCGCAGCACCTGGGCCTGCACCCGCACGAAGTTGGGGTTGGGCGTGGGGCGCACACTGGCCACCACCTGCAGCTGTTGTCCGGCCTGCTCGCAGACCTCTTCGGTGTCGCCTACCGAGGGAATCTGCCGGGTCAAGCGGATGCGGATCAGCACGTTTTCCGCACACCATTGCGCGAGCAAGGTGTCGGATTGGCGCTGTGCGTTGGCGGCCAGTGCGCTGCTGGCCTTGATGCCCGCCGTGAGCGCGATGGCCACGATACCCAAGGCCACCAACACCTCCACCAGCGTGAAGCCACGGCCGCGCTGGGCTGTCATGGGCGCTGCACCTCGAAGGGCCGCAGCCCGTCGCTGGCGACCCGCCAGCCCGGTGCCGATGGCTGGCTGCCGCGCAAGGTGACGCTTTGCGCGGCAAGGATAGGCTCCGGACCCAACACCAAGCTGGCACCCACCGGCGCGCGGGTATTGGCGTCCAGCCAGGTGCTGGGCAGGGTGTTGGCTTGCACACCCTCAAACCGAAAACCGCCGGGTGTGGCCTGCCAGCGCACCACCGCGCCAGTCAAACGGGAGTGGGCACGGGCGGATTCCAACAGGCTCGCCAAGCGCTGCGCCTCGCGCTGGAGCTGTGCTTGGCCGCTGTCTGGCAGGGCCATCGCAACGCCCGCCGCAGCGATGGCAATGATGGACACCACCACCAGCAGCTCCAACAGGGTCACACCGCGGACCGCCAGCGCAGCGGCGATCTCGCCGCGCTGGCGCTGCCCACGCACTGCGCGGTGCACCGACCCGCTATTGCCAGCTGCCAATGTCGGCACCGTTGCCGTCGCCACCGGCTGCGCCATCGGCACCGAAGGACATCACATCGATCTCACCCTGGATGCCGGGGTTGAGGTATTGGTAGGGTCGGCCCCAGGGGTCGTTGGGCAGTTTGTCGAGGTACGGCCGCCAATTGGGCGGAATGGGGTCCACGCTGGGCTTGGCCACCAAGGCTTGCAGGCCTTGCTGCGCGCTGGGGTAGCGCTGGTTGTCCAGCCGGTACAGCTTGAGGGCTTGCCCCAGGTTGGCAATGTCCGTCTTGGCCGCCGTGACGCGCGCGCTGTCGGCACGGTCCAGCACATTGGGGACGATCAGCGCCGCCAGCACGCCAATGATGACCAGCACCACCATCAACTCGATGAGCGTAAATCCGCTGGGGCGGGGTGGGGCGGCGGATGGACAGGGTGCAGCGTGCGGATGGCGTGTCATACAAAGAACCAAGGAACAAAAAGAACCAAAAAAAAGCCAAGGCGTGGGCGCGTAGCGAATCACCTTTGCGACCGCCCCTGCGGTCGGCCTGGGGCCGGGGGGCGCAATGCTTACACGATAATCGCAATCATGCAACGGAACGTTCACTCACCTTGGGCAGCGCGGCTGGGCGCGTTTTGCGTTGCACTGTTGCTCGGTGCCAGCGCAGTCTATTGGACCTTGCAATGGCAGCAAGCACAACCGTCTGCCCCGGCGGCAGCGGCGGCGCAGTCGGAGCTGCCAAGCGCTGCACTGGGCGCAGTGGCCGGTGTACTGGGCGCAACTGCCGCACCGGCCCCTGAAGCACCGGCGCTGGACCGGTCCGAACAATTCAATCTGGTGGGCGTGGTGGCACGCGGCAATGGACGGGGTGCGGCCATCATCGCAGTCAACGACCTGCCCGCAAAAACCTTCCGGGTCGGCAGCGCGGTCACTGATGACTGGGTGCTGCACGCTGTGGCCCCGCGCCAAGCAACGCTGGCCCGCGGCGCTGACCGCAGCCAAACCCACACCTTGGACATGCCCGCGCCCAACGCAGACAACTAAGTTGCAGCTCCCCGCATGGGACAATCTGTTGCATGCATGTACTCTTCGAAGAAGCGGGCCGTTTTCTGGCCGGGCGGGTGTTGTCAGAAGCCGAGGCCTCGGCGCAGGTGGAGCTCGACAGCGGCAAGCGCGTGAAGGTCAAAAGCAGCCACTTGATGCTGCGTTTCGAGACCAACGCAAGCGCTGCATGGATGGCCGGTGCGCGCAGTGTGGCCGACGCCATCGAGCTGGATGTGGCCTGGGAATTTTCGCCCGACGAGGAGTTTGGCTTCGCCGACCTGGCGCGCGATTACTTCTCGGCCCAGGCCACCCCACAACAGCAAGCAGGCATGTTGTTGGCCTTGTTCGAGGCGCCGCACTATTTTCGTCGCGCCGGCAAGGGGCGCTTTCGCAAAGCCTCGGCCGAAGTCATTGCGCAAGCGCTGGCAGCGCTTGAAAAAAAACGCCTTGTGGCCGAACAAATCGCCCAGTGGGCCGCCGAGTTGGCCCACGGCACCTGCCCCGCCCCGGTTGCCGAACAACTCTACAAAATTCTGTTCAAGCCCGACAAAAATGCGCCCGAGTACAAGGCCGTGGTCGACGCCTCGCGCGCCACCCAGACCGCACCCCTGGCGCTGCTGCAACAGGCCGGCGCAATCCGCTCGCCCTACCAGTTCCACTGGAAGCGGTTTTTGCTAGAAAACTTTCCCAAAGGCACGGGCTTTCCTGCGTTGGCCGCACCCGCGATTGCGCAGGCCCTTCCGGTCGCAGCGGTGCAGGCGTTTTCCATCGACGACTCGCAAACCACCGAGATTGACGACGCCCTCTCGGTGCAAGGCCTGGGCAGTGGCACGGTGACGCTGGGCATCCACATCGCCGCGCCGGCGCTCGCGGTGCTGCCGGGCAGCGCAGTGGACCACGTCGGGCGTGCGCGCCTGTCCACCGTGTACATGCCGGGCTACAAGGTCACGATGCTGCCCGATGATGTGGTGCAAACCTACACCTTGCAAGCCGGGCGCAACTGCCCCGCGGTGTCGCTTTACGTGACGCTGGACGAAGCGACTTTGGCCATCCAGTCCTCCGAAACCCGGCTGGAGTCGGTGCCCATTGCCCACAACCTGCGCCACGACCAACTCGAGGCGGTGGTAACCGAAGCGTGGCTCACCGACCCCAGCGCCACGCACGGCCAACAAAAGGGCAGCGGGCAAGCTAGCGGTCCAGTGAACGGGCACGGACCGGCGCACGCCCCGGCGCAGAACCAAGAAGACCCCGCACCGCTGCCCGCACTGCGCCGCGAACTCGCCTTTTTGTTCCGACTCGCCCAAGACCTCAAGGCCAAGCGCGAGTTGGTACGCGGCAAGCCCGAAACCTTCAACCGCCCGGACTACAACTTTCGCCTCCAAGGCAACGACG
>JBIIZY010000169.1:0-6374 GCA_044346035.1 Rhodoferax sp. | reverse complement strand
CTCCTTCCCATCCCGAACAGGACAGTGAAACGCTTCAGCGCCAATGATAGTGCGGATCCCCGTGTGAAAGTAGGTCATCGTCAGGCTATTACAGCCAAAAACGCCCCGTCATTCGATGGGGCGTTTTTTTGTTTGTAAATCCGCTATCCTTGGGTTGTCGCAACCACGGCCGCTGTGCCATCTCAACTTGTGTCAGACCCAAATCCTATGCGCTATGCGGACAGAGAGGACAAGCGCTCTTTCCTGCAAAAGCTCGCTGAGTTCATCCATCCCGGCCCCGACTCCGCCGACGAGTTGATCGACACCCTGGTCGAAGCGCAGGAAAACAAAATCATCGGCTTAGACTCCCGCATGATGCTAGAGGGCGTGATCCGGATGGCGGACATGACCGCCGGTGACGTCATGGTTCCAGCCACGCGCATGGACGTGCTAGATATAAGAAGTTCCGCTGACGATTTGATGCACCAGGTGATTGATACCGCCCATTCGCGATTTCCAGTGGTGGACGGTGACCGTGAGAACATCATTGGCATTTTGATGGCCAAGGATCTGTTGAAGTTGCAGCGGGCTCCGGAGCTCAATATCCGTGCCTTACTGCGCCCAGCGGTGTTTGTGCCGGAGTCAAAGGGGCTTAACGATCTTTTGCGCGACTTTCGGGGCAATCGCAACCATCTGGCGATTGTGATCGACGAGTTTGGGCGGGTGGCTGGCCTCATCACTATCGAGGATGTGCTGGAGCAAATCGTCGGCGAAATTGAGGACGAGTTTGATATTGCCGAGGACGAAGGAGATATCTTTGGTCTAGCAGACAGGACCTACCGCGTGAGTGGCGATACGCCGGTGGAGCGCGTGGCTTTGGCATTTTCAGTGGACCTACAAGCCAGTGACGGTGCGCGGTCATTTGAGACCATCGGTGGCCTCATCGCCCACGAGATGGGCCATGTACCCAAGCGTGGTGAGCGCCACCATCTAGCTGGGCTTGAGTTCGCAGTACTGCACACCAAGGGTGGTGCCGTGCGTTGGTTCAAGGTTTCGCCCTCCAGCCTTTGATCGCTGTTGCGCAGCCCCTGGTGTTGTTACTCGCTGGATGGGCCAGCGCGGCCAGTTTGGCTTGGCCATTTGCGTATCTGCTTCCCCAAGGTCAACCGCAGTGGTGGCTGCAGATCTTCGCAATGGCTGTTTTTTGCCAGACGCTGTTGCGTTCGAAGAGCGTACGGGGTGCATTTGGGATCGCATACTGCTTCGCGGTAGGTTGGTTGGCAGGTTCCTTTTGGTGGCTCTTCATTGCCATGCACCAATACGGGGGATTGAACGCGGCCTTGGCGGCAATGGCCACATTCTTTCTGGCTGCCGCTTTGGCGCTGTATTACGGCTTGGCGGCCTTGATCTACCGATACTTCAAGCCTCGACCCGCTTGGGCATCGGCCGTTTTGTTTGGCTTTTTGTGGACTGCGGCCGAACTAGCCCGCGGCACATGGTTGACTGGCTTCGGATGGGGAGCGGTAGGCTACGCCCACACCAACGGCCCCCTGAGTGCGGTGGCTCCGTGGCTAGGCTTGTACGGCGTCTGCCTCATCGCAGCGGCGGTGTCGATGGCTTTGGCGCAGTGTTCAGCATTCAGCCGCGGTCAGATTGCACTGTGCGCACTGATAGGGCTTGCCGCCTTGTGGCAACCTGAGTCGGAGCACACCCAAGCAGCGGGCAGCATCCAGGTCGCATTGCTCCAGGGGAACATCCCGCAAAGCGAAAAATTCGAAGCAGCTACAGGTGTGGCGGCGGCGTTGCGATGGTACGCACAACGCAGTGCCGAACTGAAAGCCGATCTCGTCGCATGGCCTGAAACGGCCGTACCCCTGCTGCCGCAAGAGCTTCCGCCCGGATACTGGGACGATTTGAGCGCACGTTTTGGCACGGGTGACACGGCCCTGTTGACGGGCATACCGCTGGGTTCGTACGAACACGGCTACACCAATTCAGTGGTGGGCATGCGGCCTGGCAGTGACGCGGTGTGGCGCTACGACAAGCACCACCTGGTGCCCTTCGGTGAGTTCATCCCCCCGCTGTTCAAGTGGTTCACCCGGATGATGAATATCCCCTTGGGTGATTTCAACCGGGGCACATTGGACCAGGCGTCCTTTGCGTGGAAGGGCCAGCGCTTGGCCGCGCATATCTGTTACGAGGACCTGTTTGGCGAAGAGTTGGGCGTGCGCTTTCGCGATGTCCAGACCGCCCCCACGGCGTTCGTGAACTTCAGCAATATCGGCTGGTTTGGCGACACCGTAGCCATCGACCAGCACCTGCAGATTGCGCGTATGCGGTCGCTGGAACTGCAGCGGCCGTTCGTGCGTGCCACCAACACCGGAGCCACGGCCATCATCGACCACCGGGGCCAGGTCACGGCATCGCTGCCGCGACTTACGCAGGGCGTGTTGGTGGGGGAGGTGCAAGGGCGTGTTGGCACCACGCCCTACGCATGGTGGGTGGCGCGTACCGGCTTGCTGCCGTTCTGGATCGCCATTGCTACGGTGGTCGGGTTGGCGGCCCTCGGTCGGCGGCGGGCATGGCAGCAGTGACCTCGTAAAATCAGGCCTTGTACCTGTTGCGAGCGCCTGTGCGCGCCGAACCATGCTTACTTTTCAGCAAATCATTCTTCGCCTGCAGGACTATTGGGACCGCCAAGGTTGCGCCCTGCTTCAACCCTACGACATGGAAGTGGGCGCGGGCACGTCACATACAGCGACCTTTTTGCGGGCCATTGGCCCAGAGCCATGGAAGGCCGCCTATGTGCAGCCCAGCCGGCGTCCCAAGGACGGGCGCTATGGAGAAAACCCCAACCGGTTGCAGCACTACTACCAGTACCAGGTTGTGCTCAAACCCGCCCCGAGCAACATCTTGGAGCTCTACCAAGGTTCTCTAGAGGCCCTGGGCTTTGACCTCAGGCACAACGACATCCGGTTTGTGGAAGACGACTGGGAGAACCCCACATTGGGCGCGTGGGGCCTGGGCTGGGAGGTCTGGCTCAACGGCATGGAGGTTACGCAGTTCACCTACTTTCAGCAGGTGGGTGGTATCGACTGCAAGCCCGCCACGGGAGAAATCACCTACGGCCTTGAGCGGCTGGCCATGTACCTGCAAGGCGTGGACAACGTATACAACCTGCGCTGGACCGACACCATGAGCTATGGCGATGTGTACAAGCAAAACGAGGTTGAGCAGTCCACCTACAACTTCGAGCACAGCGACACCGAGTTTTTGTTCACCGCTTTCACCGCGCACGAACGCCAAGCCAAGCACCTGATAAACGTGCAGTTGGCCTTGCCGGCGTACGAGCAGGTACTCAAAGCTGCACACAGTTTTAACCTGCTCGATGCCCGGGGCGCCATCAGCGTGACCGAGCGCGCGGCCTACATTGGGCGCATCCGCAACTTGGCGCGTGCGGTGGCCCAGAGCTACCTGGAGAGCCGCGAGCGCCTGGGCTTTCCCATGGCCCCGCGTGCCTGGGTGGACCACATGGTGAAAAAGGCTGCGTAGCGCCTCCTGGTGCTGTGCCGCGCATACCGCGCACCTGCGTTAACGATTGAGACTATGAACAACTTGCTGGTTGAACTGTTTGTGGAAGAGCTGCCGCCCAAGGCGCTGCGCAAACTCGGTGAATCTTTTGCCCATGTATTGGCTGATTCGCTCAAGGCCCAGGGACTGGCTGCGCCCGACGCGGTTGTTACCGAGTACGCCTCACCGCGCCGCCTGGGGGTGCACCTCACGGCGGTCTTGCCCCAGGCCGCCAGCCGTGCGGTTTCGGTCAAGCTGATGCCCGTCGCGGTGGGCCTCGATGCCGGCGGTACCCCCACGCCCGCCTTGCTCAAGAAGCTCGCAGCCCTGGGCGCCGACGCAACCGCGGTCCCGCAGCTCAGGCGCGCCATGGACGGCAAAGCCGAGGCGCTGTTTTTCGAGAACATGGTGGCGGGTGCCACCTTGTCCGATGGCTTGCAAAGGGCGTTGGACGAAGCCATTGCCAAGTTGCCTATCCCCAAAGTGATGACCTACCAACTGGAGCGTGACTGCGAACTGCCAGGTTGGAGCAGTGTGAGTTTTGTGCGCCCTGCGCACGGGCTGGTCGCACTCTATGGGTCGCAGGTGGTGCCGGTTCAGGCGCTGGGCTTGCGTTCGGGCAACACCACCCATGGGCACCGGTTTGAGGCCAAGGCTTCGCCCGTCACCCTCACCCATGCGGACCACTACGCGGACTTGCTGCGCGAGCAAGGCGCGGTGGTCGCCAGCTTTGCCGAGCGCCGCGCCGACATCGTGCGGCAACTGCGACAGGCGGCGGACCGCATTGGTCACGGCGTGCGCCCCATCGACGACGCTGCGCTACTCGACGAAGTCACAGCGCTGGTAGAGCGCCCCAATGTGCTGGTTTGCAGCTTCGAGCCGCAGTACCTGCAGGTGCCTCAGGAGTGCCTGATCCTGACCATGAAAGCCAACCAAAAGTACTTCCCGCTGCTCGACGCACAGAACAAGCTCACCAACCAGTTTCTGGTGGTTAGCAACATCTCGCCCGCAGACAGCAGCGCGGTGGTCGGTGGCAACGAGCGCGTGGTGCGGCCCCGCCTGGCCGATGCACAGTTTTTCTTCGACCAAGACCGCAAGCGAACGTTGGCATCCCGGGTGGAGGGCCTTGGCAAGGTGGTTTACCACAACAAGCTCGGCAGCCAAGGCGAACGCAGCGAGCGGGTGGGTGCGATTGCCCAAGCCATCGCCAAGCAGCTCGGCGACAGCACGCTGGCGCTCAACGCCAGCACCGCCGCGCGCCTGGCCAAGGCCGATTTGTTAACCGACATGGTCGGTGAGTTCCCGGAGCTGCAGGGCATCATGGGCGGCTACTACGCCCGCCATGATGGCTTGGGCGACGAGATCGCGCTGGCCATTGAGGACCACTACAGGCCGCGCTTTGCTGGCGACAGCTTGCCCCGCAACACCACCGGCGTGGTCGTGGCTTTGGCAGACAAGGTCGAGACGCTCGTGGGCATGTTCGGTATCGGCAACGTCCCCACTGGCGACAAAGACCCATTCGCCCTGCGCCGCCATGCCTTGGGCGTGATCAGAATGCTGGTCGAGCTGGACTTGCCCATGGACGTGGGACAACTGATAGACATTGCCTGCCGCGCCTTTGGTTTGTCGGGTCAGCTTGGTTTGGGCGGCGATACCGAAAACGCGGTCTTGGTGGGTGACAAGCTGCTTGCATTGGATGCGTCCACTGCAAGCCAGCTTGAAAACTTTATCTACGAACGACTTTCTGGCGCATTGCGTGAGCAAGGCTACAGCGCGCAGGAGGTGGATGCGGTGCTGGCGCTGCGACCGTCGCGCCTGGGCGACGTGGCCAAGCGGCTGGCCGCCGTGCGCGCCTTTGCAGGCTTGCCGCAAAGTGCCGCGCTCGCTGCCGCCAACAAGCGCATTGGCAACATTCTGAAAAAGACCGATGCCGTCGACGCCCACGTCAGCGAGGTGTTGCTGCAAGAGGTGGCCGAAAAGGCGCTGTACGCTGCCATGCAAAGCGTGTTGCCCCAGGCGCACGCCCAATGGCAGCAGGGCGACTACACCGATTCGCTGCAGACGCTAGCGGCCTTGCGCGAGCCCGTCGATGCGTTTTTTGCCGACGTGATGGTCAACGCCGAAGCCACCGACCTGCGCCTCAACCGGCTCGGACTGCTGCACAGCCTGCACCTGGCCATGAACCGCGTGGCCGACCTTTCCAAACTTGCGACCTAAGGGGCGCCCTCGCCATGAAACTCTGCATCCTAGACCGCGACGGCACCATCAACGAAGACAGTGCGGAGTTCGTCAAGTCGCCCAACGAGTGGCAACCCCTGCCAGGCGCGCTGG
The DNA here is from genome assembly GCA_044346035.1 of Rhodoferax sp. GTDB lineage: Bacteria > Pseudomonadota > Gammaproteobacteria > Burkholderiales > Burkholderiaceae_C > Allorhodoferax. The sequence goes on along the minus strand of JBIIZY010000169.1, from coordinate 494 downwards.
AAGCGATTGCCAAGCTCAACCACGCGGGCTGGCACGTGGTCGTGGCCACCAACCAATCCGGTCTGGGCCGGGGCTTGTTTGATGTAGGGTCCCTCAATGCGATGCACGCCAAGATGCACACCATGCTGGCCGCGGTAGGCGGTCGTATCGACGCGGTGTTTTACTGCCCCCACGCACCCGAAGACGGCTGCAACTGCCGCAAACCCGCGCCCGGCCTGTACGAGCAGATAGCGGAGCGCTACGGCGTAGACCTCAGCGGGATGCCGACCGCCGGCGACTCGGTGCGCGACCTTGTGGCCGGTGCCGCAGTGGGCTGCACGACGCACCTGGTCCTCACCGGCAAGGCCGAAATCTACCGGCACCGCGAGTTGCCAGACGACCTCCCCGCGCAGACGCTGGTGCACGACAGCCTGATGGACTTTGCCAACCACCTGGTGGCCGCCGCATGAGCTCACTGCCCGTTGTCTTCCTGCGCTCGCTGCTGCACATGCTGT